>NZ_JBFTKN010000001.1:0-414147 GCF_056395965.1 Dyella sp. 05T440
GCTATAGCGCTGTGGCCCCACCCGATCCCATCCCGAACTCGGAAGTGAAACGCAGCTGCGCCGATGGTAGTGTGAATTCTCATGCAAGAGTAGGTCACCGCCAGGGGCTTTATCCCTCAAACGCCTTCCCATCCGGGAAGGCGTTTGTCTTTGTGCGCTTTGAAAATTTTGCTGCATCGATACACGGCCAACTGCCACGGGCATCGTCTGAAAGCGCCGAAGTCGTCCGATGCGCGCTGTGCAGCAAAAACTTATCGCCTATGATGCAAAGCTCACCTGAGCTGCAAGCCGCGGAGCGTTTCCAGTGTTTGTCCATGTCGAAACCCGCCGTCGTCGGCATGTCCAATGGGCCACCGTGCTCGTGGTGGTCGTGTGCGTGATCAGTTTCGTCGGCCTGGCCTTGATGCCTGGGCCGCAGCGCATGTCGATGTGGCTCGAATGGGGTACCGTGCCGGCGAACATCTTCGATCCGAAGGCGCCGCTGCTGCCGCAATTGCACGATCCATCGCTGCTACGCCTGTTCACCGCGCTCTTCATCCATCTCGCCTGGCTGCATCTGCTGGGCAATCTATTGTTCCTGGTGATCTTTGGTTTGCCGGCGGAACGCGCACTGGGCTCGCTGCGCTTCCTGCTGCTGTTTGTGCTCGGTGGCATGGTGGCGAACCTAGTCGGTGCGCTTTCGTTGACTGGCGTGCGTTCGCCGATCATCGGCTGCAGCGGCGCCGTGTCGGCGGTGCTGGGAACCTACATAGCGCTGTTTCCCCGCGCGAGACTAGGACTGGTGTTGCCCCTGGGTCTCTACCTGGAATTCGTGCGCGTCCCGGCCTTTCTCCTGATCGGCATCTGGGTGCTGTTGCAGTTGCTCTTCAGCTACGCCGGGCCCAGTTATGGTGCGGTAGTGTGGTGGACGCATATCGCCGGCTTCCTGTTTGGCGTGGTGTTTGCCTTGTTTTCGCGAGAAGGCATCGCGCGGCGTCTACGCGGATAACATAGGCTCATGCGCAACAAGAAACTCTACAAAGTCACCTTCCTGCATCTGGGCAAGTGCTACGAGCTCTATGCCCGCCACGTGGCATCAAGCAGCCTGTGGGGTTTCACCGAAGTCGGCGAACTGGTGTTCGAGCCCGTGGGCGAAGGCCTGCTGGTGGATCCCACCGAAGAGAAGCTGCGCGACGAGTTCAAGGACACGCGCGTATTGCACCTGCCGATGCAATCGGTGGTGCGGGTCGAGGAAGTGGAGAGCAAGGGCGCGCTGGTGATCCGTGATGCCAGCGACGGCCAGAAGATCACGCCGTTTCCGATGCCGCCGCGCGGGCGCTGAATCGCTGGCTAGACGTGGCGGATTACCGCGATCAGGATCTCCACGGCAATCAACACGATGATGGCCAGCTCCATCAGCTCGCCCCGCTTGCTCGATGCCTCTTCATATAACGCCGCGTAGCTGTCGCGGATGATGGCCAGCTTGCGATCGACGGCTTTGCTGACATGCGGTACGCGAAACAACTCGAGTGCCGCCGCATAAACGCGCGCGAGATAAACGTCCTCGGTGACTTGCAGTGCGTTGTCGACTTTCTCGGTGATCTCGGTGACTTCCGCCACGAGCGTGTATAGATGCCGCGCCAGATCGGCGTAGCGTCGCGCTGCAAAAGGGTTGGCGACGTTGTGCGTCGCTTCCACCAGGTCGTACATGCGTGGCAGTTCGGCATCGAGCAATTCGTCGTAGTAGCGCAACTCCAATAGCTGGGCGTTCGCCACTTCGAGAATATCGACCACGTCCGACTCACCGCGCGGTTCGTAGATGAAGGCGCGGTCCCAGGTGACGACGGCCAGATCGTCGGTGTAATACGAAAAGCGCTGCCGCAGCAGTTCCTGGCGAGCAGACTCGGAGAGCGGTCGTGATTCACCGGCAAGCAAGGGCACAAGGTCCAGCTCGTCGTGAAGCGTTGCTGTACTCACGACTCCTTCGAGCGCATGTACCAGGCCCAGTAGATAGTCCTCGTGCAGGACGGCCACACTCGGCCGCAACAGCGCGGGCCCCACGATGTCCGTGATCTGCGCCAGCAGACGCGTCCACGCGTCTGAATCGGAGGCCAGACCAAACGCGGCATCGACTGCATTCACTCGCGCGCTGAAGTCCACCCATGAGAGATCGTCGGCAGGCACGCTGATGGATAAGGCGGCGACTCCGAACTCGTAGAGCCTCGCGAGCGCGGTGGCTTGCAAGGCGCGGCCACCGACATCAACCTCGATGGGACCCAGGGTCAACTCGACGGGTGGTACGCCGAACGTCAGCGCCTTCGTCGGCGCGGTCACCAACCGACTGCGGGCGGCGGCAGTACGCGCCCGTTGCGCCCAAAGTGATTCGGCGGCGGTCAGATCGATGGTGTCGGCAATGTCGACCAGCCGCATCGCAATGACCGATGCGCGGTGTACATGCGGTTGTCGACCCATGGTGTTCGTCCATGTGACGGCGCTCTGTGGAAGCTTCGCGCCGATGGCCCGATTCTAGACCGTGAGCGTGACAGTCATGTCAGCCGGCGGCCAGCCCATGGTGACGCGAGAACTGCCGGAACAGGCGGCGCGCCAGCGGAGTCGGGGCAACCTGCTTAAACGTGTGGTGCGGATCGAAGCCTTCGCGCTTCATGTCGTGGTGCTTGCGGTCAATGTAGGCGCGCATCACATCCGCATTGAATTCAGGATGGAACTGCGCGCTCATCGCGTTCTTGCCGTAGCGGACGAGATGATTCGGGTCGCGCGAGGAACTGGCCAGTACGGTCGTGTTCTTAGGCAGCTCGAGTACGCTTTGTTCATGCGTGGCATGGGCGCGAAATGCAGACGGGAAGCTGCTTGCCAGCGGATCGTTTTTGGCGGCATCGAGCATGTTCAGCGTCACGGTGCCGATCTCGCGACCGCCGGGCAGGTAGTCGACGCGCCCACCCAGGGCATGCGACATCAGCTGATGGCCGTAGCACACGCCGAACATCGGCAGCTCCAGATCCATGGCATCCCTGATCCAGCCCGCCGTGCGTTCGCTCCATGCGGCACGCTCAGTGACCATCGCGGCGGAACCGGTGATCAGTGCACCGGCCACTTCGCTGGGTGGTGGAAGTTGTTCGCCAGCTTCCACGTCGACCACGCGGATGCGCTCCGGCAACAGCTGTGCACCAAGGCGGAACCAGTGGGGAAAGTCACCGTGACGCGCGCGAATGGGAGCAGGGGCGCGACCGGTGCGGATGATCAGGACAGGCTTCATGCGATACGACGAATACGTTGGGTGAGCGAGCAGCGTCGTCAGACGACGCCATGTTCGATGGGCGGAATCACGGTCAGCACTTCCTTGACGGTGGTGACGCCGCGCGCCACCTGGGCCGCCGCGGAAATGCGCAAGGGACGCATGCCTTCGGCGAGCGCGGCGTGGCCGAAATGACCCAGATCCAGCTGCGATGAAATCAATCCGCGCAGGCGCGAGGACAGCGGCAGCATCTCGTAGATGCCGGTGCGTCCCATGAAGCCTGTATTGCGGCACTCCAGGCAACCGACCGGTTTGTAGACCTTCTCGGGCAGCGGCACGTCCCAGCCGTGCGTGAGCGCCGTCCACTCGTGCGGCTCCTGCTCGGTGGCCTGCTTGCAGTGGGCACACAGCGTGCGCACCAGACGCTGCGCCACCACGCCGGTCAGGGTGGATTGGATCAGGTAATGCGGTACGCCCAGATCAAGCAGACGCGTGATCGCGCTGGGCGCATCGTTGGTATGCAGGGTCGACAGCACGAGGTGACCGGTGAGCGAGGCCTGCACGGCCATCTGCGCCGTTTCCAGGTCGCGGATTTCGCCAACCATGATGATGTCCGGGTCCTGTCGCAGCAGCGTGCGCACGCCAGTGGCAAAGTCCAGGTCGATGGCCGCCTGCACCTGCATCTGGTTGAACTCGGGGCTCACCATTTCGATCGGGTCTTCGACCGTGCAGACGTTCAACTCCGGCGTCGCCAGATGTTTGAGCGTCGAGTAAAGCGTGGTGGTCTTGCCCGAACCGGTAGGACCGGTCACCAGCACGATGCCGTGCGGGCGTTCCACCATCGTTCGCCAGGCCTCGCCCTCTTCGGGCGAAAAGCCCAGCTGCGAGAAATCCTTGGCCACGATGTCCGGATCGAAGATACGCATCACCACCTTTTCGCCGAACGCTGTCGGCATGGTGGAGATACGCAGTTCCACTTCACGTCCTGAAGCAGAGCGTGTCTTGATGCGACCGTCCTGCGGGCGGCGCTTTTCGGCCACATCCATGCGCGAGAGGATCTTGATTCGCGCGGTGACCGCGGTCATCACCGGCGGCGGCAGCTCGAATACCTTGTGCATCACGCCGTCGATGCGAAAACGCATCAGGCCGGCTTCGCGGCGCGGCTCCAAATGGATATCCGAGGCGCGCTGTTCGAACGCGTATTGCAGCAGCCAATCCACGATGTGCACGACGTGGCGATCATCCGCGCCGACTTCGCCGCCCTTGCCCAGCTCCAGCAGCTGTTCGAAGTTGAGGATGGCGGAGGAGTCGTAGCCGGTGGTCTTGGCGTCCTGCGCCAGCTGGATCGAGCGTTGTACGCCGTAGAACTCCAGCAGGTAGCGGTTGATGTCGATCGGGTTGGACACCACGCGCTTCACGTCTCGCCGCAGCATCTGCGAGAGGTCGGCCGCCCATGCATTGTCGAATGGCTCGCAGGTGGCGAAGGTCGCTTCGCCCGGCGCTACCGCCACCGGCAGGATGCGATGGCGTTCGGCGTAGGCGCGGCTGACCACCTGGGTCACCGCGGCCACGTTGATCTTCATCGGATCGATTTTCAGGTACGGCAGCTGGGCGTGGCCGGCGAGCCATTCGGTCAGCGCCTCCAGGCTCAGCGGTCGGCCCGGATCGCGCTGGTTGGGCAGCTTGGCGTTGGCCACCAGCACCAGCGGATGCAATTCCACGGTGGCGCGGCCGCTGCGCGAGCCCATGCGCACCTGCTTGGCGTCTTCGGCGAGCAGATAGCCGTCGACCACCAGCGTGGCGAGCATTTCATCCAGCGCCAGCCGACTGCGGCGGCCGAGCAGGGACACTGTTTGCGGCGAAGCGGCCATGCGGCGATCTCTCCGATAGGCTTTCTGCGCTGGATTCCAGCGGAGAAAGCGGTCCCGGCTATACTAACCCGCTTTATTGAAGCCCACGGAAAGCCATGTCCGCGCGCACCTTCCAAGATGTGATCCAGACCCTTAACCGCTATTGGGCGGCGCAGGGTTGTGTCCTGCTGCAGCCCCTCGACACCGAGGTCGGCGCCGGCACGTTCCACCCGGCCACTTTTTTGCGTTCGCTCGGTCCCGAGCCCTGGGCGGCGGCGTACGTGCAGCCGTCCCGCCGTCCTACTGACGGCCGCTACGGCGAAAACCCGAACCGCCTGCAGCATTACTACCAGTACCAGGTGGTGATGAAGCCAAACCCGGACAACATCCTGGACCTGTACATCGGTTCGCTGAAGGAGCTGGGCCTGGATCCGCTGGTGCACGACCTGCGCTTCGTCGAAGACAACTGGGAATCGCCGACGCTCGGCGCCTGGGGTCTGGGCTGGGAAGTCTGGCTCAATGGCATGGAGGTGACCCAGTTCACCTACTTCCAGCAGGCCGGCGGCCTGGAGTGCCGTCCCGTGACCGGTGAGATCACCTACGGTCTCGAGCGCCTGGCCATGTACCTGCAGAACGTGGACAACGTCTACGACCTGATCTGGACCGACGGCCCGCGCGGCACCGTCACCTATGGCGACGTGTTCCACCAGAACGAAGTGGAGCAGAGCACCTACAACTTCGAGCACGCCAAC
This sequence comes from Dyella sp. 05T440, assembly GCF_056395965.1. Taxonomy (NCBI): domain Bacteria; kingdom Pseudomonadati; phylum Pseudomonadota; class Gammaproteobacteria; order Lysobacterales; family Rhodanobacteraceae; genus Dyella; species Dyella sp. 05T440. The sequence continues at coordinate 5,835 of NZ_JBFTKN010000001.1, forward strand.
GTGCCCGAATTGCTGCGCTGGTTCGACGTGTGCGAAGGCGAAGCCAACAAGCTGATCGCCGCCAACCTGCCGTTGCCTGCCTACGAGCAGGTGATGAAGGCCAGCCACACCTTTAACCTGCTCGACGCGCGCCGCGCCATCAGCGTCACCGAACGCCAGCGCTACATCCTGCGCGTGCGCACGCTGGCCCGAGCGGTGGCTGAAACCTATGTCGCACAACGCGAAAAGCTCGGGTTTCCCGGCCTGAAGAAGAACGTGAAGGAGCAGGCTGCATGAGCGCCGCCACCAAGCCGCTGTTGATCGAACTGGGCACCGAAGAACTGCCGCCCAAGGCGCTGGATGACTTGTCCGCTGCGTTCCTGCGCGGCATCTGCGACGGACTGGCCAAGCGCGGCGTGGACGCCGGCCTGGACGAAGCGAGGCTGTATGCTTCGCCGCGCCGTTTGGCCGTCTATATCCCGGCCGTGGCGGTCAACCAGCCCGAACAAAATGTTGAACGTCGCGGCCCGGCCGTCAACGCGGCGCTCGATGCCGATGGCCAGCCGAGCAAGGCCTTGCTCGGCTTTGCGCAGTCTTGCGGAGTGACCGTCGAACAGCTGGAAAAGCTCGAGACCGACAAGGGTTCGTGGTTCGTGTTCCGCGCGGTCAAGCCGGGCCAGCCGGTGGCGGCTTTGTTGCCTGAAATCGTCGACGAGGCGCTCAAGGGTTTGCCGATTCCCAAGCCGATGCGCTGGGGCGATCACGACTACACGTTCGTGCGTCCGGTGCACTGGCTGGTGATGTTGCACGGCGCGGACATCGTCGACGGCAGCGTGCTGGGCCTGACCAGCGGCCGCAAGTCGCGTGGTCACCGTTTCATGCATGGGCAGCCGGTGCACGTGTCCGACGCCGATATCTGGCTGGACTCGATGCGCGCGGCCAAGGTGCTGGCCGATCCGGCCGAGCGTCGCCAGAAAGTGCGCGATGAAGTCGCCCGTGCAGCCAAGGAAACCGGTGGCGTGCCGCAGCTCGACGAGGCTCTGCTCAGCGAAATCGCCAATCTCACCGAATGGCCGGTGGCGATTGCGTGCACCTTTGATCGCGAATTTCTTGCGGTGCCGCCCGAAGCGCTGGTCACCACCATGGAGACCAACCAGAAGTTTGTGCCGGTGTTCGACGCCAGCGGCAAGCTCACCGAGCATTTCATCGGTGTCGCCAACATCGAGAGCAAGCAGCCGTCGGAAATCCGCAAGGGCTACGAGCGCGTGATCCGTCCGCGCTTCGCCGACGCCAAGTTCTTCTGGGATGAAGACCTCAAGACGCCGCTGGCCGGCTATCAGGATCAGCTCAAGCAGGTCACCTACCAGCAGGCGCTGGGCAGCCTGTGGGACAAGAGCGTGCGCGTGGCCGAGCTGGCCCGCATCATCGCCGCCCGCGTGGACGTGGATGCCGGCGCCGCGACGCGTGCCGCCTCACTCAGCAAGTGCGACTTGCTCACCCGCATGGTCGGCGAATTCCCCGAGTTGCAGGGCGTGATGGGTCGTTACTACGCGGCGCACCACGGTGAAGCGGCCGACGTGGCCGAGGCGCTGGACAGCTATTACCAGCCGCGCTTCGCCGGGGACGCCATCGCGGCCGGCAAGGTGGGCCAGGTGCTCGCCGTGGCCGATCGCTTCGATACGCTGGCAGGCATTTTCGCCGTGGGCATGAAGCCCAGCGGCAACAAGGATCCGTTCGCCCTGCGTCGTGCAGCGCTCGGTCTTGCGCGTACGCTGGTCGAAGGTGGTCTGGAGCTGGATCTGCGCGGCAGTTTTGTCGAAGCGCTCGAATTGTTGCCGGAAGCAGCGCTCGCCGCTGGCCTCAAGCCGGGCAAGGATGGCAAGGCGCCTACGCTCGACGCCGGCAAGCGCCGTGCCGCGCTGGCTGACGAACTGGTCGAATTCGTGCTCGATCGCCTGCGCGGTTATTACGCCGAGCAGGGCTTTACGAGCGAGCAATTCGAGGCCGTGGCGGCCGTCTCGCCGTCCAGCCTGGTGGATTTCGACCGACGTCTGCGCGCGGTCGGCGAATTCGGTCGCCGTCCGGAGGCCTTGAGCCTGGCCGCGGCGAACAAGCGCGTGGCCAACATCCTGCGCAAGCAGGCCGAGGAAGCAGGCGCTGCACCGGTGGGCACCACGGTCGACCCCGCCCATTTCGAGGCGGAGGCCGAACGCTCGCTGCATGCCGCGCTCGACGCCGCCCGCGCCGACACGCATGCGCCGCTGGAAGCCGGCGACTACGCCGCGGTGCTCACGCGCCTAGCGCAGTTGCAGGCACCGGTGGATGCGTTCTTCGACAGCGTGCTGGTGAACGCGGAAAACCCGGCGGTGCGCGCCAATCGCCTGGCCTTGCTGGGTCAGCTGAAGGCGCAATTCGGCGCCATCGCGGACATTGCCCGCCTCTAGCAACCGGCCATCGCAGCAAAGAAAAACGGCAGCCTCCGGGCTGCCGTTTTTTTATGCCGTCTGCAATCGATGCACTTACGCAGCGACCTGACGGCCGCGCTTCACGCGCTCGTGCAGGCGCTGGTTGAACGAGACCATCGCGGTGGCGTCCACGTCGGTGCCGCCCGGGCCGAGGATTTCATAGAGGTCGGCCAGCATGTCGGCGTTGTCGGCCAGGGTCAGGCGGCTCTCGGCCAGGTCCAGCTCCGACTGCAGGATGCGCAGCGCCGTGTTGAGGCGGTTCGGATCCATGGCCAGGCCGCTGGCATGCAGCGTGTCCGCTGCGGTGCGCAGTTTGGAGCGATGGCGGTTGGCCATCGTTTCCGTATTCGTCTGGTCTTCGCCGGAGGCCATCGCGTCCGTGGTCTGGATGGTCCCTTCGCCGGCCACCAGCCACACCAGGGAAATACCCAGGGTCTTGGCCAGGGTCACGCAGCGTGCGCGCGACGGATCGGTATTGCCATCGCGCCAGCTACGCACGACACCTTCAGAAAAACCGCACATCCGAGCGATCTCGGTGACGCTGCCCACGCGCTGGATCAGCACTTTGATGCGATCGGCAAAGGTGGACGAAGACTCGTTTGTCGAAATTTTTTGCATGTTCATCGCATTTTCCTGGCGGATGGCGACTTGTAAGGGGAGCGTGGCCCGAAATTTAGAAACGTCAGCGTGAAGCAAGCGTTACGAAATCGTTGACACTCGTAAGAAATTTCTCATATGGTCGTAAGTTCTTGGTAGTCGCAGCCCCTGGGGAGCAACTTCTACCGAGACCAAGAACGCAACGGTTGCGAATTGGTAATCAAGAATGCGCCGGGTTGTTCAGCTGGCAGACAGCAAGTTTTGAGGGTGCAACGCCTTTGAAGCCTGCCACTTGCGAGCAAGTCGGCATTTTGGCGTCGGTTGGGGCCGGCGTCTTTACTGGGGAGTAAATATGCAGTTCCGCAAGAAAGTTGACAATAAACTTACGGTGGCCGTCCGCCTGGCTCTTGCCGTAGGTACCTTCGCAGCCATGGCTCCGGCCCTGGCGCAGAACACCAGCGGCCCCGCAGCCAGCGAGAGCGAGGTCAAGAAGCTCGAAACCGTCACCGTCACCGGTACGCGCATTCCGCGCGTCGACGTGGAAACCGCCCAGCCGGTGGTCACGATCGACCGCAAGCAGATCCAGAACCAGGGTTTCACCTCGGTTGCCGACATTCTGCAGAACCTGACCGAAGTCGGTTCGCCGCCGATCAGCCGCGCCAACGCGCTGTCGTCGGGCGAAGACGTGGGTGGCTATTACGTCGACCTGCGCAACCTCGGTGCCAATCGCACGCTGATCCTGATCAACGGAAAGCGCCTGGGCGCCAACACCTCGGGCCTGCAGGATCTGGGTCAGATCCCGGTGTCGGTGATCGACCGCATCGAAGTGCTGAAGGATGGCGGTTCGTCCATCTACGGTTCGGACGCGATTGCCGGCGTGGTCAACGTGATCACGCGCAGCAACTTCACCGGCGCCGAGGCCAATGCCTACGTCGGCCAGTACGACCAGAATGACGGCAAGGGCCAGAGCTACGACTTCACGCTCGGTACCGCCAACGAGCGCGGCTCGATCATGGCCAGCGCGCAGTACCAGAAGGACGATCCGGTCTGGGCAAAGGACCGCGAGTTCAGCGCCTATCCGGCGGGTCCCTTCCACCAGTTCCCGAACGCCAAGGACGGTGTCAACGGCTGGAGCGGCATCACCCAGAACGGTTCGTTCAGCGGCCCCTGCGGCCCGGGCGGCGCCAAGGCCACCTGTACGCTCACGCCGGGTACCGACCCGCGCAATATCGCCAACTACCAGCCGCTGACCACCTCGCGCTACGCCAACTCCAACCAGGAGATGTCGCTGGCCACCGGTCAGGAGCGCACCTCGCTGTTCGTGGCGGGCAAGTACAACCTGCTCGACAACGTCACGTTCAAGACCGACTTCCTCTACAACAAGCGCGAGACCCTGCAGCAGATCGCCGGTTATCCGTACCAGTCGGCCGCCTTCACCAGGCCGATGGCGGCCACCAGCTACTTCAACCCGCTTGGCACCACGCTCAACTTCGCCCGTCGCGGCTGGGAAGTGCCCCGTACGACCAACAGCGAACTGGAAACCTATCGCTGGACGGCTGGCTTCGAGGGCTACTTCGAGCTGGGCGGCCGCAACTGGAACTGGGACGTTGCCGCGATGACCAATCGCAACAACATGCTCAAGACCGGTCACGGCGACTTCAACCTGATCAATGCGGAGGCCGCCGTCGGTCCGTCCTTCATGGGCACGGATGGCAAAGTGCATTGCGGTACCGCCGCCAAGCCGACCGCCGGCTGCGTGGCGTGGAACCCGCTGCTGCCGTATGGCCAGGCTGGCGCCGGCTCGCTGGCGGATCCGGAACTGCAGGCCTTCCTGTTCCCGGAATTCCACGACACCGGCAAGACCACCACGACGGATTACACCGCCAACATCGCCGGTACCTTTGTGGGCCTGCCGGCTGGTGACATCGGTGTCGCCGCCGGCCTTGAGCACCGCCAGGAAGACGGCCGCTTCGTGCCGGACGCGTTCAACCAGGCGGGCCTGAGCTCGGGTCTGGCGGCCACCACGACCGAAGGCAAGTACTCGGTCAACGAGGCTTACCTGGAATTCGACGTGCCGCTGCTGCGTGACGTGGTGATGGCGCGCGAATTGTCGATCGACGTGGCCAGCCGCTACTCCGACTACGACAACTTCGGCACCACCACCAACAGCAAGGCCAGCGTCAAGTGGAAGCCGATCGACGACCTGCTCGTCCGCGGCAGCTGGGCGCAGGGCTTCCGCGCGCCGACCATTTCCGACCTGTACGGCGGTATCGGCAGCAGCTTCGAGTCGTACACCGACCCGTGCGATACCAAGAGCGGTTCGGCCAAGGGCAACCCGGCCGTGGCCGCGCGTTGTACCGGTGGCTTCGGCGGCCAACCGGCCGTGGCAGCGAACTATGTGCAGCTGGGCCAGGCACTCAATCCGTGCAGCACGTATCCGTGCCAGACCAACTACCAGTTCACCACCGGCTCCAACTCGAAGCTGACTCCTGAAACGGCGACCACCCGCACGTTCGGCGTGATCTACAGCCCGCACTACGTCGAAGGCCTCGACGTGTCGCTGGACTGGTACAAGATCGACATCAAGAACGTGATCAGCCAGGACGAAGTGCAGAACATCCTGGACGACTGCTACGTGGCAGGCATCAGCTCGCGTTGCTCGGGCTTCACGCGTGATCCGGCCAACGGCGTCATCACCAACATGTTCTACGGCCTGACCAACAAGGGCTGGCAGAAGACGGCGGGTTACGACTTCGGCGTGAACTACCGCTTCACCATCGACGCGATCGGCCAGTTCGCCACGCACTGGAACACCACCTATGTCGACTACCTGAACATCAAGGCCGACGACAATCCGGACACCACCGTGCAGCCGGAAACCGGCTACGGCGGCAACTTCCGCACGCGTTCCAACCTGTCGCTGGACTTCACGCGTGGCCTGTTCGGCATGACCTGGACGATGCGTTACTACTCCGGCATGACCGAGCGCTGCTCGTACGTCAATCCGGTCGAGTGCAACGACATCGACCACGTCGATCCGTTCAACGGCGCGCAGGCCCAGCGTCACACCGGCTCCACCACCTTCAACGACGTCCAGTTCCGCTGGACCATGCCGTGGAAGGGCACCATCTCGGTCGGTGCGAACAACGTGTTCGACAAGCAGGGCCCCATCATGTACTCGAAGCCGAACAGCGCCTTCGTGTACTACGGTGGCTTTGACATCGGCCGCTTCTATTACCTGAAGTACAGCCAGCGCTTCTGATCTTGATTGAAACCGTGCCGCATCCTGAAAAGGGGCGGCACGGTGTCTTGGGATGCATTTATTCAGGACCACATAACAAAAAACGCAGGACTGTCAGCGCCAATCATTTTTCAATGCCATGGAGGTTATTGTGAAAATCAGGAAAGCGGATTTGATTGCGAAATGGATGTTGTTGCTGGCAGTGGCCTGTATTGGATTACTGCGCGTTAATACAGCTTACGCAGCGGCGCGTGCGAACGAGCCGCCCACGATTATCTGCAATAGCTGCAATTTGGAAGAGCCTTACGCGGGTGGCGCGTCGAATGACGTGCGGACGACGCTGGGCGTGTTGACCTGGGCGGCATCGGTCGGCAACGTCAGATACTTCCCTTGGGGTGGCCCTGGCGCGGCAATTTGCAGGGAATCCGCAGTCGTCGCCAATAGCAGGTGCATCGTGTATTGGTTTAGCGGAGCCACCGGTCTATGGACCGGGTCCGACGATAACTTTCTCACTGACTCGTTCTGCATGTCGCATTTCAACGACGTGAATTGGCCGTATGACAGATGCGTGTTTGATCCGCAGGGTACGGGCGCGCCGCCGCCCGAATCTCAGCCGATCAGGGGGCCGATTTGCATCGTGGGTGGTATCCCGGCCTGCTGATTTCTAATGTGCTCAGGCGTTGACATTGAAGCGCTCTTGGAGCGCTTTTTTTTGCCGCACGGATGCGTGCACCAGCTCGAAACCGGTAAGCGGGCGTAAAGTGCTTTGCAGGGCTGGTTGAAGCCTTTGGTGGGACATACGCAAGCGCATGGAGCCAACTTTTACAAGCCCTTACGTTTGGGCTATCCTCAAGGGCTCCCCCGTGTAGAGTCGAGGCGTGTTGGGCGCCTGTTGGTTCTCGCGCTAAGCCCTGACTATCGATAGAGGTTTTCACATGCGCCGTCTTGTTTGGTCGCTGATGTCGGTCGCTGCTCTGGCTCTTGCCGGTTGTGGCAATTCTTCCCAGTCGTCCGAGGGCGGCGCGCAGGGCGGCGACGCCGCTCAGACGCCGGCTCAGGCCAACCAGATCACCGGCCAGGTGGCCCTGCGTGATGCGGCCACCACCGTGTCGCCTGCCGCGAAGCTCGAGCTGACCCTGATCGACGTGTCCACGCCGGACGCCACCCCGCTGGCCACCAAGACGATCGAGTCGGCCAATACGCTGCCGATCTCGTTCCAGCTGCCGTTCAACCCGGCTGACGTGAACCCGGCCGGCCTGTACGTGCTGAAGGCGACGCTGGTCGATGGCGAGCGTCACTACAACCCGCCGCTGCAGACCCAGGTGCTGACCAAGGGCATGCCGACCCAGGTGAACATCCAGCTCGTGGGCGAGCAGACCCAGGGTGAAAAGGAACTGGCTGCCTTCACCTCCGTGCAGAAGCAGATCGGCGGCATGAAGATCAGCAACGGCACCAAGCTCGAAGACAAGGTCTCGCGCGGCTGGCAGGTGTTCCGTGAAGCGGGCGAAGTGAAGTTCATCCGCGAAGAAGTCGACTACGGCGACAAGGGCTTCACCAGCACCGACTACGCCTACAAGGACGGCAAGCCGTGGGTGGTCGTGCAGCAGAAGAAGTCCAGCAAGGATTCCAAGCCCAGCTCGACCGAGCGCGCGGCATGGGGCCAGGACGGCACGCTGGTGCTCAAGACCAACGACCAGGGCAGCAAGAGCTCGCCGCTGTCCGACGACGAAGCGGCCAGCCTGCAGAAGCAGAGCCAGTCGATCCTGAATCTGGCGACGGGCGGCAAGGGCAAGTAAGTCCCTCGCTGGTTTCGCCGAAAAGAGCCGCCCGCAAGGGCGGTTTTTTTTGGCCGTATGGATGGCCAAATCGGTTTGGATGTGGATGGCGGGGCGAGTTCGACAGCGCGCGGCACCACCGCAAAGCTTTGGTAGGAAGCCTTTCGGACGCGCATAGGTCCGCTCTTGGCACCGCCGCTGCGCGCCCGATCCCCAACAAAAAAGCCGCCCACTTTCGCAGGCGGCTTCTTGGCAGAACCAACGCAACCCTTAGAAGGCGTACTTCATGCCCAGGTTGACGCTGTTGTACTTCTGGCTGTTGTCGCCGAAGCGGCCGCTGTAGCCGACCCAGCCGCTCAGCGCCTGGCTGAACTGGGCGCTCAGGCCGATGTCGCCGGTGCCCCAGGTCTTGTCCGGCGTGAAGCCGACCAGTTCAAACGAGCCGGGCATGCCGTTGAGGCCGGCGGTGACCAGGCGCGGATCAGCCTTGCTGTCGTAGTTGTAGGCCACCTCGGCGTACGGCGACAGCATGGTGTTGCCGGCCTGCCAGTGACCTTCCAGGCGCCAGCCCAGGGTGGAGATCTGCGAGTCGCGCTGCTGGCTGCCGAACCACATGGCGGTGCTGTCGCTGCCGCTCTCGTTGTAGCTGTCGACCTTGACGGTCTGCCACTCGAAGTTGGCGAACGGACCGGTGCGCAGCGTGCCCACGTCGAACCAGTAGCCGCCGTTGATGCCGCCGCCGACATGGTTGCCGTCGGCCTTGGCCGTTTCGCTGCGGAGCATGTTGCCGAGCTGGATCTTGCGCTCGATGTCCGAGAAGTTGTCCTGGCCGAAGTCCACGTAGCCGCCGACGTAGGCGCCTTCCTGGTGCCACATCATGTAACCCAGGCCCGACACGTCCTGCAGCTTGTAGCCGCCGCCGCCGGCGTAGTCGGCGTTGTGCTGGCCGATGTTCAAGGCGATGCCGCCGGACCAGTTGTCGTTGAAGCGCACGTCGACGCCGGTGGTCAGGTTGACGTTGTCGCTGGAGGTGCGCGGCGAACCGCTGCTGGCATCGAAGCGCTGATCGCCGTAGTCCACATTGGCGAACACGCGGGTGTCGCTGCCCTGGCCGTCGGCCAGCATCTGGTTGCGGATCGCGCGGTTCTGGGCCTGGATCGAGGCCAGCGGCGCTTCCGCCAGCAGCGAGGCGTAGCCCGGCGCGCTGAGGATGGAGATCACGTACTGGCCCAGCATCACGTCAGCCGCGGTGGTGGGGTGCACGCCGTCGGCGAACAGATAGGTCTGGTTGGCGCCGGCCGCATAGGTGTAGGGCAGGCCCGAACCGGCCGGGCCGCAGGCGACCGAGCTGGAGCCCACGCCGCAGGCTTCGTTGGTGACATTGGTGAAGCCGTAGGCGCCCGGGTTGGCGATGACTTCGTTGAGCAGGCTGTAGGCGTCGACCGGGACGATGCCCTTGCCCATCTGGGCGAGGCCGGCGCTGAGCGTGCCGTTGAAGATCAGGCTGAGGCCGGTCAGCGACGAGGCGGCGCTGGCGCCCTGCTCGAGCGCAGACGGCGTCAGGCCGATGTTGGGCAGATTGAACACCAGGATGTTCTTGGCCCCGGCCTGCTGCATCTGGCCGATCAGCTTCACTTCCTGTTGCGCGGCGGCAGCCACGGAGGCCTGCGCCTGAGCGGCCGTCTGGAAGCCCGACACGCCCGCGGCGGCGAGCACCTGCTGGGTTACGGCGGCGGTCACTGCCTGGGTGATCTGCGGGGTCAGCGCGGCGATCTGTGCCGCCGGCACGCCGGCGGCCTGCAGCTGGGCAATCTGCAGCTGCACGTTCTGCTGGATCAGCTGCTGCGCGGTGGCGCCGGCACCTGCGGCGGTGGCCGCATAGAAGATGTCGTTGGCGCCGCCCCAGACCGAGTACAACGCCTTGCTGTCAAACTTGCCGGCAGCGAGGTAGGCATTGATCTGGGTGGTGATGGTCGGCACCGCCGACGGCGTGCCCGGCGAATTGGTCAGTACGCCAGCGCCGCCCCAGGCGTAATCGCTGCCGCCCGCCAGCGAGGCGGTGAGGCTGTAGCCGTAATGGCCGGCCACGTTCTGCACCGTCACCGCACCCGGGTTGGTGGTGAATTCCAGCGGCGGCTGGATGGCCGGATTGGTGGCCAGCGAGATATTGCCGGCGTCGCTCAGGCTGTCGCCGAACACCACCACGCTATCGAACTGGGATTTGGCGGCGAACGCCGGAGAACTGATCAGCAACGCGGCGGCAATGGCGCCTGCAATCGTGCGAGTACGGGGCATGTCGGTAACACTCCTTGAACCGGGCGGCTTTGTTATGACTGCGTTACGGTAATGCATGCCCATACGTAAGCGCATGCTGCGCCGCACCGAGAAGGTTGGGGGCTAGTCCAGCCCTCAACGTTGTAGGAGCGCACCCTGTGCGCGACCGGGGCGATAGTTGGCTATCGCTGCGCGGTTCGCGCACAGGGTGCGCTCCTACAAAGGGGACTCTTAGCGCTTTTGGGCCTTGGAGAAGGCGTCGGCGAAGGCGCTGTTGGACGGCGCGGGCGCCGGCTTGGGTGCACCGCCGCCACCGCCGCCTGGACGCGGGCCGCGGTTGTCGCGCGGGGCGCCTCGGGAGGCGTCGTTGCCGCCGGCCGGGCGAGCGCCACGGACCTGCTGGCCCGGTTCGTCGTCCAGGCGCATGGACAGGCCGATGCGCTGGCGTAGCAGGTCGACCTCCATCACCTTCACCTTGACGATGTCGCCGGCTTTCACGGCATCACGCGGGTCTTTGACGAAGGTGTGCGACAGGGCCGAGACGTGCACCAGGCCGTCCTGGTGCACGCCGATGTCGACGAACGCGCCGAAGGCCGCCACGTTGGTTACGCGGCCTTCCAGCACCATGCCGGGACGCAGGTCCTTCACGTCTTCCACGCCCTCGGCAAAGCTGGGCGCCACGAATTCCGGGCGCGGGTCGCGGCCGGGCTTCTCCAGTTCCTTGAGGATGTCGCGCACGGTCGGCAGGCCGAACGTCTCGTCGGTGAACTGCTCGGCCTTGAGGCCGCGCAGGAAGCTGGTGTCGCCCATGATGGAGCGCACTTCGCGGCCGCATTGGGCAATGATGCGTTCGACCACCGGATAAGCTTCCGGATGCACGGCGCTGGTATCGAGCGGATTGTCGCCGTTGGGCACGCGCAGGAAGCCTGCGCACTGCTCGTATGCCTTGTCGCCCAGACGCGGCACCTTCAGCAGCGCCTTGCGGTTGGCGAACGGACCGTTGGCATCGCGATGCTTCACGACGTTCTCGGCCACGCTGATGCTCAGGCCCGCGACGCGCGACAGCAGCGCTGCCGACGCGGTGTTCACATCCACGCCTACCGCGTTCACGCAGTCTTCCACGCGTGCATCGAGTGCGCGCGCCAGCTTCACCTGGTTCACATCGTGCTGGTACTGGCCCACGCCGATGGCCTTGGGTTCGATCTTCACCAGTTCGGCCAGCGGGTCCTGCAGGCGACGCGCGATGGATACCGCACCGCGCAAGCTCACGTCCACATCCGGAAACTCCTTGGAGGCGACTTCTGAGGCGGAGTACACCGACGCGCCCGCTTCGCTCACCACGACCTTGGAAAGTTTGTGCTCCGGATGCGTCTTGGCCAGACCCTTGATCAGTTCGCCAGCCAGCTTGTCGGTTTCGCGCGAGGCCGTGCCGTTGCCGATCGCGATCAGATCCACGCCGTGCTTCTGGCAAAGGCGTGCCAGGGCAGCCAGCGATTCGTTCCACTGGCGGCGTGGTTCGTGCGGATAAATCGTATCGGTGCCGAGCAGCTTGCCAGTGGCATCCACCACGGCCACTTTCACGCCGGTGCGGATGCCCGGGTCCAGGCCCATCACGCTCTTGGCGCCGGCGGGGGCGGCGAGCATGAGGTCCTTGAGGTTGTCGCCGAACACGCGGATCGCTTCGTCTTCCGCGCCTTCGCGCACGCGGCCGAACAGGTCGAGCGTGAGATGCAGATGCAGCTTCACGCGCCAGGTCATGCGCACGGTTTCGCGCAGCCAGGCATCAGCGGCACGACCGCGATCGAGAATGCCCGCATGCGCGGCCACGCGGCCTTCGCCTTCGACGTGACCCTGTTCCAGGTCCAGCGCCGGTGAGAGCTCCAATTCGATCACGCCTTCGTTGCGCGCGCGCATCAGCGCGAGCAGGCGATGCGAGGGGATCTTGCCGATCGGTTCGATGTGGTCGAAGTAGTCGCGGAATTTCGCGCCTTCGTTTTCCTTGCCTGCAACCACTTTGGCGCGAATCTGGCCTTTATCCCATAGCCACTGGCGCAACTCGCCGACCAGGCTGGCGTCTTCGGCAATGGACTCCATGAGGATGGCGCGCGCGCCATCCAGCGCAGCGCGCACATCGGCCACGCCCTTGTCGGCGTCGACATAGGACTCGGCGGCCGCTTCCGGCGACTGCGTGGGATCTTCGCGCAGGCCCAGGGCCAGCGGCTCCAGGCCGGCTTCGCGGGCGATCTGCGCCTTGGTGCGGCGCTTGGGCTTGTACGGCAGGTACAAGTCTTCCAGGCGCGCCTTGGTGTCGGCCGAGAGGATGTCGTTCTTCAGCGCATCGCTGAGCTTGCCCTGTTCTTCGACGCTGGCCAGGATCGCGCTGCGCCTCTCTTCGAGTTCGCGCAGATAGCGCAGGCGCTCTTCCAGCAGGCGCAGCTGCGTGTCGTCGAGACCGCCGGTGGCTTCTTTGCGATAGCGCGCGATAAACGGCACGGTGGCGCCGCCGTCGAGCAAATCCACCGCGGCATGAACCTGATCCGGCTTGGCGGCGATGTCCTGGGCAATACGTTGTTCGATGCTGAGCATGGGGCTAAGACGATTCCTGAGCGTTCGACAAAACAACGGATCGCCACGCGATCCGCCGGACCGTCGATCATAGCAAGTCGATGCGTGCTTACAGATTGGCCGCGGGCGCCTGGTTCGGCCGCAGGATCAGAAAGCCCGCTGCGCCAAGCTCGGCAGGCGCGGCCTCGTGATCGCCGGGACATTGCGTGGCCACACGGCGGTAATGCGGCAAGCGGCGCATGCGCATCGGCCGGACGTCCTCCTGTTCGCGTGCCACCGGCATCACCGCGAGCGCCGGTTGTGGCGTCACGTGCGGCGCACGCCCTGCATCCGCGGGTGGATGCCACAGGCTGAACGCCGCCAGCACCGCCACGATGACCGCCAGCGTGATCGCCGCCGCCAGCCAGCGGCCGGAGCGTGGTGGGGCCCGTACGGGTGCAGGTGCGAGTGCCGGCGTTTTTGCGGTGGCGGTCGAATCATCATTGCTTGCGACATCCGGCAGCGGCTCGTCGGCCGGCGTCGCGCTGGACGGGACGCGATGCACCTCGCCGATGAAGCGATAGCCCAGGCTGTGCACGGTGGCGATATAGCGCGGCTGCGACGCGCAATCGCCCAGCGCGTGCCGCAAGTGCGAGATCACGCGGGTGAGTACGCCAGGAGTGACGTGCCGATGTCCCCATGCGGCATCGAGCAAGGTGTCTTTGCCGACCACTTCGCCGGCTTGTTGCAGCAGGACCACCAGCACCGCATAAGCCTTGGGCTCGACGGAAATCGGGCTGCCTGCCCGTTCGAGACGGTGTGCGCGCGGATCGACGACGAGGTCGTCGCACTGGTAAATCCAGCCGCAATCAGCATGTGACTGGGCCATGAGCTTGCCTGGTGCACGGCCCCCTGTATGACAAGCATGCGCTACTTACGCAAATACGCGCATCCGCCATAGGTCATAACGTGCGCGCAGGTGCATGAATTGCGCGGCAAAGCGATCGGACGTCCATTTGCCAATGGGCCAGCTCGCCACCGAAGGCATGGCCCATTGGCCGAGCAGATGCAACGCGTGCGTGAATGTGATGTGCCCGCGATGTCAGTTCCGCCGTGTTGCCACGGCGGGACGTCTCACGGCGAGAAAGCCCCTACGACCAAAGCCTCTATCACCAAGGTTCGATGGCTCAGGCGTTGAACGAGCTGTCGCTGTTGCCGGGGTCCGTGCGACGCGTCGTCGTGGCGACGTCTCTGGCGCGGCCATTGAGCACGAGCGTCTTTGCGAGCATGTCGTGCAGGCCTTGCTTGCGCTGGGTCCAGGCAATCATCAGGAAGCCGAAGCAAAAGATCAGCGCACTGACAATCTTGCCGAAATAGCGGCCGGTGGCACGCATGAAGCTGATGCGATTGCCGTCCATGTCGGTGACGCGGATGCCCAGGGCCAGCTTGCCCAAGGTGCCCTGCCATGCCGAGCTCTCGCACAGGCCGAAATACAGCCACGCCAGGATGGTCTGCGCGATCAGTGCGGGCCACAGCGCGTTCATATAGGTATCGAGCGCCTGCAGCACCAGGTGCGGATCGTCGCCGGCAGCGAGCTTGGCCTGCACATAGGCCTCGGCGGCCTTGCTGGCGCCAAGCATATTGCTGAGTATCGTGTTGGGGATCCAAAGCACCAGCGCGTCCAGGATGTAGGCCGCCAGTCGCTTCCAGAAGCCGGCGTAGTCGTCCAGCGCGGCCACGGCGCTGCTGCCGCCATACGATGTCGCGGGGGCCGCGGCATAGGGCGGTGCCGGGGGCGCAGGCGAAAATGCCGGCGGCTCGACCTGCGACTCTTCGGGGAACAGCGACGACAGCGGCGCCCAGTCCGTCATGCCTTCATACCAGCCCAGATCGTCAGGGCTGATCTGTCCGCTGCGCAGCCACTGGCGGATATCCACTTCCTTGTAAGGGCCGTGTCGCTCGCCGTCCCGTCCGATCCAAACTTCCATGGTGCGCTCCGAGATGCATCGTCAGGCCCGCATGATGCCATGCGGGCAGGCCGTCCTGGTGCAGCAAAGATCCCGAATCAGGCGGCGTCGCGGCGCTTGAGGTGCACCAGCAGCAGCGAAATGGCGGCAGGCGTGACGCCGCTGATGCGCGCGGCCTGGCCAATGGTTTGCGGCTGTACGCGCTTGAGCTTCAGCAGCACCTCGGCAGAGAGGCCGCGCACCTTGTCGTAGTCGAAGCTGCCGGGTATCGCCGTCTGCTCGTGGCGACGCTGGCGCTCGATCTCTTCGCGCTGGCGCTCGAGATAACCGGCGTATTTGGTCTGCACCTCCACTTGCTCGGCCACGCTGGCGTCGTCAACCGCCGGACCGATGCCGTCGACGGTCGTGAGCGTGGCGTAATCGAGCTCGGGACGACGCAGCAAGTCCAGCACGTTGGTCTCGCGGCTCAGCGTGATGCCAAGCTGCTGCGCGACAGTGGCGCCGAGCGCATTCGCGGGCGCGGCCCAGATGGCGCCGAGTCGCTGCGTTTCGCGTTCCACCGCGTCGCGCTTGGCGCGCAGTGCATCGTAGCGAGCCTGCGGCACCACGCCGAGGCGATGGCCGGTTTCGGTGAGACGAAGATCCGCATTGTCCTCGCGCAAATGCAGGCGATACTCCGCGCGCGAAGTGAACATGCGATACGGCTCGATGGTGCCATTGCTGGTGAGATCATCGATCAGCACGCCGATATAGGCCTCGTCGCGACGCGGATGCCATGGCGCTTCGCCCTTCACCGCCAGCGCGGCATTGAGGCCGGCAATCAAGCCCTGCGCGGCCGCCTCCTCGTATCCCGTGGTGCCATTGATCTGGCCCGCGAAATACAGGCCCGGGATGGTCTTGGTCTCCAGCGACGGATGCAGGCCGCGCGGATCGAAATAGTCATACTCGATGGCGTAGCCCGGGCGCGTGATGTGCGCTTTCTCGAAGCCCTTGATCGAATGCACCAGCGCCAGCTGCACGTCGTACGGCAGCGAGGTGGAGATGCCGTTCGGATAGACCTCGAAAGTGTCCAGGCCCTCGGGCTCGATGAAGATCTGGTGCGAGCTCTTCTCGGCGAAGCGCACCACCTTGTCCTCGATCGAGGGGCAGTAGCGCGGGCCCACGCCTTCGATCTGGCCGCTGTACAGCGGTGAGCGATCGAGCGAGCCGCGGATCAGCTCGTGCGTGTGTTCGCTGGTATGCGTGATCCAGCAGCTGACCTGGCGCGGATGATCCTCGCGCGAGCCCAGGTACGAGAACACGGGCGCGGGGTTGTCGCCGGGCTGCTCTTCCAGGCCGGTGAAGTCGATGCTGCGCAGGTCGATGCGCGGCGGCGTGCCGGTCTTGAGGCGGTCGGCGGCCACCGGCAGTTCGCGCAGCTTCAGAGCCAGCGTGCTGGCGGGCGGATCGCCGGCGCGGCCGCCGGCGTATTGCGCGGGGCCGATATGGATCTTGCCGGCGAGGAAGGTGCCCGCGGTCAACACCACGGCGCGGGCGTGGAAGGACAGGCCCATCTGGGTCACCACGCCGGTGACGCGGCCGCCCTCGAGGATCAGGTCATCCACCGCCTGCTGGAACAGCTCCAGGTTCGGCTGGGTTTCCACCATCCGGCGGATCGCCGCCTTGTACAGGGAGCGATCGGCCTGGCAGCGCGTGGCACGCACGGCCGGCCCCTTGGAGGCGTTGAGCGTGCGCCACTGGATGCCGGCGCGATCCGCCGCCTGCGCCATGGCGCCGCCGAGTGCGTCGATTTCCTTGACCAGGTGACCCTTGCCGATACCGCCGATGGCCGGGTTGCAGCTCATCTGGCCGATCGTTTCGATGTTGTGGCTCAGCAGCAGCGTGCGCGCGCCCGTCCGTGCCGCGGCAAGCGCAGCCTCGGTACCGGCATGGCCGCCACCGACCACAATGACGTCGTAGGAAACTGGGTGAAACATAGAAAACTGCCCCGGAAGCGCAGGTTTGGACCAAGTTGGACGCTTATGGTAACTCCGTGACGGCACTTTGGCCGTTGGCACGCTTCCTGCTTTTACTTCCGTGCACTTTCCACGGGCAGAAGCTGCGCTTCATGCGCGCCGAGATCGAACGACAGGGGTTCGATCGCGTGCCGGGGAGAGGAAGCAAGACGGCGCCCCTCGGGGCGCCGTCGCCTTTTCTAAGCCTTGTAGGGTCGCAATGAGCCTGCAAGCGCTCTGGATAAGATCTGGCGCCCGGCGGTCTCAGGAACAGGGGGAATCCAGGATGACCGTGTTGCCGGGCGCCAGAAACCGAAAATTCGTCACTGGCAGCAGCAAGTTGCTGCGCGTCTTGGGGGCGATATTTACCCCTTACGCGTGAACGTGGAGTGACTAAAACGCCCGTTTGTGCCGAGTCTTGGCACCTCATGACGTACAGCGTCATTCCGTGATCCAGCCCCAAAATGAATGTGATGGCGGTCACGCGGCTGGCACGCGCATTGCTTCTGCTCCCATGCCGGACAAGGCTATGGTTTGGGGGATTAACGTCATGGAATTGAGCGTCGAACTGCAACCGGTTTATCCGCACCACGATCTATTGATCGAACTTGGCCGCGTCGAAATGGCCATGGACTATCTGGAAGAACGCAGCGAGAACGAACGCCAGGCCCTGCGCCCGCGTCTGCTCTCACGCATGACCCGCTTGCGCGACGAATTGGCACAACTGGCGATCTGATCGTCGCGTTCGCGACGGCCGCCAGTTTGGGACGACCGGAACATCGGGCGCCTGCACGTCAGCAACACCGCTTCATCAGGTTTCATCCTCTCGATTCACCTCATTACGCCCGGGTGCCCCGTCCAAGGACGGGACGCACTCGGGTGTTTTCTTTTGCGAAGTCGATTTAGCCGTGCTGCATGCTGCGCACGATCTCGCTGAGATTGCGCGAGAGATGAGGCTGCGCCGCCAATGATTCGATGGCAGCACGCGCCGCCGCATGGCGCGTGGGTTCCAGTCGCTGCCAGCCGTTGAACGCCGTGGCCAGTCGCGCGGCCACCTGGGGATTGAGCGCATCCAGCCGCTGCAGGCGCTCGGCGAGCAGCTGATAACCACTGCCGTCCGGACGGTGGAAACCGTCAGGATTGCCGCGTGCCCACGCACCAAACAGCGAGGTGACGCGATTGGGGTTCTTCATGGTGAAGGCGGCATCAAGTTCCAGCGCCTGCACGCGCTCGATCACCGCATCGCCCGGCAGCTGCGTCTGCACCGAGAACCATTTGTCCATCGCCAGCGGATTGTCGGCGTAGCGTTCGCGGAAATGCAGCAGCGCGGCATGCGTCTGGGTGGCATTGCCGCGCACCAGCACCGAAAGTGCGGCCAATCGATCCGTCATGCTCGGGGCGTTGTCGTATTGAAGTGTGGCGAGCGCTTGCGCACTCCACGGATCGATCGTGGCGATCAGCTCCAGCACGCGCCGCTTGAGGCGCCGCTGCGCCTGGCTGATGGCGTCGAGCTGCACATGGGTGTGCGCGACCAGCGCGTCATAGCGCTGCTGCAGCACTTCGCGGCCAATGCGCAGGGCCAGATGTTCCTGCAGCTTCAGGCGCAGCGCGTGCACATGGGAAGGATCGACCACGCGTTCGCGCTCGGCCAGTTCGATCTCGCTGGGCGGCGTCAGCAGGTCGGCCAGCAGGGCATCGTCGATGGCGCTTTCCCCGAAAAGGGCGGCCAGCGCATCGCACCACGCATCCAGCGCGTGCGTGGCATCGCCGTCGCGCAGATTGTCAAACGCGCGCGCCGCCAGTTGCTGCCCCGCTTCCCAGCGGTTGAAGCCATCCACGTCGTGACGCAGCAACAGCGCCAGCTCCGCGGGGGAGTAGTCGCACTCCAGAATCACCGGCGCGGAGAAACCGCGCAGCAGGGAAGGCACGGGCGCGGATGCGACCTGCTGGAACACAAACGATTGCTCGGCGCGATCCAGCACGATCACGCGCTCGGTGGCGCCCGATGCATCGGCATCGCCGCCCGGCAGGTGCAAGGGCATCATGTGCCCATGGCGATCGAACAGCGCCAGCTTCACCGGTATCGGCAAGGGCTGCTTGGTCGGCTGGCTGGGCGTGGGCGGCGTGTGTTGCGACAGGGTCAGCGTGTAGCTGCGATGCGCGGCATCGTAGTGACCGCGCGCCGTCACACGCGGCGTACCGGCCTGCGCGTACCACGCCAGATACGGCATCAGATCGATGCCGTTGGCTTCGCCAAGCGCGCCGAGGAAATCCTCAAGCGTGGCGGCGCGACCGTCGTTGCGGGAGAAGTACAGATCCATGCCGCGGCGGAATCCCTCGCGCCCCAGCCGGCCGGCCACCATGCGTACGAGCTCGGAGCCCTTCTCGTAGACAGTTGCCGTGTAGAAATTGTTGATCTCGCTGTACTGCGCGGGGCGTACGGGATGCGCGAGCGGGCCGGCGTCCTCGGGGAACTGTGCGCGGCGCAGCAGCGCGACATCTTCGATGCGCTTGAGCGGCGCTGAATTCATGTCCGCCGAAAACTGCTGTTCGCGAAATACCGTGAGGCCTTCCTTCAGCGACAGCTGGAACCAGTCGCGGCAAGTGACGCGGTTGCCGCTCCAGTTGTGGAAGTACTCGTGCGCAACCACCGCTTCCACTGCGCGGTATTCGTCGTCGGTGCTGCTGTCGGGGTCGGCCAGCAGGTACTTCGCATTGAAGATGTTGAGACCCTTGTTCTCCATCGCACCCATGTTGAAGTCATGCGTGGCGACGACATGGAACACATCGAGGTCGTATTCGCGACCATAGGTTTCTTCGTCCCAGCGCATGGAGCGCTCCAGCGCATCCATGGCGTAACCGCACTGGCCGATCGCATCAGGCTCGGCCCAGATCACCAGCTGCACGTGGCGGCCGCTGTGGGTGACGTAGTCGCGCGTGATCTTCTGCAGGCGTCCGGCCACCAGCGCAAACAGATAGCTGGGCTTGGGGTGCGGGTCGACAAAGCGCGCCCAATGGCGACCGCCTTCCAGCTCGCCGTGGCCATCGGGATTGCCGCCGGCCAGCAGCACCGGAAAGCGCTCGCGATCGGCGCGCAGGGTGACGGTGTAGCTGCTCAGCACGTCCGGGCGATCAGGGAAGTAGGTGATGTGGCGGAAGCCTTCGGCCTCGCACTGGGTCAACAGGAAGCCAGCCTCGCGCGATCCGGACAGATACAAGCCTTCCAGCGCGGTATTGGCCGCCGGCTGCACGCGCACGCGCGTTTCCAGCACGCTGCCGTCGCGCGCGCCATCCACTTCGAGCACGTTCTCGGCGACACGCCAGGCGTGCTCGGGCAGGGGCTGGCCGTCCAGCGAGATCGACAGCAATTCCAGGCCTTCGCCGTCCAGCCGCAGCGGCTCCTGCTGGGCAGGATCGCGCTGCAGGTGCAGGCGCGAGGTGACCTCGGCGTTATCGATGCCCAGGTCAAAGTCCAGCTCGATCTTGTTCACGAGCCAGGCCGGGGCGCGGTAATCGCTGAGCCGGATCACGGGGGAGGCGATGTCGTTGCGAATGCTCATGAGGGGCCGAAACTGCGGAAGCGGGGGATGAGTCAGGCTAACATGCGGGCCTTTCCCGGCAGGACAAGACAATGGCGGAGTTTCTTGCGGAACGCGGAAAACTGGGCGTGCACGAGATCGCGGTGCTGACCGACCCGGCGCGGGGCCATAGCGTGCGCATCGCGCGACGCGGCGCGACCCTGCTGAGCTTCGAAGTGCCCTCGCCGCATGGCACCCGGAACATCGCCGATGGCTATCGCGACGCCGGTGAACTCGACACCCGGCCCAGCTCCCGTTTCGCCATCATGGTGCCATTCGCCAACCGCATCGACGACGCGCGCTACGTGTTCGACGGCGAGCCCTACGACTTGCAGCCAGGCGTCGAAGGCGATGCGCGTGCGGCACGGCACGGTTTTGTGCGAGGTGTCGACTTCGACATCACCCAGCTCGCCGCCGATGAGCAAGGCGCGCGCGTCACCTTCGCCACCCAGGCGATCCGTCCGGGTGTGCATGCCGGCTATCCCTTTGCCATCGACCTGGCGGTGAGTTACACGCTGGATGCGAGCGGTCTGACGGTTGAAGCCGCGATGCGCAATGTGGGCAAGCACGCGGCGCCGTGTTTCTTCGGTTGGCATCCGTATTTCCGATTGTCTGACTCGCCCATCGAGGGCTGGGAGTTGCAGATACCGGCGGACAGCTTTGTGCGTACCGACGAGGCCTTCATCCCGATCGCCGGGGCCGGCGCCCGTGCGCCGCTGGAGCATGCGCCGGAATTGGATTTCCGCACGATGCAGGCCATTGGTCGTCGCGAACTCAACCACGCGTTTGCCGATCTGCGCCGCGACACCGATGGCCGTGCACGCACGCGCCTGCGCGACCCGCAGGGCGGCATCGGGATTGCCGTATGGCAGCCGTCCGGGGTGATGCTGGCCTTCACCGCCGACACGGTGACGCGCGACGTGCGTCGCTCGGTGGCGCTGGAACCGATGGAAAGCTGGTCCGACGCATTCAATCGCCCCGATTGCGCCGACGCGATTCGTCTGGAACCCGGCGCCGAGCGCCGTTTCACCTGTGGTGTGGAGATCGACAATCCATGAGCGTTTCCTTTCATCGAGCCGCCCTGCCCACGTTTGCGCAGGTGCAGGAAGCCGCCGCACGCATCGCCCCGTATGCGGTGGTGACCCCGGTGCTGCGCAACGTCGCGCTGAATGCGCTGACCGGCGCGGATCTCTACTTCAAGTGCGAAAACCTGCAACGCGGCGGCGCCTTCAAATTTCGCGGCGCCTGCAATGCGGTATGGTCGATGGACGATGAGCAGGCCGCGCGCGGCGTGGTGACGCATTCATCCGGCAATCACGGCAATGCGCTGGCCCTGGCGGCTGCGACGCGCGGCATTCCGGCGCATGTCGTGGTACCCGACGGCGCGGTGCGTACGAAGCTTGAAGCGATCGAGCGGGCCGGCGCGATCCTCCATCGCTGTGAAGCCACGCAGGCGGCGCGCGAAGCCAAGGCCGATGAAGTGCGGCGAGCGACGGGGGCCGAGTTGGTCCATCCCTTCGAAGACACACGTGTGATGGCGGGACAAGGCACGGCCGTACTGGAGCTGCTCGAACAGAGCGGCGGCCTGGATGTGGTCGTCACGCCGATCGGCGGCGGTGGCTTGATCGCGGGTACGTCCATCGCAGCGCACGGCATCGCACCGCAGTTGCAGATCCATGGCGCGGAGCCGATGGGCGCCGACGACGCGGCGCGCTCGCTGGCGGCCGGCGCGCGGGTGGGGCCGTTCGTGCCCGATACGATCTGCGATGGGCTGCGCACGCTGATTGGCGCAGCGAATTTCGAGGCGCTGCAGATGCATCGGGCGGAGGCGACCACGGTGAGTGATGCCGAGGTGATCGCGGCGATGAAGTTGTTGTGGAACGAGTTGAAGCTGGTGGTGGAGACCTCCAGTGCAACGGTGTTGGCGGCGGTGTTGAAGCGGCCGGAGGTGTTTCGGGGGAAGAGGGTGGGGTTGGTGCTTAGTGGGGGGAATGTGGATATTGAGGCGTTGCCTTGGTGACGCTTTTCTCCCTCTCTCCTTTGGGGAGAGGGTTGGGGCATTGCCACCTTTACGGTGGTAAGGGGCGGGTGCTCGCGGGAGCGTCTCTTCTTTGGCGTCATCCCGGCGCGGGCCGAGACCCAGGTTTCAGTCTCGCTCAGTTGTTGCGATCCCGCGATCTGGCCGCCTACGCGGCGGGCGTTTCGATCGGCTGCCGCCGACCGAGTCACTTTTCTCTTGCTGGCCCAAGAGAAAAGTAACCCAAAGAGAATGGCCTAAAACGCCCGCAGCATCGTGTTGGGATAAGCCCGATCGCTTGAGGCGCGTGGTTGCGGGACAACCTCCGAGGGTACACAGGGGATACTTCCAAGCGCTGCGCAACGCGCCCGAATCGCTGAGGACTTAAAGCGGGGCCTCGCTGCGCATCGGCTTTAGCATGCGCCTCCGCCATGCCGGCTTGTCTGTGGGAGCGCACCCTGTGCGCGACAGCCACGATGCGGTGTACCGCTCCGTAGGTTTGTCGCGCACAGGGTGCGCTCCCACAAAAAGCTGACCGTAGTGTTGATCCGCCAGCGTGATCCCCTACAAACGCGTTATAGCGAGGTGCCGCCTCTCAAACCTTCTTGATAAAACATGTCTTCAACACCAGCGTCGAGCGCCCATCGCGGCATTCGACTTCTTCCGGATTGTCTTCGTCCACGCGGATGGACTTGAAGACGGTGCCGCGCTTGAGGGTCTGCGAGGAGCCTTTGACCTTGAGGTCCTTGATCACTTGGACCGAGTCGCCGTCGGCGAGCACGGCGCCGTTGCTGTCTTTGACGTTCATGGGTGGTCTCCTGGTCGACGCAAACCGGGCATTTTAACCGCGCGCAGGTTGGGAGCGGCGTAGGCGCACGCCGCTCACGGCGAGCAAGCCGAGCAGGATGAAGATGATGCCGAGGATTTCCATGCCGCTGGGTTGCTCGTGCAGGATCGCCCAGGCGAGCAGCACACTGACGATGGGCACGCCCAGGCTGGCGACGCTGGCGAGTGCCGTTGGCAGGCGTTGCAGCACGATCAGCCACAGTCCCCAGGCCAGGCTCGACGCCAGGATGACGCTATAGGCCAGGCCCGCGATCAGATCCCAGGTCCAGTCGAAGGGACGCTGGGGGACGCATAGCGCCACCACGATCAGCGCCAGCGCGCCGAACAGCATCTGCCATGCGGTGAGGTTGAGCGGTGTGGGCTTGTGGTGAATGAAGACGCGTTTGCTGAGCACCGTGCCCATTGCCCATGCCAGACCTGCGCAGATGGCGAGCAGCGTGCTTTGCCGACTGCCCAGGCCGTGCCAGGGTTCGATGATGCAAGTGAGTCCCATCGCGGCCAGCCCCAGACCCCACCAGTGGCGGCGGGTCAGACGGTCGTCGAGGATCACCCACGCCAGCAAGACCGACCAGAACGGCATCGTGTAGGCCAGCAGCGCCACGCGACCGGCGCCGCCGCTTTCCAATGCCAACTGACCCAGGCCCTGGAAGGCGGTGGTCTGGCACAGGCCGATGACGATGGTCGGCAGCAACGGTGGCGGCCGCAGCGATTGCCGGGTCACCGCCAAGGCGCCGAACAGCACCAGCGCACCGAGCGAGTAACGCAGCGCGGAGAAGTTGAACGGGCCCGCATGCTGCAACACCTGCTTCATCACGATCCAGCTGTAGGCCCAGATCAGGATGGTGGCGAGCAGGGCGAGCAAGGCGTGGCGTGAAGCTGTGGTTGATGTCATGGCGTTCTGCACGTGGCATCGCGCGCGGCAGGCTGCCCTTGTCCGGCGCGCAGGGGTGGGATAGCGTCGTGGCTTTCCCGGCAGCTTACAGGGGATGGGCGTGACAGGAACCCGTGCGAGAAACGTCCTTGTGGCCTGCATCGGGCTGCTCGCTTTCGTGGGCATGCTGTTTGCGTTCCCCGACGTGCTGCAAGGATTGCGCTCGGGCGTCGCGTGGCCGAAGGCGGCACCGATCGCGCTCGGCGCGCTGCTGTTGTTGATCGCCAGCGTCAGCTTGCTGTTGCGCCGCCCGGAGCATGGCTGGATCTTTGCCGTCGCGGCGATCAGCTTGCTGCTGGGCTTATTCTGGTTGCCGTCGTTGCGGCAATTTCTCTGGCCATGGCTCGCGGTCCTGGCCGCGTGTGCCGGCGCCATCATCGGTTTTCGCACGGGGCGCGGCGACCAAGCCGCGGATTGAATCATGGCGACATCCATCAAAAAACGCTGCCCCTGGGGCAATAGCGACGACATGCACGACTACCACGACACCGAGTGGGGCACGCCGCTGCATGATGACCAGGCACTGTTCGAATTCCTCTGCCTGGAGGGTGCCCAGGCGGGCCTGTCGTGGCGAACGATCCTGCTCAAGCGCGACAACTACCGCCGTGTCTTCCACGACTTCGACATCAAGCGGGTCGCTGCGATGAAAGAGCGCGAACTGGAGAAGGCCTTGCTCGATCCGGGCATCGTGCGCAACCGACTCAAGGTTTATTCCACGCGTGACAACGCGATTGCGGCGCTGGAGGTGATCGGCGAATTCGGCAGCCTGGACGCGTATCTGTGGTCGTTTGTCGACGGCAAGCCCATCCGCAACAAGTGGACCGGGCAGGGCGACGTGCCCGCCAGCACCCCGCTATCCGATCGCATGAGCAAGGATCTGAAGAAGCGCGGCTTCCGCTTCGTCGGCACCACCATCTGCTACGCCTTCATGCAGGCGACCGGCATGGTCAATGACCACGTGGTGAGCTGCTTTCGCTACAAGCAGGTCTAAGACACCGCATCGATCATGTGGGAGCGCACCCTGTGCGTGACTGGGGCGCGCGTCGCGCTGGGAAGTCTCGATATCCTTGGGGCCGTCGCGCACAGGGTGCGCTCCCACAAATGTGTGCACCCCAGATAACGGTGTGCTTCAGCGACGCCGTGATCCGCGCAAGCTGTCGATGGAGAAGCTGGCCATTTCGCCGCCGCCGGCCAGGCGGCGCGATTGGCCCGGCGGCGGGCCCCAGGCGTGCGCCGTGACCACTTCCCAGGTGGCGGGAATGCGGCCATCGACGCGCATGGTTTCGTAGGCAGCCAGCATGCGCTGGTAGTGCCGCTTGCCCAGCAGGTGACGTTCGCGTTCGCGGTCGGCGTTGGTGGCGCCGAGTCCCTGCAGTTCCTTCAGTAGCTGGCGCGGTTCGCTGTAAGTGAGCGTGTAACGGTCCACGTCGAGCACGGGGTCGCGCAGGCCGGCGCTGATCATGGCGTCGCCAAGATCGTGCATGTCCAGGAAGCGGCTCACGTGCGGCTGCTGGTCGGCGTCGGCCCAGGCGGCGCGCAGTTCTTTCAACGTATCCGGACCGAAGGTGGAGAACACCAGCAGGCCGCCCGGCTTGAGCACGCGCACGCATTCGCCGAACAGCGCCGGCAGATCATCGATCCACTGGAAACACAAATTGGAATGCAGCACATCCACGCTGTGGTCGGGCAGCGGCAGCGCGGTGGCTTCGGCACACACGCGCTGGAACGGTTTCAGCCAGCTGATGTTCTTCTTGGCGGCGCGCAGCATGGGCAACGCCAGATCCATCGCGATCAGCTGCGCCTTGGGATAACGCTTGCGCAGCAGGGCCGTGCCGCGGCCGGGGCCTGCGCCCACGTCGATGACGCGTTCCGGCGCTTCCAGATAGAAGCCCAGGCGATCGAGCAGCAGGGTCTGCACTTCGCGTTGCAAGGCATCGTGCTGTTCATAGGTGGTGGCCGCGCGGCTGAAATTGCGGCGCACCTGCCGGCGGTCGAAATGCGAGTCGGTCATCGAAAACTGTCCAGCAGCGGCGCCAGGGCGTTGGCGACGCCGCTTGCGTAACCAAAGAACGGCGCGTGGCCCGCGTGCGCGATTTCCACATAGCTGCCGTGTGCCTGCCCGGCCGACCATGCCATCGCCGGTGGCGGCACGATGCGATCGCGACGGCCGACGATCCATGCACTGGGCACGCTCAGCGTGGCGAGATCGGCGCGGCGGTCGGTGGTTTCCAGGATGCGGATGCCTTCCTGCAGCACGCGCAGGTTCGGTTCGCCGCGTTGGAAGATCAGGCTGCGCAGGTGGCGTACTTCGGCGATCGGATCGCGGCTGCCCATGGCTTCGAGCGCAATAAAGCGCTCCAGCGTGCCGTGATAGTCGGTTTCCAGATCGTCGGCCAGCTGGCGCACCAGCTTGGGATCGCTGCCGTGGGGCCAGCTGTCGTCGCGCGAGAATTTAGGGGTGCCGTCGATGACGCCCAGCGCACGCGCATGCTGCGGATGTTCCAGCGCGGCGGTCATTGCGATCAGTCCGCCCAGCGACCAGCCCACCCAGATCGCCGGAGGCGTCATGCGTGCAATCGCTTCGGCGACGAGCGAGGGCTCCAGCGGCAGCGTGCTGTCGCGCGAGCAACCGTGACCGGGTAGATCGACCACATGCAGGGTGCAGCGATCGGCGAGCGCTTCGCACAGCGGCTCCATCATGCCGCCATGCATGGCCCAGCCATGCAGGATCACGACGGGGATTTCGCCGTGGCCGTGGGTTTCGATATGTAGACTCACCCAAGCCTCTCGTCGTTGGCGAGCTGGGGCGCAGGCGCCAGGCTCTTGTCCACCGCGCCGCGCTCATCGAACACGAAGCATTCGCCGCGCCAGTGGGTGCCGTCGGTTTCTTCGAAGTACTTCAGGATGCCGCCTTCGAGTTGGAACACGTTGTCCATGCCGATGTCCTGCATGTGCAGCACCGCCTTCTCGCAACGGATGCCGCCGGTGCAGTAGGAGACCACGGTCTTGTTCTCGTAGCGCGCGCGGTCGGCCGCGATGGCATCGGGAAAGGCGGTGAAGCTGCCGATGCGATAGTCCACCGCGTTTTCGAACAGGCCGACATCGGTTTCGTAGTCGTTGCGCGTGTCGATCAGCACGACCTCGCGACCGTCGTCGTCATGGCCTTGTGCCAGCCAGCGCTCCAGCGTTGCCGGCGCCACCGATGGTGCGCGACCGCCTTCGGGGCGGATGGTCGGCATGCGCATGGTGATGATTTCCTTCTTCAGGCGCACGCGCATGCGGCCGAACGGCACGTCCCCGGAGATCGATTCCTTCGGCTCAAGCCCGGCGAAGCGCGGATCAGTGCGCAGCCAGTCCATGAACGCTTCGACGGGCTCGCGTGGACCGGCCAGGAACAGGTTGATGCCCTCGGGCGCAAGCAGGATCGTGCCCTTGAGCGCCAGCGTCTGGCAGCGTTCAAGGATGCGCTCGCGCAGCGCAGGGAGATCGTCCAGGCCGACGAAGCGATAAGCGGAAAGGTTGATGATGGACATGACGGGGAAGGGGTACGGCAAGACCGCCATTATACGGGGCCGGCCAGCCGGAGCCGGGAAAGCGCCTCCAGCAGGCGGTCCACGTCGGTTTCCTGGTGGGCGGCCGACAAGGTGATGCGCAGGCGGGCCTTGCCTTGCGGCACGGTCGGCGGGCGGATGGCGGTGACCAGGAAACCCGCTCGCTCAAGCGCTTCGGAGGCCGCCAGTGCGGCTTGTGCATCCCCCAGCAGCAGCGGCTGGATGGGCGTGGGCGAGGGCATCAGAGGCAGGCCGAGCTGCGCTGCGCCGGCACGGAAGCGGGCGATCAGCGCGTGGAGTTTCTCGCGCCGCCAGCCTTCTGTTTGCGCCAGCCGTATGGCGGCCAGCGTGGCGGCAGCGAGCGCAGGCGGCATGGCCGTGGTGTAGATGTAGGTACGCGCGGACTGCACCAATCCGTCGATCAGGGCAGCGGAGCCCGCGACGAACGCGCCGCTGCAACCCAGGGCCTTGCCCAGCGTGGCCATCAGCACGGGGACGTCGTTCTGTGAGAGGCCGGCAGCCGATACGCTGCCTTCGCCGTGCTCACCCAACACGCCCAGGCCATGCGCGTCGTCGACCATCAAGCTTGCGTCTTCGCGATGACAGAGTGCGGCCAGCTCGGCGAGCGGCGCGATATCGCCATCCATGCTGAATACGCCATCGGTGGCGAGCAGCGCCGCCGTTTCGGGTCGAGCGCGCAGCTGGCGTTCGGCGCCTGCCACGTCGGCATGCGGATAACGCTTCAACTCGCAGCCTGCGAGCTGGGCGCCATCGAGCAGGCAGGCATGGTTGAGCTTGTCCTGCACGCAGACGTCGTCGCGCGCCAGCAGTGCCTGCATCACGCCGAGATTGGCCATATAACCGGTGGAGAACAGCAACGCGCGTTCGCGCCCGGTCCATTCGGCGAGCGCTTCTTCCAGCGCAGCATGTGCGTTGCGATGGCCGCAGATCAGATGCGCGGAACCGCTGCCGACACCATCGCTGTCGGCAGCGCGCTTGAGTGCATCGATCAATGAGGGATGCTGCGCCAGGCCGAGATAGTCGTTGCTGCAGAACGAGAGCAGGCGACGGCCGTTGCGCTCCAGCCACATGCCGTCGGCGTGAGTCACCGTTTGCAGGCGGCGGCGCAGGCCGGCCTGTTCACGCTGTTGCGTCTGGGCGGCGAGGCGGGTGAGCAGGTCGTCACGCATCGCGATGCGTCTCCCTGTGGGAGCGCACCCTGTGCGCGACCGCGGCGCAGTGGTGTATCTCTGTCATCGGTGGTCGCGTCATGCAGCGTGCGCTCCGGGCCTGTCGCGCACAGGGTGCGCTCCCACAGGGGCTGATCAGGCCGCGCAATGCTCCACGATATCCGCGTGCACGGTGCCCGACGTCTCCACCACTTCCAATGCATGCAGGTTCAGACGCTGGAACAGCTGGCGGTCGTGTTCCACGTCCGGGTTGCCGGTGGTGAGCAGCTTTTCGCCGTAGAAAATCGAGTTAGCGCCGGCGAAGAAGCACAGCGCCTGCACGGCGTCGTCCATCTGCTGGCGGCCGGCGGAGAGGCGGACCATCGAGGCGGGCATCAGGATGCGG
Organism: Dyella sp. 05T440; assembly: GCF_056395965.1. NCBI lineage: Bacteria > Pseudomonadati > Pseudomonadota > Gammaproteobacteria > Lysobacterales > Rhodanobacteraceae > Dyella > Dyella sp. 05T440. The sequence goes on from NZ_JBFTKN010000001.1 coordinate 35,169, forward strand.
GCGACGGCAATGGTGCGCACGAAATCGAACGGGTCGATGGCTTCAGTGCCGCTGAGCGGCGTGCCTTCCACCTGTACCAGCTGGTTGATCGGCACCGATTCGGGATGTTCGGGCAGGTTGGCCAGGGTCTGCAGCAGGCCGGCGCGCTGGTCGCGCGTTTCGCCCATGCCCACGATGCCGCCGCAGCAGGTTTTCAGGCCGGCTTCGCGCACGTGTTCAAGCGTGTCCAGGCGATCCTGGTACTGGCGGGTGTGGATGATCTCGCCGTAGAACTCCGGCGCGGTGTCCAGGTTGTGGTTGTAGAAGTCCAGGCCCGCGCCTTTGAGGGTCTTGGCCTGTTCGCCATTGAGCATGCCCAGCGTGGCGCAGGTTTCCAGGCCCAGGCCTTTCACGGCGCGCACGATCTCGGCGACCTTCTGCACGTCGCGGTCCTTGGGGCTGCGCCAGGCGGCGCCCATGCAGAAGCGGCTGGCGCCGGCGCTCTTGGCGGCCTTGGCCTGTTCGAGCACCGCTTCCACGCTCATCAGTTTCTGCGCCTGCACACCGGTGTCATAGCGCGCCGCCTGCGGGCAATAGGCGCAATCTTCCGGGCAGCCACCGGTCTTGATGGAGAGCAGGGTGGACACCTGCACGGCGTTCGGATCGTGGTGTTCGCGATGCACACTGTGCGCGCGAAACAGCAGTTCGTTGAACGGCAGCGCGAACAGCGCAGCCACTTCGGCGCGCGTCCAGTCGTGACGGATGGGTTGGGCCATGGCGACAGCTCTGGGGTTGGGGATGAGGACAAGTGTGGCAGCGCGCGTTTTCTTGTCAACTTTCGATGAAAGGCGCGGGTTGACGATGCGCGGACGTATGGCTGCCGCTACCATCGAAGCATTCACTCCGCGGGAGTTGTTGGCATGAATGCACGACAGGTCGGCATTGGATCGGTGCCGGCGGCCATCTGCAGCTTGCTCATACCCGGGCTGGGGCAGCTACTGCAACGGCGCCCCTGGATTGCCCTCGTCATGATCGTGCTCGCCGCCGTGCTCTGGATCGTCAAAATGGGCTGGGTCATCCATCTTTGGGCGGGCCTCGACGCAGCCATTTACAAGCCACGAAACTAAGGATGGCCCATGCGCATGGACGCGCTACCGCTCGGGCGACCCCTGCTTGGGGCGCTGCAACGTTTTGTACTCCCCTATCGCTGCCTGCTGTGCGGCGCCGCGGGCGCCGACGGGCTGGATCTGTGCCGCCAGTGTGCCGCCGAGTTACCGCGCAACCAGGCGTGTTGCGCTCGCTGCGCGCTGCCCCTGCCCCAGGCGGCCGAACTATGCGGCCAATGCCAGCGCCGTCCGCCGCCGTGGGATTCGGCCTGGGTGCCATTTCGTTACGCATGGCCACTGGACCGTCTGGAATCGCGTTTCAAGTTCGGCGCCGACCTGGCCGCGGGTCGCGTGCTCTCGTCGCTATGGTTGCGGGAATGGCCACCGTCGAACATGCCGGCGTGGCTGCTGCCGGTGCCGCTGCATGCCGGCCGACTGCGCGAACGCGGCTACAACCAGGCGATCGAGCTGGGTAAGCCGCTGGCAAGCCGGCTTGGTCCCTCGCTCCACGTCGACGCCTTGATCCGCTCGCGGGCCACACCGGCGCAAACTGAACTTGGCGCACTGGCCCGTCGCCGCAACGTGCGCGGCGCCTTCAACGTACGACCGCATACGGCGTGGCCCGGGCACGTGGCGCTGTTTGACGACGTGATGACCACTGGCGCCACGCTGAGCGAATGTGCGCGCGTGCTGAAGCGGGCGGGAGTCCGACGCGTCGATGTCTGGGCGCTGGCGCGCGCGCCAGCGGCAAAGACCTAAGCGGTCTCGCAGGATTCGCCCATCCACTCCTGCAGCTTGCCGTGCCAGAGGCGGTACTTGCGGCGCTGGCGAGTCCCGTTGCCATGGCAGTGGTAGCGCGCCCATCCCGTGCTGCTCGCCTCGACCGTGCAGCCTGCGCTGAAACAGCTGCTGCCCAGTACGGGCGCGAGGCAGCGCAGCGCCCGGCGCAGGTCGTTCACCGATCCGCTGCCGAAATGAAACACGAAGATGGCCGAGCCGCGTTGCAGCGGAAATCGCTGCAGATCGAGAAAGTCGGGATTGCAGGTGAGCAGCACCCGTTCATGCGCCAGCGCATAGGCAGCATGGGCGGCGTCGGTCTGACCCAGCAGCCCGCAGTCGGCGGACGTCCAAACCTGGGCGCCTGCCGAACGCAGCAGTTCAACGCCACGCGGCGGAAACGATGCATCGACCAGAAACCGCGCGCGGCTTTCCACGTTGCCTTCTTCGGGCGCATTGCGATCCCTGGAACTTTCGAGTTCCCGCCACATGACGCTGCACGTCCCCGCTTGCTGCGTTCAAAAGCACGGCCGATCAGCCTGCGACTTGCACGCACCGGCGGTGCTGGCGCAGCGATCGGCGGGGTTGTCGCGCGCTGTCATCCCGCGTGGCAAGCCACTCGCAGCACGAACGCGCGCAATCGTGATTCCCCTCGTTCTTTTCTAACGCCCGCATCGTTACCAGAGCAATACGACCTTTAGGCCAGGGTCGGCGAACGACAACGTTGTCAGTGCGGACTGCCTGCCTCGATCGCGATGCGGATGGCATCGGCGCTGGTGGTCGCCCCGAGTCGCTTGAGCAGGCTGGCGCGGTGCATCTTCACGGTCTTCTCTTCGATGCCCAGCAAATCGCCGATCTGCTTGTTGCGCATGCCGCGCGACATGTGTTCCAGCACCTGCTTTTGCCGTGGCGTGAGTGCGCCCACCAGGGCTGAGGCATGGGCGATACGCTGGTTGTGCGCGCGATCGGGGGTGCCGGAGACGTCCATCTGCGAGCCGATGAAGTACTCGACGGCGCCGTCGGCGCCGATCAGAGGCGCCACCATCACGGCATTGCGGAACGCGGTGCCGTCCTTGCGGTAATTGGTGAGCACGGTCAACGAGGGTCGCCCGTTGGCGATGGCGTCGCGCAGCAAGGCCCGCTGATCGGGCTCGCTGCCGGCGCCCTGCAGGAAACGGCAGTTTCGGCCCAGGATTTCATCCTCCTGGTAGCCGGTGAGCTCGCAGAAGGCGGCATTGACGCAGACGATCGGGTTATCCGGCAGACGCGGGTTGGTGACCAGGGTCGCAAGGGGAGACAGGCCAATGGATGCGAACAAGGCGCCTTCAAACCCAGTTTGATGCATGTGCGATTTCCTCAGTCACCCGGTGCGCGTGTGACTGCGATTCGAACAGAACGGGTCGGCAATACCAAGCCCCGCAAGCGTGCTTGTCGATGTTTTTCAGACGACCTGCAAGACGCGGGCCGTCCGGTACCGAACCATCGAGGTATCCATGCTGGCTTATTCACGCGCCCCGTCGATCGGGCGCAGCATGAAGGTGTTGTGTCCCCTGGAGAGCGCCATGTTGAATTGGCCTGAATACCGCAAACAGCTGCTCGGCCGCATCGGCGAGATCGCCAAGCTGAGCCCCGACACCGTGGCCGGCTACCAGACCCTGTCCGCCGCCGGCAGCAAGACCGGTCACCTGGACGCCAGGACGCGCGAACTGATCTCGCTGGCGGTGGCGGTCACCACCCGCTGCGACGGCTGCATCACGGTGCACACCGCCGAGGCGCTGAAGCAGGGCGCCACCCCGGATGAAATTGCCGAAGCGCTGGGCGTGGCGGTGGCCATGAATGCCGGCGCGGCGCTGGTGTATTCAGCGCGCGTGCTCGATGCCGTCCACAGCTATCAGGCGGAACGATAGGGCACGGCTCGGTAAGAGTCGGCGACCACCCAGGCCCCGCACGCGATGGCGGCGGAAATCGCCAGCGCGGTCCAGCCGGTGCGGTCATGAGGCGTGGCGACCACCGTGGGCACCCACACCAGTAGGGTGATGATCCATAGCATCGCCGCCTCGAGCCTTGCCGCCAGCTGCGGCAATACGCCAAACAGCACCGCCAGGCAGGTGGCGATGCTGCAGGCGCCGGTGAAATACGCCCAGCCCAGGGGGTACGGCAACCAGGTCGGAATCAGCGCTACGGTCTGCTCGCTGTAAACAAAGTGAGACAGGCCGATCATCGGCAGCGATAGCGCAAACACCACGCGCGCCGCGCGCACGCCGCGTCGCCCGGTGAGATGGCGCAACCCGTCGCTGCGTTCGCCCAGATGGCCGGCAAACAACACCCACGCAGCCGCGAAGATCACCGCAATCTCGCCCAGGCCCAGCCAGGTGGCCTCCATCGAGGGCACCACGATCACGGCGGGCAATTTGAGCAATACCGTCCACACCAGCATGAAGACCACCAGCAAGACCGATGCGGGCTTTGCCCAGCTGCGCAGCAGCAGTCCGATGCCGGCCACCAGTTCGATCAGCGCAAACAGATAGGCGATCGGCCGCGCCCCCGGCATGTGCTCGATCGGCAGGTGCTGCCACACCAGGGCGACGTCGCCGTAGATGAAGCCCAGCGCGCCCAGCGACATCATGCAGAGGGCCAGCCACTGCTGGGACAGGTGTGTCTGCGCAGCGCTGTTGCCCCACGCGCCGCTGCCAGTCAGCACCGAGGTTGATGCCCGATACGAACGTTCCATGCCTTGCTCCTTCACCATGAACGGACAGAGGGAGGACAGCGCTTCGATGCGAGGGCGGCCCTGGGGCGGCCACGGGCTCCCAGGGGCTGCCCGCCGCGCCATTAAATCGGCAGATACGGCGTGGCGCAATGGAGTGCGATGATGCGCCGGCGAGCCCCGTTCTTTTGATCCCGCTTCAGAGGAAGCCAAGGCCATGTATCGCCCCCGCCCCATCGTGAACCTGCCTGCCGACACGGACGCCGACGGCATCAAGGTCTACACCATTGCCGCCGGCAGCGGCGCCGTGGATATCTCGCGCTACTTGCCGCGCATGGCGGCGATGAAGCGGGCGCGACCCATCGCATGGTCGACCACGCCGGCCTTTGCGATCTGCCACGAAGCGGCGCAAGCGCGTTATCTGGTGCTGGGGTGGTGGGGCAACGACAACGAGATGTTCATCGCGGTGGCGGCGGAAGATGCCACCGGCTGGGTCGAGGACATGTCGCGCTATTCGTTCTGCCTGTGGGACATGGAAGTGATGTGGCACGAGCGCAATGCGTTCGTCGACTGGATGTATGGCGCGGTGCCCAGCCTGGACGCCTATCGGGCTGACCGGCTGTGCAAGGTGTAGGCATGGACAAACTTGGCTGGGCCGCCAAGGGCGTGTTGCGGTTGGTGTTTGTCGTGCTGCTCAGCCTGTTGATGGCGGCCCTTGGTTACGCGGCGATACTTGGCTTGATCTTGTGCTTTCCGCCACACGCCATCCAGTGATCGCCTTCAGGCCGCGCTGCTGGCGGCCGCACGCTGCAACAGCAACTCCCGCTCGCGCAGGTTGCGTGTGAGCGAGGCGGCGCGCTCGAATTCTTCGCGCGCCTCGGCATGACGACCCAGCTTGCCGAGCAGGTCGCCGCGCACGCTGGGCAGCAGGTGATAGTGGCGTAGCAGGGGTTCGTCGCGCAGTGCGTCCACCAGGTTCAGGCCCACCTCGGGGCCGAATGCCTGCGCGTGAGCCACCGCGCGATTGAGTGCCACCACCGGCGAGGGCAGGCGGCGCGCGAGCGTGTCGTAGAGCGCGGCAATGCGCGACCAGTCGGTGGCGTCCACGGTGCGCGCCCGCGCATGACAGGCAGCAATCGCCGCCTGGAGTGTGTACGGACGTTCGCTGCCGCCCAGTGCTTCGGCGCGTTGCAGCGCGGCCAGGCCGCGTTGAATCAGCAGCTGATCCCAGCGCCCGCGGTTCTGCTCGCCCAGCAGGATGGGCTCGCCGTGCGGCCCTTGCCGCGCGGCGGTGCGCGACGCCTGGATTTCCATCAGCGCCACCAGGCCATGCACCTCGGCTTCGGCCGGGGCCAGGCCAGCGAGCACGCGGCCCAGGCGCATGGCTTCCTCGCAGAGCGCCGGACGCATCCAGTCGCTGCCCGAGGTGGCCGCGTAGCCTTCGTTGAAGATCAGGTAGACCACTTCCAGCACGGAGGCGAGGCGCGCCGCGAGCTCGTCGCCGCGCGGCACTTCGAACGGCACCTGGGCTTCGCTGAGCGAGCGTTTGGCGCGCACGATGCGCTGTGCCACCGTGGGCTCGGGCACCAGGAAGGCGCGCGCGATTTCGCTGGTGGTCAGGCCGCCGAGCAGGCGCAGGGTCAACGCCACGCGCGCCTCGGTGGACAGCACCGGATGGCATGCCGTGAATATCAGGCTGAGCAGATCATCACCGACCGGATTGTCGAGCATGGCATCCGGGTCTCCCACGGATTGTTCGAGCTGGTCTTCGATCTCGCGCGTCAGTTCCCCTTCCTTGCGACGATGCAGCGCGTGGCGCCGCATCTGGTCGATCGCGCGATGCTTGGCGGTAGTCATCAGCCAGGCGCCCGGATTGCGCGGCACCCCCGTCTGCGGCCACTGCTCCAGCGCCGTGACCAGCGCGTCCTGCGCCAGTTCCTCGGCCACGCCCACGTCGCGGACGATGCGGGCGAGGCCGGCGATCAGGCGTGGCGATTCCATGCGCCAGACCGCTTCGATGGTGCGATGGATATCAGTGGCCGTCATGGCCGCCGATCACAACACCACGCCGGTGGCGGCGCAAGTTCGCGCGCACCATGCCGCCGCCGGAATCAGGGTGGCGACATCACCATCCAGTGCACGCCGAAGCGATCGCGCAACATGCCGAAGCTGGAGGCAAAGAAGGTCTTGGACAGCGGCATGGACGCCTCGCCGCCGCCCTCCAGCAAGGCCTCGAACGAGCGCTTGGCCTCGCTATCGTCCTTGGCATTGATCACCAGCGAGAAGCCGCGAAAATCCGGCGTGCCACCACATTCGCCATCGGATGCATTGACCAGCGATTCGCCGATCCGCATCGAGGCATGCATGATTTTCTCGCCATGCGCAGGGCGTGGACCGGCGGCCTGGTCGCCCGGTTGTTCGGGGCTGTCCTTGAATCGCATCAGCGTTTGCACCTGCGCGCCGACGGCCTTGCCGTAGAAGGCGAGGGCTTCCTCGCAGCGGCCGTCGAAGAACAGATAGGGCTGGATCAGCATGGTGACATCTCCTGGCGGGTTCAGCGTGGATCGCCCATGCGGGCGCGCTGCTGTGCTTCCAATTCGCGCGCTTCGGGCGTGAAGGCATCGCCGAAATCCTCCGCTTCGAAGACGCGGCGGATCTCGATTTCCGAGGCGCCGTCATCGAACGGGTTGGGTGCGCGCTTCATCCACTCGATGGCCTCTTCCAGCGAGCTCAGCTGCAGTACCCAGAAACCGGCGATCAGCTCCTTGGTTTCCGTAAACGGGCCGTCGATGACAGTACGCTGGTCGCCCTCGTAGCGCACGCGTGCACCGCTCCTGCTGGGGTGCAGACCTTCGCCGGCCAGCATCACCCCGGCCTTGACCAGCTCCTCGTTGAAGCGGGTCATCTCGGTCAGCAGTTTTTCGCTCGGCATCTCGCCGGCTTCGGAGGCCCGGGTGGCCCTGACCATGGCTACGAATCGCATGTGCTTGCTCCTGTGAGTGTGGCTCTTATGCACACGACGAAGGAGCCCCGGTGGAATCGACAGGGTAGGCGAAGAAACCTGTGGGAGCGCACCCTGTGCGCGACAACCCGGCGGCGCGGCGATTGGCGATGCCGCGTCGGGCACAGGGTGCCCTCCCACAGGTGATGACGAGAGGGGTGTTGCTTAGCGGAACGCCAGCGCCAGCACGATGCCGATCCAGACCGCCATGCCCAGCCAGTTGTTGTTGCGGAAGGCCCACAGGCAGGCGGCGCGGTCGTGGCTGCGGATGCGCCACATCTGCCAGCCGAACAGGCCAGCGGCCACCAGCAGGCCCATCCAGTAGGGCCAGCCCAGCATCGCGCGCTGGCCCACCAGCAGCATCGCCAGCAGGAAGGTGGCCATCAGAATGCCCAGGATCGGCAGATCCGCGTCGCCAAACAGGATGGCGGTGGATTTGGCGCCGGCCTTGATGTCCTCGTCGCGGTCCACCATGGCGTATTGGGTGTCGTACACCACCGACCAGATGATGTTGGCGATGAACAGCAGCCAGCCCACCGGCGGCACGGTATTCATCACGGCCGCGAACGCCATCGGGATCGCCCAGCCGAACGCCGCACCCAGCACGACTTGCGGCAGGTGTGTGTAGCGCTTGGTGAACGGGTAGATCGCCGCCAGACCGGCGCCCGCGAAGGACAGCCAGATGGTGAGCTTGTTGGTGAACAGCACCAGCACGAAGGAGAACACCAACAGGCTGGCGAAGATGATCAGGGCCTCGCGCGGCGTCACACGTCCGGCCGCGATAGGTCGCCCTGCCGTACGTTCCACCTGGGGATCAAGCTTGCGGTCGGCGAAATCGTTGATGGCGCAGCCGGCCGCACGCATCGAGAACACACCCAGCGTGAAGATCACCAGCAGCTTCAGCGGCGGGAAATCCGAGGCCGCCAGCCACAGCGCCCACCAGGTCGGCCACAGCAACAGCAGCGCGCCGATCGGGCGATCCATGCGGGTCAGCACCAGATAGTCGCGCGCCTTGCTGCGATAGGGCGCCGGCAAACGCTGCAGCAGCCAGTCGAGCACGCGCGTGGCGCGGGAGGAGCTATCCGCGGGCTGCGTCGAGCGCGCCGGTCTAGAGCCCGCGCCAGGGCGCGGACGCGGTGTACTCGTAGTCGGCAGGTTGCGCCGCTGGCGCTTGCGGGAAGTAGGAGCCATCCATGAAGTGTAGCGTGGCCCACCGCCGTGGGTAGCGTGACGCAGCGCCGGTTTGCGGGGCGCACCTTGTCGCAACACGGTCATAAAGCGGCCTAAACTTTCCACTTTCCCGACTGGAGATGAGCCCGTGCCCAAAGCCCTGAGCCACGTCGCCCTGATCGTTGCCCATCCCACGCGCACGGCCGAGCTGTTGACCGGCGTGTTCGAGGATGCGCGCATTTTGCGCGAGGAAGATCCGGCCGATAGCCATCCGGAAGTCATCGTGGCGCTGGCGGGGCTGGAATTTGCCCTGATCCGCGGCAGCGGTCCCGCGTCACGCAACGGCGACCACATCGCGTTCGCCGTGACCAAGCAGGAGCAGCTCGATTGCGCGCGGCGCATGGACGAGCTGGCGCTGGATTATCAGATGGCCCGCGAGGACACGGCGCTGTATTTCAGTGATTACGACAACCATGTGTTTGAGTTGGAGGTGGTCGAGTCGTGACGGAGAGCGTCGCGCACAGGGTGCGCTCCCACAGGAGGATCCAGCCCCCTGTGGGGTCCCTGTGGGAGCGCACCCTGTGCGCGACTGACGTGCCTCATTCCCTCAACAACAACCGATACGCCGGATTCTCGCTCTCGTCGCGATACGGATAGCCGAGTGTGTCCAGAAACGCCTGAAACAGGATCCGTTCATCCGGCGGCACCTGAATTCCGACCAGGATGCGCCCGTAATCCGCCCCCTGATTGCGGTAATGGAACAGGCTGATATTCCAGTCCGGATGCATATGCCCCAGAAAGCGCGTCAGCGCGCCCGGGCGTTCGGGAAACTCGAAACGGAACAGCTGCTCGTCGCGCGCCAGCGGTGAGCTGCCACCTATCATGTGGCGCAGGTGCAGCTTGGCCAGTTCATCGTCGGTGAGATCGAGCACGCCGAAATCGTGGGCACGGAAAGCCTCGATCAACGTCTCGCGCTCATCGCGATGCGCAGTCTGTATGCCGACGAAGATATGCGCCTGGCTGGCATTGCCGATGCGGTAGTTGAATTCCGTGATGCTGCGCTGATCCAGTGCCTCGCAGAAACGGCGGAAGCTGCCGCGTTCCTCGGGTATGGTCACCGCGAACACCGCTTCCCGCTGCTCGCCCACTTCCGCGCGCTCGGCCACAAAGCGCAGCCGGTCGAAATTGAGGTTGGCGCCTGAGACGACGGCCACCATCGGGTGTTCCGAAGCGCCATGCGTGGCGACGTATTGCTTGAGCCCGGCCAGCGCGAGTGCGCCGGCAGGCTCGGGCACGCTGCGGGTGTCCTGGAAGACATCGCGGATGGCCGCGCAGATCGCGTCCGTATCCACCCGCAGCATGGCGTCCACATGGCGCTGGCACAGCGCAAAGGTGAGATCGCCCACACGCTTCACGGCCGTGCCATCCGCAAACAGGCCGACTTCCGACAGCGATACCGGTGCGCCTGCCTCCAGTGATTGGACCATCGCATCGGAGTCGCAGGTCTGAACGCCGATCACTTTCACATCCGGACGCAGCGCCTTCACATAAGCGGCGATACCAGCGAGCAAACCGCCACCGCCGACGGGCACGAAGATGGCGTGCAGTGGCCCGGGATGCTGGCGCAGGATTTCCATGCCCACGGTGGCCTGCCCGGCGATCACCGCGGGATCGTCGAACGGATGGACGAAGGTGTAGCCGTGTTCGTGCTGCAGTCGTGCCGCCGCGGCTTGCGCATCGCTATAGGAGTCGCCGGTCAGCACGATATCGACCTGGTCGCCGCCAAAGCGACGCACGGCGTCGACCTTGACCTGGGGTGCCGTCACTGGCATCACGATCACTGCGTGTATGCCAAGCCGCGCCGCCGCCAACGCCACGCCTTGGGCATGGTTGCCCGCCGAGGCGGCGATCACGCCACGGGCTCGTTGCGCCGCGTCCAGCTGACACATGCGGTTATAGGCGCCGCGCAGCTTGAACGAGAAAACCGGCTGCTGGTCTTCGCGCTTGAGCAAGACACGCTGCCCCAATCGCGTGGATAGGAGCGTCGCCGGCTCAAGCGATGTCTCGCGCGCCACATCGTAGACGCGCGCGCCCACTGTCTGGCGCAGTAGTTCGTGCTCGCTCAGCGGATCCGCGTCCAGCGTGGCAGCAAGTGCATTCATGGCGTGGCGAGCGGGTGGCTTACCTCGATCACGTCCACCAGCTTGCGCGTCTGCTTGATGATCTGTTCGACGGTGGCGTCGGCGCCATGCAGCACCAGGGTGAGTTGTGAGACGGCCGGATCTTCGGTGGCGGCGACGGTAAGCGTGTCGATATTGCAATGACGCGCGGCGAACAGCCCGGCCACGCGCATCAGGGCGCCGGATTCGTTTTGCAACAGGATGGATAGCGTATGTCTCATGCGGGCTCCGTGTTGCCGATGCTCAGAACATGTCCGAGGTGGCATCGCCGTCCGACGCCGGTGCCACCCGCGACGGAATGAAATCGCCGGTGATCATCTGCGCGTACGTCGCCCCCGGACCCACCATCGGATACACGCCGGCATCCGGGTCAATCATCACTTCCAGAAATGCAGGGCCATCGAAGGCAAGGAAGTCGGCGATGGTCTCCGCCAGTTCCGCCTTGTCCTCCAGGCGCTTCGCCCACTCGAACCCATCAGCCTGCGCCGCCTTGATGAAGTCCTTCTTGTGCAGGCTCTTGTCCGACGATGCAAAGCGGCCACGGAAAAACAGCTTCTGCCACTGGCGCACCATGCCGTCGCCGATGTTGTTGAGCACGACGACCTTGACCGGCAGGCCATAGGTGGTGACGGTTTCCAGCTCGCCCAGATTCATGCGGATGCTGGCGTCGCCGTCGATATCGATCACCACCGCGTCGCGCCGCGCGAACTGCGCACCAATGGCGGCGGGCAGGCCGAATCCCATGGTGCCCATGGAACCGGACGTGAGCCAATGGCGCGGCTCGCGAAAATCAAAGTACTGCGCGGCCCACATCTGGTGCTGGCCCACGCCGGTGCTGATCACGGCGCGGCCTTGGGTGTGTTCGTTGATGGCCTGGATCACCGCCTGCGGCTGGATCAACGCGCTCTCGCGGTCGTAGTTCAGCGCATGCGTGTGCTTGAGCGCAGCAATATGGGAGTGCCAGTCCGCATAGCGCCCATCGTTTGCGAAATGCAGGCCGTGACGGATGCCGTATTGCTGCAGGCGCGATAGCGTCGCGTCGAGGTCGCCATGATGATGCCAGTCCACCGACTTCACCTTGCCGATCTCGGCGGGGTCGATGTCGATCTGTGCGATGAAGCGTGCGTGCGGGGCAAAGCGCTCCGGCACGCTGGCCACGCGATCGTCGAAACGAGCGCCAAGCGCGAGCAGGAAATCGCAGTCCTCGACGGCGTAATTGGCGTAGGCCGTACCGTGCATGCCCAACATATGCAAGGCGAGCGGTTCAGTGGTGTCGATCGCACCGATGCCCATCAAGGTGGTGGTCACCGGCAGGCCAAACTGCTTCACGAAAGCGCGCAGCGTGGCGGAGGACTCCGCCGAGATGATGCCGCCACCCGCATAGATCAGCGGACGCTTCGCCCTTGCCAGCGCGTTGAAGAAAATCTCGCACTGCGCGTCATCCACGCGTGCGCTCTGGATGGCGTGCTGGCGGGCGCGATAGCCGGGAATAGGCAGCGTGCCTTCACCGGCGAAGGTGAGCGGACTGTTCTGCACATCCTTGGGGATATCGACAACGACAGGGCCCGGACGTCCACTGCGCGCGATCTCAAAGGCCGTACGCAAGGTGACTTCAAGCCGCGAGGGATCGGTGAGCAGGAACACGTGCTTGGCGCACGGACTCATGATGTTGCTGACCGGTGCCTCCTGGAAGGCATCGCTGCCGAGCGCGCCGGTGGGCACCTGGCCGCAGATCACCACCATCGGCACGGAATCGGACATCGCATCGCGCACCGGCGTGACCATATTGGTGGCGCCCGGGCCGGAGGTGACGATGGCCACGCCCACCTTGCCCGAGGCGCGCGCATAGCCGGCCGCCATGAAGCCGGCGCCTTGCTCGTTGGCAGGCACGATCAAGGGCATCGGCTCGCCGCCCATCGGCGACAGATGCGTGGCATTGAATCGGAAGACCGCGTCGTACACCGGCAGGATCGCGCCACCCGAATAACCGAACAGCACGTCGACGCCTTCGTCCGCCAATACCTGCACGACGACTTCTGCACCGCTCATGGTCTGGCCGGCGAGCGCATGCGTCGAAGCGGGCATGTCGCGACTTTCAAGAGCACGTTGCAGTGGCACGTTCACGATGGTCGGGTTCCCCAGATTCGCCGATGCTTCGGCGGATCGAGTTGGTTGGAAAAGTGCCCTCCCCCAAATCATCGGGGGAGGGCCAGGAAGGGTCTTGCATGCTTGCGGGATAAGCGCCCCTCTCAAGTCGAACAACAACCAGCATGCCGCTGCGGCATCAGCCGCAGCGGCCAAATATCAACCTACTTTCTTGAGCGGCTCAGCCGAGGGCTTGGGCGCATTCGCCTGCAGCCACGGCATGCGAGCACGCAGCTTGGCGCCGACCTGTTCCACCGGATGCTCCAGGTCCGCCTGCTTGAACTTCTTGTAGTTCGGCAGGCCGGCCTGGTATTCGGCGATCCAGTTGCGCGCGAAGGTGCCGTCCTGGATATCGGTGAGCACGTCCTTCATGCGCGCCTTGGTGCCGGCATCGATCACGCGCGGGCCGCTCACGTAGTCGCCGTACTGCGCGGTTTCGGAGACGAACTCCAGCATGCGTGAAATGCCGCCCTCGTAGAACAGATCCACGATCAGCTTCAGTTCGTGCAGCACTTCGTAATAGGCGATTTCCGGCTGGTAACCGGCTTCGACCAGCGTTTCAAAACCAGCCTGTACCAGGGAGCTGGCACCGCCGCAAAGCACCGCCTGTTCGCCGAACAGATCGGTCTCGGTCTCTTCCTTGAAGTCCGTCTTGATCAGCAGCGCGCGACCACCGCCGATGCCATCGGCATACGCCTTGGCGCGGGCTTCCGCCTGGCCGCTGACGTCCTGGTGCACGGCCCAGATGCTGGGCACGCCGCGACCGATTTCATACTCGCGACGCACCAGCGCGCCCGGGCCCTTGGGCGCCACCAGGATCACGTCGATGTCGGCGCGCGGATCGATCTGCTTGAAGTGCACGTTGAAACCGTGCGCAAACAGTAACGCTGCGCCCGGCTTGATGTTCGGCTCGATGTGCTCGCGATATAGCTGCGGCTGCACCATGTCCGGCGTGAGCACGGCGACCAGGTCGGCGTCCTTCACGGCATCGCCCGGCTCAGCCACGGTGAAACCTTCGGCGCGGGCTTTCTCCCACGAGGGGCCACCCTTGCGCAGGCCAACCACCACGTCGAGACCGGAGTCGCGCAGGTTGAGTGCGTGGGCGCGGCCCTGGCTGCCAAAGCCCAGGACGGCGATGCGGGCCTTGGCCAGCGTGTCGTTGTTGTTGCTCATGCGGTGACTCCTGCGTTCGTGTCTTCGTTGACGTGTCGGGAAACAGAGGCGGATGGACTGCGTGATGCGATGGGTTGCGTGGTGGCTCCTTCAGACGCGGAGCCCACCAGGGCGACGTACTTGGCCATGGCGCCGCGCGTGACCTTGGGCGCAGGCGGTTGCCAGCTGGCGCGACGGGAGGCGAGATCGGCGGTGGTGCTGATCTGGCGCGTTTCGGCGTCGATGCGGATGCGATCGCCTTCGTGCAGCAGCGCAATCGGGCCGCCGCGCGCCGCTTCCGGTGCGATATGGCCGACCATGTAGCCGTGGGTGGCGCCGGAGAAGCGACCATCGGTGATCAAGGCCACGTCGTCGCCCAGGCCGCGGCCGATCAGCGCCGCCGTCACGCCCAGCATCTCGCGCATGCCTGGGCCACCCGCCGGGCCTTCATTGCGGATCACGATGACGTCGCCCTTCTCGATGCTGCCGCCCTGAACGGCGGCAAACGCCTGCTCTTCGCTTTCGAACACGCGGGCGCGTCCCTCGAAGTGGTTGGCGCCCTTGCCGGCGAGTTTGAGGATGCAACCGTCCGGCGCGAGATTGCCGTAGAGGATGGAATAGCCGCCGCGCGGCTTCAGCGGCTTTGACACCGGATGCACCACGTCCTGCGTTTCAGCTCGCGGTGCCGCAGCGACTTCATCGAACAGGCTGCGACCGGTGACGGTGGGTGCGTCGATCAGCATGCCCGCGGCAATCAGTTCTTCCGCCACGCGTGCGCTGCCGCCGGCCCCGAACATCTCGACCGCGGTGTAGCGGCCGCCAGGCAACAGATCTGCGATCACCGGGGTGTGTTTCGATGCAGGCTCGAAATCCTCCAGCGTCCACGGCGTACCCGCTTCACGTGCGATGGCGAGCAGGTGCAGCACAGCGTTGGTGGAACCGGCCGTGGCTGCGACCATGCGCGCGGCATTGCGGAACGCGGTTTCGGTGAGCAGTTCGCGTGGCGTGCGGTTTTCTTTTAGGCACTCCATCACCAGCTCGCCGCAGCGGCGTGCGGCCACTGCCTTCGCTGGATGTGTGGCGGGGATGTCATTGAAGCCCAGCGGCGACAAGCCCAGCGTGGAGAGCACCATCGCCATCGTGTTGGCAGTGAACTGCCCGCCGCATGCACCGGCGCCGGGGCAGGCATCGCGCTCCACTGAAGTCAGTTCGGCATCGCTGATCTTGCCCGCGCCGTGCGCACCGACTGCTTCGAACACCTGCTGGATGGTGATCGGATGGTTGTCGTGGGTGCCGTGCGCAATCGTGCCGCCGTACATCGCGACGGCCGGGATATTGAGTCGCGCCATCGCCATCGCAGCGGCAGGAATGGTCTTGTCGCAACCGCACAGCACCACCATCGCGTCAAGGCAGTGGCCATCGACGGCCAGCTCGATGGAGTCGGTGATCACCTCTCGGCTGATCAGCGAGGCGCGCATGCCGGGCGTGCCCATGGCGATGCCGTCGGTCACGGCGATGGTGTTGAATTCCACCGGCGTGCCGCCCGCAGCGCGAATGCCGTCGGCGACATGTTCGGCCAGTTCGCGCAGATTGAGGTTGCACGGGCTCACGTTGGACCAGGTGTGCACGACGGCCACCAGCGGCCTGGCAATCGCTTCGTCGTCCAGGCCGGTGGCGCGGAGCATGGCGCGCGCGGGGGCACGGTCGGGGCCGGTCTTGATCAGATCACTGCGCATGCGTGTTCCTTGAGAGATGCTCGAATGACTCAGCCACAGGCGCGGCCCCAGCGAAGAAAAGCTGCCGCGTTGCAGGCGTGTTCGTCGATGGCGGCCAACACCGCTTCCAATACCTGCTGCGTGCCGGCGTCGCCGCCGATGTCGCGGGTATGCGGACCGTGCTCCAGCACTTCGGCCACGGCCGCTTCCACCGTAGTCGCTTCTTCTTCCAGCCCCAGCGAATGGCGCAGCAGCATCGCGGTGGAAAGAATGGCGCCAATCGGATTGGCCACGCCCTGGCCGGCGATATCCGGCGCGGAGCCGTGGATGGGCTCATACAGTCCACCCTTGCCTTCGCCCAGCGACGCCGAAGGCAGCAGGCCCAGCGAGCCGGCCAGCGCGGCGGCTTCATCGGTGAGGATGTCGCCGAACAGGTTCTCGGTGACCACCACGTCGTACTTGCCAGGCTGGGTCAGCAACAGCATGGCCATCGAATCGACCAGCTGGTGTTCCAGCTTCACATCGGGAAATTCACCGGCGATGCGCTGCACGGTGCTGCGCCACAAGCGCGAGGTTTCCAGCACGTTGGCCTTGTCCACCGAGGTGACGTGCTTGCGGCGTTCCCGTGCCAGCTGGAATGCGCGACGCGTCACGCGCTCGACTTCAGCCACGGTGTACTTGCATTCGTCGATGGCGGTGTCGATGGTGCGTGTCTTGGCACCGAAGTACGCGCCGCCGGTGAGTTCGCGTACGAACAGCACGTCGACGTTTTTCAGCTTTTCGTTCTTCAGCGGCGACAGCTCGGCCAGCGCGGGATGCACCTGCAGCGGTCGCAGGTTGGCGTAGACGCCCAGCGCGGCACGCAGCGCCAGCAGACCCTGCTCGGGACGCACCGGTGCACTCGGGTCGGACCACTTCGGGCCACCGACCGCACCGAGCAACACCGCGTCGGCGGCCTTGCAGGCTTCCAGGGAGGCCTTGGGCAATGGCTCGCCGGTGGCATCGATGGCGCAACCGCCAATCTGGTGTTCTTCAAAATGGAAGTGATGGTCGTAGTGCGCTGCCACGGCATCGAGCACGGCCACGGCCGCTGCAGTGACCTCGGGGCCGACGCCGTCGCCGGGCAGGGTGACGATGTGCGCTCTCATGCAGCTTTCTCCGTGCGTTGTTCGTAGGCGGTGATGGCGTCGCTGTGTTGCTGCAGGTACCCAAGCTGGTCCACGCCGTTGAGCAGGCAGTGGCGGGCAAATGCTTCGAGCTGAAAATGGATATGGCCGCCGTCGGGCAGGGCGATCACTTGTTCCTTCACGTCGATGGACAGCTCGATGCCCGGGTGTTCCAGCAGCCAGCGGTGTTCGGCTTCGTCCAGCACGATGGCAAGCAGGCCGTTCTTCAGCGCGTTGTTGCGGAAGATGTCGGCGATCTCGCTGCACAGCACCGCCTGGATGCCGTAGTCGAGCAGCGCCCACGGCGCGTGTTCGCGCGAGGAGCCGCAACCGAAATTGCGGCCGGCGATGAGGATCGAGCAGCCTTTCGCCTGTGGCTGATTGAGCGGGAAGGCCGGGTTGTCGCTGCCGTCGGCCTGATAGCGCCAGTCGTTGAAGCACAGCTTGCCCAGGCCGGCGCGCTCGGTGGTGGTGAGGAAGCGCGCGGGGATGATGCGGTCGGTGTCGATGTTCTCGTCCGGCAGCACGGCGGTGCGGGAGTGGAGGCGGGTGATCGGGCGCATTAAAAAACCTCCGAAGGACAAAGTCCCTTCTCCCCTCCGGGGAGAAGGTGCCCCGAAGGGGCGGATGAGGGGCGGGTGCTCGCGGGAACGCACATCGAAGCGCGCTCTGATGTTTGACCGAGGCAAGAGTGACCCCTCACCTCAGTCCTCTCCCCGGAGGGGAGAGGAAGAAAAGCTCGCCCCTTCATGCGGCCACCTCCGTCGCATACTCACGCGGATCGGCAATGCGCCCCGCGACGGCCGATGCTGCCGCCGTGGCCGGACTCGCCAGAACCGTGCGCGCGCCCTTGCCCTGGCGACCTTCAAAGTTGCGGTTTGAGGTGCTCACCACCAACTGTCCCGGCTGCGCGAAGTCGCCATTCATGGCGATGCACATCGAGCAACCGGGCTCACGCCACTCGGCACCTGCAGCGGTGAATACGTGATGCAAGCCTTCGTTCTCCGCGTCGCGGCGCACCGCTTCGGAACCCGGCACCACCAGCATGCGCACACCATCGGCGACGCGACGACCGCGCAGTACGTGAGCGGCCTCGCGCAGATCCGAAAGGCGCGAGTTCGTACAGCTACCGACGAAGACCACGTCGACCGGCGTGCCCTGCATCGGCTTGCCGGCCTCGGCCTTCATGTAATCCAGCGCGCGCTTTTCCTGAGCATTGCGTGCCGCGGGAACCGGCTTGTCCATCGCGATGGCCATGCCCGGATGCGTGCCATAGGTGACGGTGGGACGCACCTTGCTCGCGTCGATGCGCACTTCGCGGTCGTACTCGGCGCCATCGTCCGTGCGCAGCGACTTCCAGCGTGCGACGGCTTCGTCCCAGGCGGCGCCCTGCGGCGAACGGGGACGGCCCTTCAGCCAGGCGAATGTCGTTTCGTCGGGCGCGATCATGCCTGCACGTGCGCCCGCTTCGATCGACATATTGCACACCGTCATGCGCTCTTCCATCGACAGCTGCTCGATGGCGTCGCCGCGATATTCGATGACGTAGCCAGTGCCACCGTCCACGCCGATCTCGCCGATGATGTGCAGGATCAGGTCCTTCGCACCTACGCCCGCGGACAGATGACCGTCCACATGGATGGCCAGCGTTTTCGCCTTGCGCTGAAGCAGGCACTGCGTGGCCATCACGTGACCGACTTCCGTGGTGCCGATGCCGAATGCCAGCGCACCGAACGCACCGTGGGTGGAGGTGTGGCTGTCGCCGCAGACGATGGTCATGCCGGGTTGGGTCGCACCCAGTTCCGGGCCGAACACATGCACGATGCCGCGATCGCTGCTGTTCCAGCCGTGTAGTTCAACGCCGAATTCGCGGCAATTGGTTTCCAGCTGCGACACCTGCGCCTTGGCTTCGGCGTTCGCGTAGGGACGCTCGCCGTCGGCGCCGGCGGGCAGGGTGGGCGTGGAGTGATCGAGCGTTGCCAGCATGCGATCGGGGCGACGCAGCTTCAGACCGCGCTCGCGCAGTTCGCTGAAGGCCTGCGGCGAGGTGACTTCATGCACCAGGTGCAGATCGACGTAGAGGATTGCGGGGGTGTCGGCGCTTTCAGCGGCGACGACATGGGCGTCCCACACTTTTTCAAACAATGTCTTTGCCATTACGCAGCCTCCTGCGCTGCTTCGATCTGGACGGGCGTGAGCCAGCCCCACTGGTCAGCTGTGGTGCCATCAAACAAGCCAAAGAACGCCTTCTGCAGTGCGCGTGTGACGTCGCCCGGACGTCCTGCACCCACCGGCTTGCGATCGACCGAACGCACTGGCGTGATTTCCGCCGCGGTGCCGGTCATGAAGATCTCGTCGGCGGTGTATAGCGCTTCGCGCGGCAGGTCGCGTTCTTCCACCACGATGCCCAGTTCGCCGGCCAGCGTGATCACCGACTCGCGGGTGATGCCGGCGAGGATGCCCGCGCTGGTCGGTGGCGTGAGCAGTTTGTTGTTCTTCACCAGGAACAGGTTTTCGCCCGCGCCTTCGCTCAGCAGGCCGTTATGACCCAGCGCGATGCCTTCGGCGTAGCCGCCGCGACGCGCCTCGAGCGCGATCAGCTGGCTGCTGAGGTAATTGCCGCCGGCCTTGGCCCAGCTGGGAAAGGTGTTCGGTGCGGGGCGCTGCCAGGAGGACACGCACACGTCGGCACCGTGCTCCAGTGCTTCGCCGAGATACGCGCCCCATTCCAGCGCCATGATCGCCACGTCCACCGGCGAATCGGTCTTCGGCAGCACGCCCAGGCCGCCTGCGCCGCGGAACACGATGGGGCGCACATAGGCCGACTTCATGCGATTGGCGCGGATCACTTCATGGCAGGCCGCGTTGATCTCGTCTTCGCTGTAGCCGATCTCGATCTCGTAGATGCGCGCCGATTCGAACAGGCGGCGCGTGTGATCGGCGAGGCGGAAATAGGCCGGGCCCTGCGGCGTCGCATATACGCGCTCGCCTTCGAATACCGAGGAGCCGTAGTGCAGCGCGTGGGTGCTGACGTGGACCGTAGCCTCGGTCCAGGGTTTGATCTGGCCGTTGTGCCAGAGGAAGGGCGTCGTCATTTGGTGCTCCTCGGTTTCACAGGCTCGCGACCGCAGCCCGTGGCGACACGGGTTGTTGTCGTTCGATGCGGTTGACGATGGCGAGCGCGGCATGTGCGGTCGCTTCGATGATGTCGGTGCTTACGCCGGAGCCACGCCAGTCGCGCTCGGCGTGGCGCGCAGTGAGTTGGGCCTGGCCTTGCGCGTCGCCGCCCTCGCTCACGGCGCGCACCTGGAACTGGGTGACGTCGAGCGAGGTGCCGGTAGCGCGCTCGATGGCACGCAGCACGGCATCGACCGGGCCGTCGCCGATCGCCGCTTCACCCACTTCATGGCCGCTGTCATGGGTGAGCTTCACCGAGGCCGACGCGCTGCCGCCCAGATGAGAGTTGGTGTTGAGCTGCACGATGCGCCAGGGGCCGGTGGCTTCCGGATCCATGCCCAGCGCGATCGCTTCCAGGTCCTGGTCGTGCACTTCGCGCTTCTTGTCGGCCAGCGCCTTGAAGCGCGCGAAGATGCTGTCCATTGCGGCCTCTTCCACCTCGTGGCCCAGGCTCTGCAGACGCTGGCGCAGCGCATGGCGGCCCGAGTGCTTGCCCAGCACCAGTCGCGTCTCGCCCATGCCCACGTCTTGCGGACGCATGATTTCGTACGTGCCGCGATGCTTGAGCATGCCGTGCTGATGGATGCCGGACTCGTGCGCGAACGCGTTGTCGCCGACCACGGCCTTGTTGCGCGCGACGGCTTGGCCGGTCAGCTGGGTCAGCAGGCGCGAGGTGGGATAGAGCTTGCGCGCGTCGATGCCGGTATCCACGCCGAAGTAGGCAGCGCGCACACGCAACGCCATCACCACTTCTTCCATCGAGGCGTTACCGGCGCGCTCGCCGATGCCGTTGATGGTGCATTCGACCTGGCGCGCACCGGCGGCAACACCGGCGAGACTGTTGGCGACCGCCATGCCCAGGTCGTCGTGGCAGTGAGTGGAGAAGATCACCTGGTCCGCCCCGCGCACGTGCTGGCGCAGGTAGGTGATGCGCTCGGCCATTTCGATGGGCGTGGTGTAGCCGACGGTATCGGGCACGTTCACCGTGGTGGCGCCGGCGGCGATGGCCGCGCTGAACACCTCGACCAGGTACTCCGGTTCGGTGCGCATGGCGTCTTCGGCGGAGAACTCCACCTCGTGGCACAGCTTTTTGGCCCGCTCGATGGCGGCGCAGGCCGTGTCGATCACCTGCTGCTTGCTCATGTTGAGCTTGTGCTCGCGATGCAGCGGGCTGGTGGACAGGAACAGGTGGATGCGTCCGTGGCGCGCCACTTCCAGCGCGCGGCCGCAGGCGTCGATGTCGTTGTCGTGGCAGCGTGCCAGGCCGCATACGGTAGGGCCGCGCAGCACCCGGGCGATCTCCGCGACCGAGGCGAAATCGTCCGGCGAGGCGCTGGGGAAGCCGGCCTCGATGATGTCCACACCCAGCGCCTCGAGCGCATGCGCCATGCGGAGTTTGGCCCGGCGATCCATCGAAAAGCCGGGTGCCTGCTCGCCATCGCGCAGGGTCGTATCGAAAATGCGCAGGCGTTCGGCGGCTACGTCGCCCACGTCGCTGTTCTCGCTGTTGCCGCTCTGGGGCGGGGTGTTATCGGGGTTCATCGCTGGCTCCATGGGCACACGCCTTGGGCAACAAAAAACCCCGCATCCGTTACCGGGTGCGGGGTTCTTTGGTCGTATTCAGGTGGTCTTTCTAGTTACCTGGACACACGCCCTCAGCCCGCACCTCCGTTGGTAATAAGGAGTACGAGTACAAGGGCAAGAAGGAGGTTGGTGCGAAGTCGCAGCAGGCCGGCGACCGTCGGGGGACGGATCGGTTCGGCAATGCGGTCATGGCTGTTGCGCTGCGACATGCAGACGAACCTAATGGCCCGTCCGACGGGTTGTCAACAGTTTCTTTTGAAAATGTTTAAATCGCGTGTCGAGTTAGGCATTCGGACGTCCAGATGGCTGGACGTCCTACGCACGTGTTGCACGTGCGACACAGTTGTCGCCGCAATCAGCGCGACGCGAGTTCTCGCAGATAGAGCGAAAGTGCTTGCTGCAGCTGGTTTTGCGCGGCCTTGCGCAGGTTCGCCGGTTGCTCGCTTTCGAGCGCGACAGCGGCCTTCATGAATTGCTGCACCACCATCGCCGCCGGACGTAGCTCGCCTGCGGCAATCCCTGGCGCGTGAATGGCGATAATCTGACTCAAATAATCGCGCATGCGCTGGCGAATGGTGCGGCCCAGCATCGAGGGCAGCGAACCGGCGGCCTCGACCAGGGTGGCGAAGGCCGGATGCTGCTTGCGGTAATCGGCGAACGCGCGGATCAGCCGCGCCGCAAGTTCCTCCGTCGACCAGTTCGGCGTTTGCGCGACCAGGGTCTCCATGCGCTCGTTCAGTCCGTTGGCATGCTGGGTGATCAGCGCCTCGGCAACGGCCTCCTTGGTAGGGAAAAACTGATAGAGCGAGCCGATCGAGGCCTGAGCGCGAGCCGCGATCTCGGTCATGGTGGTGGCATCGAAACCTTTTTCGACGAAGCAATCCGATGCCGCAGAAAGCAGCGCCGCCACGCGTTCGTGGCCCCGGCGACGGCTGGGCGCTCGCGCCCCCTGGCTTGTGTTTTGCGAGGACATCCTCATAAACTCCAATGTGAGGCTGTCCTCACATAATAGTCTTGAAAGCCGGCGCATGGGCGCGGCCCGAACAGGGTCGATTGTACGTTGATGCCGGCGCAATCCCTGCCTGATCCCTGCACATCGCTGGAGTTCTCCCATGGAAAAGCTTGATCCCCGCACCACCGCGCTCGTCCTGATCGACCTGCAGAAGGGCATTGCCCCGTTTGGCGCGGGCCCCCATGCGAGCGCTGAAGTCTTTCAGCGTGCCGGTCGCCTGGCGGCGCGTTTTCGCGAGTTGAAGGCGCCCGTGGCGCTGGTGCGCGTGGGCTGGTCGGCCGACGCCGGCGACATGTTGCGTCCGCTGACGGACGAGCCTGCACGCAACTTCACCCTGCCGGACAACTGGTGGGACTACGCCGATGAACTGGCCGTGGCCGAGGGCGACCTGCACATCACCAAGCGCCAGTGGGGCGCGTTCTACGGCACCGAACTGGAGTTGCAGCTGCGCCGTCGCGGCATCACGCAGATCGTGCTGGCCGGCATTTCCACCAATATCGGCGTGGAATCCACCGCTCGCCAGGCCTTCGAGCTGGGCTTCAACCAGGTGCTGGTGGAAGACGCCATGAGCTCGGGCGATGCCGCGCATCATCGTTTCGCGGTGGAGCACATCTTCCCGCGCCTGGGTCGCGTGCGGTCCACGGAGCAGGTTCTTGCTGCTCTGGCCTGATCCGTCGAAGGGTCTGTACTCTCCGGGCATCGACTGACGGAGAGTACGAACATGCTGATGAAGCGCGTGGGATGGATGGCAGCCTCGCTGCTGCTTGGCCTGGCCGGATCGACGCACGCCGCTGACGCGCATTTCGTCGCCAGCGAAGTGACGGTGGATGGTCACCGCTATCCCTTCCAGGTGTTCGTGCCCACCGGCTGGACGGCGGATCGCCCGTGGCCGGTGGTGTTGTTCCTGCACGGCAGCGGCGAGCGCGGCAACGACAACGAAGCCCAGCTCAAGCAGGGCCTGCCGCCGTGGCTGGCCAAACATGGCGATGAATTTCCTGCCGTGGTGGTGGCGCCCCAGGCGCCCGACGACACGGTGTGGAGCGGTGAAGTGGAGCGCGCCGCCGTGGCCGCTCTCGAGCAGAGCATCGCGACCTATCACGGCGATCGATCGCGGCTCTACCTGACCGGCCTCTCGATGGGCGGTTATGGCGTGTGGCAGCTGGCGGTCGATCATCCGGGCATGTTCGCTGCTGCCGCGCCCGTGTGCGGCGGCATCCTCGGGCTCGACGACATGCCCGAACTGAAGGTCTACGGCGTGCCCAGTGGTGCCGATCCCTACGCCTGGGTGGCGAACCGGGTGAGGCCGACGCCGATGTGGATCTTCCATGGCGCGATCGACGACCAGGTACCGCCGGCCGATTCGCGGGCCATGAACAAGGCGCTTACCCGCGCCGGCGATGAAGTGCGTTACACCGAATTTCCCGGTGTGAACCATGGTTCCTGGGTGCCGACCTACGACTCGCCGGCGCTATGGCCATGGATGTTTGCGCATCGCAAAGCTACGGCAGGCTGACGGTTCGTTCACAACCGTGTCTGGTTCCCCACCGAAATTTTAGCGTTCGATGTTGCGACGCCATATGGCCGACGGCCTAGGCGGCAGCGTTGCTGTGTCCCCGGCTCGCAAGTTTTTATGCTTGAAAGTATTGCAGCGCAGCGAAAAAAGCCCGAAATGGTGGCTTTACAAGTTTCCATGAAAACGTTTACGTTCCGCCGCAGCGCCGCCGGGGAATCCCCTGCCGCCCTGTCCTAGGAGCCGATGTGACCACCAAGAAGGCCACCATCAAGGATGTGGCGCGGGAGGCGAAAGTCTCGATCGCGTCGGTGTCCCGTGTGCTCAATGGCCTGGGCGGGGTCACGACGGAAACGCAAAATGCCGTGCGCAAGGCGGCGGCTCATCTGCACTACGTTCCCGATTCTGCCGCGCGCAGCCTGATCACCGGCCGCACCCACACGATCGGGGCGGTGCTGCCCGACCTGTACGGTGAGTTCTTCTCCGAACTGATCCGCGGCATCGATCTGGCGGCACGCGCCAAGGGCCTGCATCTGCTCGTATCCAGCTCGCACGACGGCGTGGAAGACGCGGCGGTGGCGGTGCGCACCATGCGTGGCCGCGTGGACGGCATGATCATTCTTTCCGAATTCGTCGATGGCCCGTTCCTTGACCGGAACCTGCCCTCGGACCTGCCGGCCGTGCTGCTGGACAGCCCGGTCGACCATGCGCGTTATCCGTCGATCAACATCGACAACATCGCCGGCGCCCAGGCGATGGTGAAGCATCTGCTCGATGCCGGCCACGAATCGGTGGCCTTCATCACTGGCCCGGCCGGCAACTACGACGCGCAAGAGCGCGAGAAAGGCTATCGCGCGGCGATGGCCAGGCACGCGCCCAAGGCCACGCTCAACATCATTGCCGGCGACTTCACCGAGGAATCGGGTTATCGGGCCGGCCAGGAAATACTGGCGCAGGCGACGCGTCCGCGTGCCGTGTTCGCTGCCAACGATATGACGGCGGTGGGGTGCCTGATGGCATTCAAAGAGGCTGGCGTGAAAGTCCCCGAGGACATCGCGTTGGCCGGTTTCGACGACATCCTGATCGCACGGTACGTTTCGCCTTCGCTCAGCACCGTGGGCGTCAGCATTGCAGATTTGGGCAAGAGCGCACTGCTCCTGCTCACCGAGCTCATGGAAGGCAAGGGGCACACCGGCTCCAACAGCCGCACTTTGCGTTGCGACGTCGTCGTGCGCGATTCGTGCGGAGCTCATCAGACCAACGTAGCAACGAAACAGCCTCCGGCGCTCGTCTGAGCGGCGGCCTTTTGTGGGAGGGGAGACACCTTATGAATATTCAACGCCAAAAAAGTAAACGTTTACTAGCTACCGCCATTGCCCTCGCGATGGCTTCTTCCGCGCCGGCCATCTCGTGGGCGCAGAGCTCGGATGCGAACATTCGTGGCCAGGCTCCCGCCGATGTCGACGTGGTGGCCAAGAACACCGCCACGGGCGCTACCCGCCGCACGCATTCGGACAAGGACGGCAGCTTCGCGCTGGTCGGTCTGCCGCCGGGCACCTATCAGGTGGATGCCGGTCCGGGCACCGCGCGCACGGTGACGGTGACGGTGGCTTCCACCTTCACCCTGAACCTCACGGCGCAGCAGGCCGCTGCAGCGACTCCGGCCGAAGCCAATGCGCAGAACCTGGGTGGCGTGACGGTGTCGGCCACCACGCTGGAGGAAGTGAAGACCTCCGAAGTGGGCCAGCTGGTGTCCCTGCGCCAAATCGAAACCACGCCGGCTGCGTCGCGCAACTTCCTCGAATTCGCCGACACCGTGCCGGGCATGGTGTTCACGCGCGACGCCAACGGCAACACCAGCCTTCGTTCGGGCGCGCAGGCCAGCTCCAACATCAACGTCTATATCGACGGCGTGGGCCAGAAGAACTACGTGCTGCCCGGCGGCGTCACCGGCCAGAACAACAGCCAGGGCAATCCGTTCCCGCAGCTGGCGGTGGCCGAGTACAAGGTCATCACGTCCAACTACAAGGCCGAGTACGACCAGCTCTCCAGCGCTGCGGTGACGGCCGAAACCAAGTCGGGCACCAATGAGTTCCACGGCGACGTGTTCGGCAGCTTCACCAACACGGCCATGCGCGCAGAGACGCCTTCTGAGCAGGCGAACAACAAGAAAGTCGATTCCAAAGAGAAGGATTACGGCTTCGACATCGGCGGCCCCATCCTCAAGGATCAGGCGCATTTCTACCTTGCCTATGAAGGCAAGGAATTCAACAGCCCCATCACCGTGGTACCCACGGGCAACTCCGCCCTGTGGGCAAACCTGCCGGCGAGCGCGCAGGCCGGCATCGGCCCGGCCAACCTGCCGTTCAAGGAGAACAACTGGTTCGGCAAGGTGGACTGGGAGCCGACCGACCGCGACCGCATCGAAGTGAGCGGCAAGTACCGTGACGAAACCGCCATCAGCGGTATCGGCGGCAACAGCACGGCCAATGCCTCGCTCAATACGCGCAACACCGACAAGCGCTTCGACCTGCGTTGGGATCACAGCACCGACAGCTGGTTCAACCGCCTGCAGGCCACGTACGAAGACGCCCAGTACAACCCCACGCCCATCACCACGGGCTACGGCGCGTCGTACACCGACGCCAGCGACCAGAACTCCACGCTGCTCGTGGACGGCTCCTCGCCGCTGTCGTATCAGAACAAGGGCCAGAAGGGCCCGGCCATCTCCGACGATTTCACCCTCAACGACATCCAGTGGCATGGCGACCACGTGATCAAGATGGGCGTGAAGTTCAAGTCGGTGAAGCTGACCGCGCAGGACGCGGGCGACACCAACGCGCTGTACACCTATGCGGTGGGTCCAAACGGCACCGAGTCGATTCCGTACAAGGTGCAGTTCGGCAACCCGACGCCGGGCCAGAGCCCGGTGGCGACCAGCCGTGACCAGCAGTTCGGCACGTACATCCAGGATGACTGGCAGGTCGACGACCACTGGACGTTCAACCTGGGCGTGCGCTGGGATTATGAGAAGACGCCTTCGTACCTCGACTACCAGACGCCGGCTGGCGTGGTGTCCGCGCTCAATTCGCAGGATCCGAACGGACCGGCGGGCCAGACCTATGCGCAGTCGCTCGCCCTGGGCGGCGTGAACATCAACGACTACATCAGCAACGGCAACAACCGCAAGGCGAAGAAGAACGAAATCCAGCCGCGCCTGGGCTTCTCCAACGATCTGTTCGGCGACGAAGAGCATGTGATCTTCGGCGGCTGGGGCCGCTCGTACGATCGCAACCTGTACGAATCGCTGCAGGTCGAAGAGACCAAGTCGGTGCTGTCGCAGCCCACGCTGTTCTTCAACACGCCATCGCAGCCGTGCACGCCCAGCGCCACCTGCCTGGCATGGAACCCGGCCTACCTGAGCATTCCTGCCCTGCAAGCGCTCGTTGCCAACAGCAACGCGGGCAAGGAAGTTGACATGATCAACAACAACCTCAAGGCGCCGTATTCCGATCAGCTGAGCATCGGCATGCGCAACAAGATCGGCGAGTGGAACACCAGCGTCGCCTTCGTGAACATCAAGAGCCACGACGGCATCGTCTATACGCTGGGCAACCGTCGTCCGGACGGCACCTTCTGGGGTGGCGGCAGCCAGCCGTGGAGCTTCGGCATCCCGGGTTACGGCACGCTGATCATCGGCAACAACGGCCTGCAGACCAAGACCAACCAGTTCCTGATCTCTGCCGAAAAGCCCTATACGGTGGATTCGCACTGGAGCGCTTCGTTCGCGTACACCTACACGAACGCCGTGCAGAACAACGACAACAACGACCCGACCGACCAGTACGCGTTTGACTACGAGAAGATCGGCAACTATCCGTACTCGGCGGCTCCGGGCGTCGCCAAGCATCGCCTGGTGGCGACCGGCTCGCTCGACGGCCCGTGGGGCTTCGTGTTCGGCAGCAAGCTGACGCTGGCCACCCCGGTACCCGATCTGGGCCTGTCCTGCTATGGCGCACCCGCGCCAGGCTACGACAGCGGCTTCACCAACGGCGGCGGCTGCCTGAACTTTGCGGTCCGTCCGCCGGGCGAAGGCAAGTTCCTGATCGGTGGCAAGGTGTTCGGTTACCGCGACATCGACTTCCAGGCGACCAAGAACTTCAAGGTCTACGGAAACCTCAACGCCTATGTGCGCATCGACCTGCTCAATGCGTTCAACTGGAACAACTACGTCAACTACATCGAGACCATCGGCAACAATGGTGTGCTCAACAAGCGTCAGGTGATCTACAACCCCACGGGCGATATCACGGGTTACCCGCGTACGCTCAAGGTCACTGCAGGTATCAACTTCTAAGTGGCACCCCCCATGGCCGTCATGATGACGGCACTTCGAGGCCCGCATATTGCGGGCCTCTCTTTAAAGAGCAGCCGATCATGATCAAGCCTCTCCTTCGCGCCGTCCTGGTCGGCGCTCTCACGCTCGCCATCGGCACTGCCTGGGCGGCCCCTGCGTCGGATGCCGCCGCCGGGCTCAAGTACAACGCGCTTCCCAAAGACCAGCGCGCCGCCATCGATGAACTGGAACAGCGCACGTTCCAGTGGTTCTGGGACAGCGCCGATCCGAAGACGGGATTGATTCCCGATCATTGGCCGGGCGAGTCGTTCGCCAGCATCGCCTCGGTGGGTTTCGGCCTGACCGCCTATGGCGTGGGTGCGGAGCGCGGCTATGTAACGCGCGAGCAAGCGGCGGATCGCACGCTGGCCACGCTGCGCTTCTTCAACGACGCGACGCAGAACGACAGCGAAGACGACGCCAGCGGCTATCACGGCTTCTTCTACCACTTCCTCGACATGAAGACCGGCAAGCGCTATGGGCGCGGCGTCGAGCTGTCGAGCGTGGACACCACGCTGCTGCTCGGCGGCGTGCTGTTCGCGCAAACGTATTTCGATCGCCATTCCGCCAAGGAAAAGCAGATCCGCGAGCTGGCGGACGCCATCTACAAGCGCGTCGAGTGGACCTGGATGCAGCCCAAGGCGCCGTTGATCAGCATGGGCTGGACGCCGGGCGGCAAGTTCATCCCGGCCAACTGGAAGGGTTACGACGAAGGCATGATGGTGTACGTGCTGGCGATGGGATCGCCCACGCATCCGGTAAGCGATGACGCGTGGCAGGCCTGGGCCAAGAGCTATCCCAAGCAGTGGGGGGAATTCCAGGGGCGCACCTTCCTCAACTTCGCGCCGCTGTTCGGCCATCAGTTCAGCCACAGCTGGATCGACTTCCGTGGCATCCAGGATGCCTGGAGCCGGGATCACAACACCGACTACTTCCAGAACAGCCGCGAGGCGACCTACGCGCAGCGCTCCTATGCGATCGCCAATCCCAATCATTGGGAAGACTACGGCGAGAACATCTGGGGCCTCACCGCGTGCAACGGCCCGGGCGACGCGGTGGTGAAACGCGACGACGGCAGCACGCGCGCGTTCTACGGCTATACGGCACGTGGCGCCGGGCTCGACTACATTTCCGATGACGGCACCATCGCGCCCACCGCCGCCATCGGCTCCATCGCGTTTGCCCCGGAAATCGTGGTGCCGGCGCTATTGGAGATGAAGAAGCGCTACGGTGACGCGGTGTATGGCAAGTACGGTTTCGTGGATGCCTTCAACCCCAGTTACGATACGGGCGCCAGGCCGAGTGAAGGCCGCGTCGTGCCCAACATGGGTTGGGCGGACGACAAGCAGATCGGCATCGACCAGGGTCCCATCGTGTTGATGATTGAAAACTGGCGCAGCGGTTTTGTATGGAACGTGATGCGCAAGAATCCGTATGTCCGCAAGGGTCTGGAGCGCGCCGGCTTCACCGGCGGCTGGCTGGAGTCCAAGCAGCGATGAGCGATGCCTGAGCTGTCTCGCCGCATCAACGCAACGACGGGCCGGGTGGCATGCCGCCTGCTGTCCGTCGCTGCGCTGCTGCTGGCGGGCTGCTCGTCCTCGCAGGACGCGCACACGCTCACCTTCTGGACCATCGGCCGCGAAGGCGAGGCGGTGGTGAAGTTGCTGCCGGAGTTCGAGCGTGAGCATCCTGGCATTCACGTGAAGGTGCAGCAGCTGCCGCTCAGCGCGGCACATCAGAAGCTGCTCACCGCGTTTGCCGGCGGATCCACGCCGGACCTCAGCCAGCTCGGCAATACCTGGCTGCCGGAGTTCGTCGCGTTGCAGGCGCTGGCGCCATTGCAGCAACGCGTGGCGACATCGACGGTGGTAAAGCCCGACGATTACTTCGACCACATCTGGTCGACCAACCTGATCGACGGCGCGCTCTACGGCGTGCCTTGGTATGTCGACACGCGCCTGTTGTTCTACCGCCGCGATCTGTTGAAGGCCGCCGGCTTCGATGCACCGCCGCGCAACTGGGCCGAGTGGCGACAAATGCTCGCCGCGCTCAGCCAGCCGGGCAAGGGGACCTACGGCATTCTTCTGCCCACCAACGAATACGAGCAGCTGATGTCGCTGGCGCTGGAGCAGCCCGAATCGATGCTGCGTGACGGTGGACGCTACGGCAATTTCCGCAGCGACGGCTTCAAGCGTGCGCTGGCGTTTTATGTGGACACGTTCCGCTTGCAGCAGGCGCCGGCGATCACCGCGGTGGAAGCGGGCAACCCCTGGGAAGAATTCGGGCGCGGCGTCTACGCGTTCTATTTCTCCGGTCCATGGAACATCGGCGAGTTCCGCCAGCGTCTTCCCGCCGACCGCGAGAACGAATGGGCTACCGCTCCCTTGCCCGGGCCCGACGGTGCCGGCACAGGTGCGGCAGGCGGTTCCAGCCTGGTGATCTTCCGCCGATCGGCGCACAAGGATGAGGCGTGGGCGTTGATCGAATACCTGTCGCGCCCCGACGTGCAGCAGCGCTTCTACGATCTGCTCGGCGACATGCCGGCCCGGCGCAGCGCCTGGGACGGCGGCAGTCTGCGTACCGATCCCAAGGTGCAGGCGTTCCGCGAGCAGCTCGAACACGTGAAGGCGACCCCGCCCGTGCCGGAATGGGAGCAGATCGCCAACGAGATGCAGCTGGTGGCCGCGCAGGCGGTGGCGGGCGAGTTGACCATCGATCAGGCCGCTGCCGAAATCGACCGCCGCGCCGATCGCATCCTCGAGAAACGGCGCTGGATACTCGACCACGCCCGCGTTTCCGAGGCCTCGCCATGAATGGGCAGCGCGCCGCCTCGTGGTTTCTCGCGCCGGCACTGCTGGTGCTCGGCGTGTTCTTCCTGCTGCCCGTAGTGGCGGCGCTGGGACTGAGTCTCACCGACTACGATCTCTACGCCCTGGCGGATATCCGCCACCTGCGCTTCGTCGCGCTCAACAATTACTGGGATCTGCTGCACCAGCCGAAGTTCTGGTCGGCACTGGGGCATACGCTGTATTTCGTGGTCGTCGGCGTGCCCTTGTCGATCATGGTCTCGCTCGGCGCCGCGCTCCTGCTCAACTCGCCGCTGGTGCGCTTCAAGACCTTGTTCCGCACCGCGCTGTTCGCGCCGGTCGTCACCACGGTCGTCGCGGTGGCGGTGGTGTGGCGCTACATCTTCAACACCAAGTACGGCTTGTTGAACTACGCGCTGGGTCTGGCCGGGATACACCCGGTGGACTGGCTGGGCGATCCGCACTGGGCGATGCCGTCGATCATCGTGTTCGCCGTGTGGAAAAACTTCGGCTACAACATGATCATTTTCCTCGCCGGTCTGCAGGCGATCCCGCGAGACCTCTACGAGGCGGCGCGCATCGACGGCGCTTCGATGGTGCAGCAGTTCCGGCATATCACCTTGCCCATGCTCGCGCCCACCCTGCTGATGGTGGGCATCCTCACCGTGTCGGGCTATTTCCAGCTGTTCGCCGAGCCTTATGTAATGACCGAAGGCGGCCCGCTGCAAAGCACCACCAGCGTGCTGTACCTGATGTACAACGAAGGCTTCAAATGGTGGAACTTCGGCACCGCTTCGGCCGTGGCCTTCCTGCTGTTCGTGATCATGTTCGTCGTCACCGCGCTGATGTTGCGCGTGGGCCGGCGCGGAGAGCCGGCATGAATCCGCGCTTCGCCCGAGCCGTCATCTACGGCTTGCTGATCGGCGGCACGCTGGTGGCGGTGTTTCCGCTGCTGTGGATGTTCTCGGTGTCGTTCATGCGCCCGGGCGAGGCCAGCAACCTGCCGCCGCCGCTGTGGCCCGCGCATGCCAGCTGGCACAACTACGAAGTGCTGTTCCTGCGCGCAGGCGTGGGGCGCTACCTGTTCAACAGCCTGGCGATATCGACGGCGATCACCGCCTTGTCACTCGCCTTCAACGTGATGGCCGGTTATGCCTTTGCCAAACTGCGTTTCGCCGGACGCGAACGCCTGTTCCAGGTGCTGCTGGGCATGCTGGTGATTCCGGCCCAGGTGGCGATGCTGCCCTTGTTCCTGATGCTGAAATACATGGGTATGGTGAACAGCTACGGCGCGGTAATCGTGCCGGCGATGGCCACCGCCTTCGGCATTTTCCTGGTGCGCCAGTACGCACGAGGCATTCCCGATGAGCTATTGGAAGCAGCGCGCATCGACGGGGCGGGCGAGTGGCGCATCTTCGGCCAGATCGTGCTGCCGCTGCTCAAGCCGATCATGGTGACGCTGGCCATCTTCACCTTTCTCACCGCATGGAACGATTTCATGTGGCCGCTGATCGCGCTGACCGGACAGGAGCATTACACGCTGCCGTTGGGATTGGCCTCGCTCTCGCGCGAGCACGCGCAAGACAGCGAGCTGATGATGGCCGGGTCGGTGGTGACCGTGATACCGGTGCTTGCCTTGTTCCTTGCGATGCAGCGCTACTACATCGAAGGACTGTTACTGGGCAGCGTGAAGGGGTGATGGTCCACTCAGGCGATACGTGCGCCGGCGAGGGGGTCGAACACATGCAGACGATCAAGCGCCAGCTCGAAATGCATCACGCTGCCGACTTCGGGCAGCGCGCCGGGCGGTACGCGCGAAACCAGCGACTGCTCGCCGCGACGCAGGTTGAGGAAGATCTCGTTGCCGACCGGCTCGGTCACTTCCAGCACGGCGCTCAGCGTTGCGCTCGCTTCACCCGCAGGACGCAGATCTTCGGGACGCACGCCGATCACCACTTCGCGATCGATCCACGGCAGCAGCTCGGGCGTCTGCGCGTCGAGCGCGCCCAATCGCACGCTGCCTTGCGGCGTGTCGAGCTGCCAGCCGTTGCCGTGGCGCAGCGGACCGCGCAGCAGATTCATCGCTGGCGAACCAAGAAAACCGGCCACGAACAGGTTCGCGGGCTTTTCATACAGCCCCATCGGTGTGTCGATCTGCTGGATCTGCCCGCCGTTGAGCACCACGATGCGCTGGCCCAGCGTCATCGCTTCAACCTGGTCGTGGGTGACATAAATCATGGTGGCGCCGAGCTGGCGATGCAGGCGCGCGATTTCCACGCGCATCGACAGGCGCAGCTTGGCGTCCAGGTTGGACAGCGGCTCGTCCAGCAGAAACACCTTCGGTTCGCGCACCAGGGCGCGGCCCAGCGCCACGCGCTGGCGTTGGCCGCCGGACAACGCCGCCGGCAGCGACGTCAGGCGATGCTCGATTTCCAGCTGTTTGGCAGCCTGCGTGACGCGCTGGTCGATCTCCGCCTTGGTCTTGCCGCGCAGGCGCAGGCCAAAGGCGAGGTTCTCCGCCACCGTCATGTGCGGATACAGCGCGTAGTTCTGAAACACCATGGCGATGTCGCGATCTTTCGGCGAGACCTCGTTCACCACGCGCCCGCCAATGCTCAGCGTGCCGGAGGAAATCGACTCCAGGCCCGCGATCATGCGCAGCAGCGTGGTCTTGCCGCAGCCCGACGGGCCCACCAGGACAAGCAGTTCGCCATCGGCGATATCGAAGCTTGCTTCGGCCACACCGATATGGCCGTTGGAGTAGACCTTGCTGATGCGATCCAGATTCACCGTTGCCATCGACGCCTGACGCTCCTTCTTTCCGGCGGCTGCATGGCTCACCGTATACGAATGTGGATGCAACCGGTGCACATCTCGGCCGCGCTCCGCTATTCTCAGTATGTAATCGTTTACATCAAGCCGCACTGCGGCATAGGGGATTCTTTCCAATGACCCAGAGCTATCGCTTTCCCCCAGGCTTCCATTGGGGCGCCGCGACCTCGGCCTATCAGATCGAAGGCTCACCCCTGGCCGACGGCGCGGGTCCGAGCATCTGGGAACGTTTCGCGCATACGCCCGGCATGATGGCCAATGGCGACACCGGCGACATCGCCTGCGATCACTACCACCGCTACAAGGATGACGTGCAGCTGATGCGCGCGCTCGGCCTGCAAGGTTACCGGTTCAGCATTGCGTGGGCGCGCGTCTTGCCCGAAGGCACCGGTCGCATCAATCAGAAGGGTTTGGACTTCTATTCGCGCCTGGTCGATGAGTTGCTGGAAAACGGCATCGAGCCCAACGCCACGTTGTTCCACTGGGATTTGCCCGCGGCGCTGGACGACCGTGGCGGCTGGCTCAATCGTGATATCGCCCACTGGTTCGCCGAGTACGCCAGCGTGATGTACAAGGCGCTGGACGGCCGCGTGAAGCGCTGGACCACGCTCAACGAGCCCTGGGTCGTCACCGATGGCGGTTACCTGCATGGCGCGCTGGCGCCGGGACATCGCAGCAAGTACGAGGCGCCGATTGCCGCGCACAATCTCATGCGCGCCAGCGGTGCGGGCATCCAGGCATATCGTGCGGAAGGCAAGCACGAGATCGGCGTGGTGTTCAATATCGAGCCGAAATATCCCGCCTCCAACAGCCCGGAAGACATCGCCGCCACACGCCGCGCGCATGCCTATATGAACGAGCAGTTCGCCGATCCCGCGCTGCTGGGCAGCTATCCGCCGGAGCTCAAGGAAATCTTTGGGCCTGCCTGGCCGGATTTCCCGGAAGACGACTTCAAGCTCACCAAGCAGAAGGTCGATTTTGTCGGCCTCAACTACTACACGCGTGCGGTGGTGAAGAACGATCCGAACGCCTATCCGTTGAAAGCCGTGCCGGTGAAACAGCCCAACACGACGTATACGGAGACAGGGTGGGAAGTGCATGCACAGGGCTTCACGGACATGTTCACGTGGTTCAAGGATCGCTACGGCGATATCCCCATCTACGTCACCGAGAACGGTTCGGCTTTCTATGACGCGCCCGTGGCCGAGGGCGATATCGTGCAAGACCCGCTGCGCAGCAGCTACCTGCGCGAGCACCTCAAGGCGATGCACCATGCCATCGAGCAAGGCGTGAACGTCAAGGGCTATTACGCGTGGTCGTTGCTGGACAACCTCGAATGGTCGCTGGGTTTTGCCAAGCGCTTCGGTCTCTACCATGTGGATTTCGCCACGCAGAAACGCACGCCGAAGGCGACGGCGAAGCTTTATGCGAGCGTGATTGAAACCCATGGCGCGGTGCTGGATACCTGACAACAGGCTGCTTACTGTGGGAGCGCACCCTGTGCGCGACAGCCTGATGACGGAGCGGCGACGACAGGCCGCGTGCGCAGATCTCGTGTAGGAGCGCACTTGTGCGCGACCACCTCACGGAGCGGTGACGACATCGCGCCGCGGTCGCGCACAGGGTGCGCTCCCACAGGGATAGGCATGGCCCTTATTTAGCCGGCCGCCGCCCGAGCGCTTTCCACCCGCCCATCCAGCCACGACTTCAACGCATCGTCGCTGGCCGCCATCGGCTCCGCATACGCCGGACGCTGCAACATCGCCGCCAAAGCCGGCGGCACGTCCAGCTGACGGCCGATCAACGGCTCGACCACGCTGTCGAACTTGGCCGGATGCGCCGTGGCGACGACCGCCCAAGGCAGCCCCGTCGAACCCATGCCATCGAGCACATGCATCGCTGTGGCCGTATGCGGACAGAACACCTCGCCATGGTCGCATGCGTGCCGCACGATGGTTTCGCGGATCGCGTCGTCGTCGACGCTGCTCGCATGCAGCTGCAGGCGCAGCTCATGGTCGTGCGGATAGGTCCAGCGCAGCCGCTCGAAATTGCTGGGTGCGCCTACATCCATCGCATTGGCCAGAGTGGCGACGGCCGGACGTGGCGAGTAGGGCGAGCCGTCGAAGTAATCGCTGAGCGTGGCGTTGGCATTGCAGGCGAGGTGGATTTCTCCGACCGGCAATCCCATGTCGCGCACCCACACGCAGGCCAGCGCGTTGCCGAGGTTGCCGGTGGGTACGATGAAGTTGAGCGGTGCGCGGTGCCGATGCCACCAGCTCAGCGAGGCCTGCGCGTAGTAGCTCATCTGTGGCAGCAGGCGGCCGAGGCTGATGCTGTTGGCCGAGGACATCGGCACACGCTGCTGCAGCGAGCCGTCGTTGAGCGCGGCCTTCACCATGCGTTGGCAATCGTCGAACGTGCCGTCCACGCGCAGTGCCTGCACGTTGTCGCCGAAGCAGCCGAGCTGGTGCGCCTGGCGTGGCGACACGCGGCCATCCGGATAGAGGATCACCACACGCACACCGGGTTGACGATGGAACGCGGCGGCCACCGCAGCGCCGGTGTCGCCGGAAGTTGCCACAAGAATCGTCAGCGGCGACTGCGCATCACCTCGCAGACGTCGGAAACAGGCGGCCAGAAAGCGCGCGCCCACGTCCTTGAATGCGGCGCTCGGTCCATGGAAAAGTTCCAGCACCGAGGCATCGTCGCGATACGCCAGCGGTCGCAGCGGCGTATCGAAGTCGAGCGCTTCACGGCAGATCGCCGGAAGTTCATGGGCAAGTGAGGAGCCGCGAAAAAACGGATCCAGCAGCGTGGCAGCGGTCTGCGCCAGCGTCTGGCTCGCATCGAATTCGCTCGCATCCCGTTGCGGCAAGGCCTCGGGTACATACAGCCCGCCATCGGGGGCCAGGCCCGCGGCGATGACTTCCTCGATGCGCGCCGCGTGTTTCGCGCTGCGCGTACTGCGGTAATGCAACGGCTCGCTCATGCGGCCTCGTCCTCGTCGACCAGCGTGGCGGCCGGTCCGTTGATGGGTGACACCAGCACGTCGCTGGCGAGGCCTTCGTCGGCAAACGCCGCCGACATGGCCACCGCAGCGCGCTCGGCGTCCTCGCGTCGCTCATACCAGCCAAATACGCTGGGACCGGCGCCGGAAATACTTGCGCCGAGCGCGTGGTGATCCAGGGCAGCCTGTTTCACGCGCGCGAAGCCTGGGACCAGCGGCGCGCGCCTTGGTTCCACCAACACGTCCTTGAGGCCTTCGCGCACCAGCTCCGCGTCGCCACGATGAAGGCCGGTAAGCACCAGGGCGAGGTTGGCCTGTTGCGCCACCACGTCGTGCAGCGAGAAGCCATCGGCGAGCACGGCGCGCGCCTTGCGGGTTTCCAGCACGGCGTGCGGATGGACCAGCGCGCAGTACCAGTTTTCGGGCACCGGCAAACGCAGCAATCGATCGCGCGTGGCCAGCACCAGGCCGCCGAGGAGCATCGGCCCCAGGTTGTCGCCGTGGCGGCTGCCGCTGGCCACGGCCTCGCCGTCGAGCGCGAAGCCATAGAGCGCTTCGCGCGGCAGCGGGCGTTCGAGCAAGGCGTTGGCGGCCACCAGCGCGGCCACGCACGAGGCAGCCGAGCCACCCATGCCCGAACCCAGCGCGATGCCTTTGTGCAACTCCACTTCAAAACCATGGCGCAGGCCAAGCGCGCGGCGCAGCGACAGCAGCGCCGCACCCGCCGTATTGCTGCTCGCCTCCAGCGGCAGATCGGTCACGCGCCCGTGGATGGCGGCGATGCGCACGGTGGGCTCGTCGATGCGACGCACGATGGCGCGGTCGCCGGCGCCGGCCACGCTATGGCCAAGAATGTCGAAGCCGACCGCGACGTTGCCGACGCTGGCATAGGCCATGGCTTGTGCGCTCAACGCGCGCTGG
Organism: Dyella sp. 05T440; assembly: GCF_056395965.1. Classification (NCBI taxonomy): domain Bacteria; kingdom Pseudomonadati; phylum Pseudomonadota; class Gammaproteobacteria; order Lysobacterales; family Rhodanobacteraceae; genus Dyella; species Dyella sp. 05T440. Next base: position 73,513 of record NZ_JBFTKN010000001.1, read on the forward strand.
GGAATGGGCATGGGATCGATCAGTTGTGCATTCATCACCGCGCCTCCAGCGTTTCGGCAATACGCAGGAGATCGGCGAATACGCCTGCCGCCGTCACTTCCGGCCCGGCGCCAGGACCCTGCACCAGCATCGGGTTGTCGCGATAGCGGTGCGTGGTGAACTGTACGATGTTGTCGGTGAGCCGCGTATGGGCGAACGGATGCGAGGCCGGCAACAGCGCCAGCCGCACGCTGGCATGGCCTTTGGCGTCGAGGCTGGCGACATGGCGCAGCACGCAGCCCTGGGCCTGGGCATGCGCCACCTGCTGCGCCATCGGCGCGTCGAGCAGATGCAGCTGGTCCATCACTTCATCGGCCGCCACCTCGGCCAGCTCGCGCGGCACCAGGCTCTGCACGTCCACATCTTCCAGCGAGAGCGACCAACCCGCCTCGCGCGCAAGAATCACCAGTTTGCGCGCCACGTCCAGCCCGGAAAGATCATCGCGCGGATCGGGCTCGGTATAGCCCAGGGCGTGGGCTTCGCGCACGAGCTCCGAAAACGGGCGGCTGCCGTCGTAGCGATGGCAAAGCCATGCGAGCGTGCCGGAGAACATGCCTTCCACCGCGAGCAATTCGTCGCCGGTGTCGAGCAGGTCGCGCAGCGTCTGCACCACCGGCAGGCCGGCGCACACGGTCGCTTCGTAACGGAAGCGGGCACCGCTGAAGGAAGCGGCGCGGATCGCCTGCAGTCGCGCCAGCGGGCCGCTGCTGGCCAGCTTGTTCGGCGTCACCACGTGCAAGCCGGCAGCGAGCCACTCGGCATAGTGCGATGCCACCGCTTCGCTGGCGCTGCAATCGATTACCAGCGCATGGCGGCCATCGTCGCCACGCAGATGCGCGGCGAATTCGTCGAGGTTGCTCGGACGCCAGGTTTGCGCGCTGCCGTGACGACCGTTGAGCTCAGGATCGTCCGCATCCAGCCACATGCGGCGGCTGGCAGCCACGGCGCATAAGCGCAGCTCCAATCCGGCACGCGCAAGCCGCGGCTGGGCGGTTCGCAGCTGCTCGAGCAAGGCGCTGCCGACGCGGCCGGGACCGACCAGGCCCACGGCGAGGACGCGCTGGCGCGCGGTGGTCGTCGGCAGCGCCATGGCATGTGGCGGTAACGACGGTTGTTCGAGCGAAGGTGCTGCGACAGCGTTCACGATGGCCTCTCCTTGTGGATGGCCCGTGCTCGCAGAGGGAGTCGGAGTGTGCGCCGGCCCGCCTCATCGAGGGCGGGGCCGTTTGCGTCAGAAACTTATTCGCGCACGCAGCTCCACCCCGACCTGGTGGTAATAGTGGTCGTGGTGGTGGTGGTGGCGTGGGTCATGGCGCCGGCGGACAGCGACGCGCACCCAGTGTGGACCGGGTGCTGGAACTTGCGTGCTGGCGCAATAGATGGCGACATGGCTCGACCTTAGGCCCGATGCTGCACTGCAGTCAACAGATTCGTTTGAAACTTTCGGGGTGGCCAGAGCGAGTCGTCGAGGCGGCGTTACAAGGTGTTGCAGCGGTGTAGCAGTTCGATGCCGCCGTTGCGCGAACCGCTCTTGTGTAGGAGCGCACTTGTGCGCGACCTCACCTGCGAAGCGGCGCCGCTGTCGCGTCGCGGTCGCCCACAAGTGGGCTCCTACAAGGGTGCGTCAAGCGGGAGGCTTCTTGTGGGAGCGCACCCTGTGCGCGACTACCCTACGGAGCGATGACGACGTGGCGCGGCGGTCGCCCACAGGGTGGCCTCCCACAAACGCTCAGTCCCGCCCTGCCACGTGGTGGGAAAGCCCCAACCCCAGCCGTCACGTTTTGCGGGAAACCAGTACGTCTTGTCGCCTTGCAAGGCTTTGCCTCCGAGCATGCCCTGGGTGAACGCGCGGCGCAGTCTACGCCGCCGCGCGTTCACCGCCAGTGGCCGGTTTAATGCGACAGGTCGATCGCGTACACCGCCGTGCCGTCGCCGTTGTCCTTGAGCTGGCGGATGTTCTTCAGCCCCGCTTCGCGCGCCACATCCTGCTTGTTCGAGGCGGCCTTGAACACCACCTCACCGTGCGTCTTCACCGGCACGAAATGCCACGAAGTAACGGGCAGATCCTTGGCGGTCAGGGTCTGCTTGCGCTGCAGCCACTTGGCCAGGATTTCGCGGGCGCCGTCCGGCGCGGCCAGCACGATGTTGTTGCCGACCAGGCCGGGGAAGTTGCCGCCGCCGCTGGCGCGGTAGTTGTTGGTGGCCACGACGAATTGCTGGTCGGGCTTCACCGGCTTGCCCTTGTAGCTGAGCTTGACGATGCGTTCGCCGGCCGGCTTGGTGACATCAATCTGATAGCTCAGCTCGCCCTGGATCTGGTCGAAGTTGTAGCCGGGCAGGCGGTCGCTGATGAGTTCCTGCTCGCCGTCCTTGCTGGGGTCGATGCGGTTGAAGCGCTCGGCTGCTTTTTCCAGCCAGGCCTTGAGCCCGGAACCGTCGACTTTCACGGCTGAGAGCGTGTTCGGATAGAAATACAGATCTGCGGCGCTACGCAGGGTGAGCGGTCCCACGGCGATGTCGGTGTAGTCATCCGGGCCGCCGAAGCCGGTGCGGAAGGCCGCGGCGGCGGAGAGCACCGGCAGCTTGGCCAGTTCCGGATGCGTCTTGGGCAATTCGCTTTGCACGTAATCGCGCATGGCGGCGTTGATCGGCGCGAGCGCCGTCATATTGCCCTCGTCGGCGAAGTAGCTGCTCAGATGCACGCGCGTCTCGCCGATCGGCGTATTGACGTATTGCACGGCCGCTTCATGCGCCTGCTTCACCAGCGGTGCGATGGCCGGGTCGGCCGGGACGCAGTCGTTCTTCTTGGGGCAGATAGGACGCACTTCGCTGTGCGTCTGGCTGTCGTCGATCACCCAGTGGCCGTCCTTGCGCTGCAAGGCCAGGTCGATCACGCCCAGGTCCTTGCCGAAGAAGCCGCCCATCACGGCCGGCTTGCCGCGCACGAAGCCGCGTTCGGCATCCACGTCCTTCATGCCCTTGTAGTGCGGGCCCGGGAATTCGGTATGCGAATGGCCCATCAGCAGCACGTCGATGCCGGGCACGCCGGCCAGGTACCAGCCGCCGTTCTCCATGTCGGAGGTATACGGCGCGGTGTTGAGGCCGCCGTGCAGCACGGCGACCACGATGTCCGGATGCTGCGCTTCCAGTTCCGGCAGGTATTTCTGCGCCGCCTCGACCACGCCGGTGACCGTCACCTTGCCGGCCAGATTCTGCTTGTCCCAGTCCAGGATCGGCGGCGGGGTGAAGCCGATGATGCCGACCTTGAGCGGCACTTTCCGCGTGCTGCCATCGGGGCCGGTGACGGTGATGTCCTTCTGCACCACGGTCCAGGGCTTGAAGATGGGCGCGCCGTCGCGGCTGCTGAACACGTTGGACAGCACCAGCGGAAAATGCGGGCCGGCGCAGCGGTTGGCGTGGCCGCCTTCCACGTTCATCGGGGTGCCGGTGACCTGCGAAAGAAAGCCCAGGCCGTAGTTGAACTCATGGTTGCCGGCGGTGCCGCCGTCGTAGCCCATGGCATCCATGGCGCGGTAAATCCCCAGCTCCTCATCGCAGCCCACCGGCTTCACCAGCGACTGGTAGTCGGCCAGCACGCTGCCCTGGATGGTGTCGCCGCTGTCGAACAGGAAGCTGTTGGGGTACTGCGCGCGGGCCCGGCGGATCAGGGTGGCCACCCGCTCGTAGCCCACCGTGTCGTCCTCGCGCTGCTTGTAATAGTCGTAGCTGAGCACGTTGGAGTGGACGTCAGTGGTTTCCAGGATGGCTACCTGGGCGCGGCTGCCGTCGGGCAGGGCGGCGGAATGGCTGGTGGTCTGGCTGGCGCAGCCCGCCAGCACGGCGGCGGCGAGGGCGGCGAGGGGAAGAAGGCGGTGGGTCATCGGCCGGTCCATGGGGTGGGCAACGGGGGCAAAGCGGGAAACCTAGCAGATCGGCATGTCGTCTTGCCGGCGCAACGGCTGCTGAACCGCATAGGGGCGCCGTTTGGCCGTTGCCGGCCATTGTGCATGTGACAGTTGCAAGTCCGTAGAATTGCGCTCGAATGACACCGGGGCCAAACAGGGGGCCTTATCCATATGCCGCAACGAACACTGGGCTTTCTGAGAAAAACCGGACCTTGGCTGGTCGCGGCAGGATTTTTCCTGTTCTGCGTCAGCATGACCGCGTTGCGCGAGCCCGCCTTGTTGCAGCAGGCCTTCGTGATTGCGCTGATGGTGTGCGCGTTCGGCGTGCTGCTGTCGGCGTTTGCGCGCCCCGCCACGGCCCTGGTGGTAAGCGGCGGCTTGTTCCTCGGCCTGAACTTCCTGTCCGTGATGAAGCTGCGCTATCTGGACTCGCCGCTGATGCCGGCGGACTTCGTCTATTACGCGCGCAGCAGCCTGCTCGAAACGCTGGGCCATTACCCGCACCTGTGGATGCTGTCCCTGGTGGTGTGCGTGGTGACGCCGCTGGTGCTGTGGGCGGTGTGGCATTTCGATCGTCGCCTGGTGGCGCATCTCAGCCGCCGTCGTGCATGGAGCATGCGCCTCAGCGGCATGGCGCTATGGGCCCTGGCGTTCTGGGTGTGCCTGCTGCCCAACGGCCCGTTCGCCGAGGTGCATGCGAGGAACGTGTGGGAGAAACTCTCCGACGACGCGCAGATCACCAATTTCTTCGTCAACTTCAGCGACTCGGATGTGCGCATGCCGGACATGGGCGATGACGCCCAGGCCGAGCAGGAGTGGGGTTCCACGGCGTCAGGCGAGCCGGCGGCGATTCCGCGTTCGCCGGAATCCTATCCGGACATCGTGCAGGTGCTGGAAGAAAGCACCTTCAATCCGGCCAATTTCACCCAGTGCAACATCCCCGAGTGTCGCGTGGCGATGTTCAAGCCGGACGTGCGCACGCGCTCGACCGGCCCCATGCGCGTGCACACCTTTGGCGGCGGCACCTGGGTGAGCGAATTCGCCACGCTCACCGGCATGCCGCAGGACATCTTCGGCCCGGGCGGCATGTACGCCCCGTACGTGCTCGCACCGCACGTGCAGGACAGCCTGCCGCGTCAGCTGCAACGCCTGGGCTATCTCACCGTGGCGATCTATCCGACCAATGGCGCCTTCCTCAACGGACGCAACGCCTATCGCGCGTACGGCTTCGATCAGTTCTACGACGCCGGCCAGCTCGGCCTGGAAGAGTGGGAAGAGACCGACAAGCAGATGTTCGACGCAGCCAAGCGCGTCTACGACAAGGTGAAGAAGCCCGGTCAGCCGGTGTTCGTGATGATCCTGACGCTGGCGCAGCACGGCCCGCACGATACCGATCCGTTGTCCTCGTTGCCGGCGCCGTTCAACAAGGGCGTGCTCAAGGGCCTGCCGACGCGCGAGTCGCTCAACTTCAACACCTATCTGGCGAACCTGCACAATTCCGATGCGGCGATGCACGGGCTGGAACACGATTTCCTCGATCGCGCGCAGCCTACCGTGATCGTGCACTTCGGCGATCACCAGCCCTCGTTCAGTGGCTTGATCCGCGAGATGCCGCGCACGTGGCCGGATGAGCTGTCCTCGGTCAAGGACTACCTCACGTATTACATGATCAAGAGCAACTTCCAGGGTGCGCCGTTGCCGCATTACCCGATGCTCGACATCGCGCTGCTGCCAAGCATGGTGCTGCAGGCGGCGGATCTGCCGACCGATCCGTATTTCTCAGCGGCGATTTCGCTGCGCACACGTTGCAACGGTCTCTACACCGATTGCGCGCAGCCGGACCTGGTGAAGTCGTATCACGCGTGGATATTCAATCGGCTGCACGTGTACGAATAGGCGCCGCGACGCGATCATCTCTTTCATTGCAGGAGCGCACTTGTGCGCGACCAGCCGACGTAGCGGCGACGCCGAGCGCCGCGGTCGCCCACAAGGTGGGCTCCTACAAGGGTGCGGCAAGCTTGGGCATTTCGGTGGGAGCGCACCCTGTGCGCGACAGCCGAACGAAACGATGGCGTCGAGGCGCTGCGGTCGCGCACAATGTGCGCTCCTACACCGAAGCTGCATTGCCCCCGCAGTCGTGCTGTAGGAGTGCACCCTGTGCGCAACCAGCCAGCGACGGACTTCCAATCGCCATCACCTTCAGCATGCACATGCAGACGGCTACGCCGACTGCCAACGTGTGCTGCTCCCCCAGAACAGGGATTACTCGTATTTGTAGCGCCGATGTCCGCGCTGCAAATTCCGCGGGCAGGGCAAGCCAGGCCTCGCCGCAACGCGGGAGTTCAAATGAAAATGCTCAGGCCGTCTTTGCTTGTTCTCATCCTGTCCGTCGCTCCCTTGCCGGTCATTGCATCGGCATCAGCACCTGAATCTGACTACACAGTGGCTGCTTCCAGCCAGACGTTCGTGCTCACGCGCGGCACGCCGCTATATGACGCGTGGAAAGCTTTTATTGACCAGCAGAACATCGGTAGACGCAAACTGGGTTGGGGCTTGGGTCTACCGTATGACGTTGGCCGCATCACCCTGACGATCACGTCAGGTACCGTGCGGCCAGCGATGTTGCCGGGTCCGCCGCTCGACCCGCCCAATATGGGCCCGCCGATGCCGTTGCCGGCAAACGGCAGTGAGGGTCAGACCCTGACCATGATCAGTCAGACCACCACCGTCTATCAATCGTGGATCTACGTTTTCGAGGGCAGAGCGGGTGGCTGGCGAGAATTCAGCTACAGGGGTTATGCCTGCCGTCGCGCGAGAGAAAATGGTGAACTCTGTGAACCGTAGAATTTCGGGTTTGCTTCGACCAGAGATCAATCTACGCTGGCTGCGCGCCAGCCGAGCGTGCTGACCGTGTGGGAGCGCACCCTGTGCGCGACCGCAGCGTCAGAGCGCTGTCGCTCCGCCCGGCTGTCGCGCACAGGGTGCGCTCCCACAAAAGTATCGCGTTGGTTTCAGGCGTCGTAGCGGACGCCTGAAATCCAGGTTTCGGTGACGACAAGGTTTTTGTCCAGCACGGCGAAGTCCGCTTGCTGACCCGCGACGATGCGACCATGCGTGCGATCCAGTCCGAGCCACGCGGCGGGATAGGCGCTTGCCATGCGCGAGGCCTCGGCCAGCGGCAAGCCGACCATCTCCATCAGATTGCGCACGCCAGTGGCCATATCCAGCGCGGAGCCGGCGAGCACGCCATCGTCGCTCTGGCAGATGCCGTCGCGGGCGATGATGGTTTGTCCGTTGAGCACGTACTCGGGACTGTCCGCGCCCACCGGCGGCATCGCGTCGGTGACCAGCACGCTCTTGCCCTTGGCCTTGGCGGCAATCGCGACGCGCAGCGCGACCGGATGCACATGATGGCCGTCAACGATCAGGCCGCACCAGCTGTGCGGATCGTCCAGCGCGGCGCCGACCACGCCGGGCTCGCGACTACCGAGCGGCGTCATCGCGTTGTACAGATGGGTGAAGCCGCACACGCCGGCATCGAGCGCGGCGCGCGTGGCGTGATAAGTCGCCGCGGTGTGGCCGGCAACCACCAGCACACCGGCTTCGCTGAGCTGGCGAATGGTGTCGCGCGGTACTTCTTCCACCGCGAGCGTGAGCATCACCACGCCACGGCGATTGCGCGTGATGGCTGCGATATCTTCGGCATCAGGCAGACGAAACAGCGAGGCATCATGGATGCCCTTGCGTGCCGTCGCGAGGAAAGGGCCTTCCAGATGGATGCCCAGCACGCCCGGCACGCCTTGCTCGATGGCGGCATCGACCGCATCAAGCGCCTTGCGCATCACGTCCGCGGTATCGGTGATCAGGGTAGGCAGAAAACCCGTGGTGCCAAACTTGCGGTGCGCGGCGCCGATGGTCGCCAACGCTTCCACCGTAGGTTCGGCATTGAACAGCACGCCGCCACCGCCATTGACCTGCACATCGATGAAGCCGGGCAGCAGCAGCTGGCGCTTGAGGTCGTGCTTCGTGGCCTCCGCAATGCGCTTGTCGTCGTCGCGCACGATCGCTTCGATGCGCTCGCCGCGCACCAGCACAGCCAGTCCCTCGCGCGGACCATGATCGGTCAGCAGGCGAGCATTGATGAGTGCGGTGAGTGGCGTGCTCATTACATGGTCTCCGTGACCTTGCGCAGGTGCGGCGGTACGTCCGGATCAAAGCCGCGTGCAAGCGACAGCGCACTGGCTGCGCGATAGAAGCTTTGCACGGCGAGTAGCGGCGTCACGATGGGCGCGATGTTTTCCGGCAGCGGCAGTTTGTCCGGATCGTGATTGCCCGGCGCGGCGATGAACACGCGCGCGCCGCGCGAGCGGAACTCGTTCGCCACGGCAATCGTGTTGTCCTGCGTGCCGTCGTCCTGTGCGAAGAACAGCACCGGGAAACCTTCACCCACGATGGCCATCGGGCCGTGCTTCACTTCGGCGGCGCTGAAGGCCTCGGCATGGAGTCCACAGGTTTCCTTGAGCTTGAGCGCCGCTTCCAGCGCGGCGCCGAAACCAAAACCGCGACCGACCACGAACAGGCTGCTGGCACCGGTGAGGCCCTTCACCATGGCGCTCCAGTCGCAGTCCCAGCCACGACGCAGATCGTCGGGCAGGCGATCGACCACGTCGTGCAGCGTCGCGTCGTTGCTCCAGTGCGCGGTGAGCTGCAGCACGGCTGCAAGCGTCGCGAGGTAACTCTTGGTGGCGGCCACGCTAAGTTCAGGGCCGGCGCGCAGCGGCACGAAGGTGTCGGCCATCTGCGCGAGCGGGGAATCCTCCACGTTGACCAGGGCCACCACATGGGCGCCGGCATCCTTGGCGGCCTGCGCGCTGCGCAGCAAGTCGGGGCTCTTGCCCGACTGCGAGATGGCGACGAACAAGGCGCCGTCCATGTGCAGGTCGGCGTCGTAGATGGACGAAATGGACGGCGACGCCGAGGCGGTGATCAGACCCAGGCGGGTCTCGAACACATACTTGGCATAGGCAGCGGCGTGATCGGAGCTGCCGCGCGCACAGGTGACGATGAAGCGGGGCGGCCTGGCCCGCAGCTGCTCGCCGAGCGCCTTGAGGATGGGCGCATTCTCGCGCAGCTGTCGCTCGACCACGGCGGCCGCCTCGTGGGCCTCGCGGTACATCAGGGTCTGGCTTGCTTCTTTCATCGTCCTATCTCGGTGACATGCACGAGGCGCATGCCGCGAGGCCAAGGTGCGCGAGCGCGACCTCAGCCCTTGCGGGGCGCCGGGGTTTGCGGTGGCGCGGTGGATCCACGCACGACCAATTCGGGTACAAAACATTCGCTGTGCGGCAGTTCAACCGCCGCGCCGGATTTGCGCTGCAATTCCGCCATCAGCTGCAGGGCCGCATGGCGGCCGATGTCGCTGGTGGACTGACGCGCGGTGGTGAGTGCGGGCCACGCCTGCTTGGAGAACGGGCTGTCCTCGAAGCCGGCGATGGAAAGCCCCCACGGCACATCCACGTTGCTCGAACGGGCCGCGGCGAGCACGCCCGCGGCGATTTCGTCGTTGCTGCCGAAGATCGCGGTCGGCGGATCCTTCAGCGCAAGCAGCTTGCGGGCGCCGCGGAAACCGTCGTCGAACGCATAACGGCCGGGCAGCACCAGCTTCTTGTCCAGCGGCAGACCATAGTCGCGCAGCGCATCGGCATAGCCCTGGTAACGCTCCGGGCTGGAGCGATGGTGCGGTTCGCCCCACAGGAAGCCGATGCGCTTGTGGCCCATCTGGATCAGGTGTTCGGTGATCGCATAGGCGGCGCTGCGGTCGTCGATGTAGACGCACGGCGCGCCGTCATGGGGATCGTCGCGCGAGGAAATGATGCGCACGAAGCTGATGTCGTTGGCGATCAGCGTATTGACCAGCTCGGCCTGCTCGGACATCGGCGGTGCCAGCACCAGGCCGGCGAGACGATTGCGTTCCACCAGCGCGCACAGCTCCGCCGCCAGGTCGGGCGAGGAGGAATCACACGGATGGATCAGCAGGCCGAAGCCGCGTTCGCGGCAGGCGGACAACACGCCGTCCTGCATGCTGATCACGTAGTGCGCGTTCGGGTTGTCGTAGACCAGTCCGATCGCATAGGCATGCGTGCTGCGCAGACCACGTGCTGAAGGATTGGGCTGGTAGCCCAAAGCCTCGATCGCGCGCTCGACCTTTTCGCGCGTATCGGCGCGAACCGAGGCCTCGTGGTTGATGACGCGCGAGACGGTCTTGAGCGAAACGCCGGAACGCTTGGCGACATCCTTGATGGTGGGGTTGCGCAACACAAGAAACTCCGGCAATCGGTAAGTAGCGGCATCGTAGCCCAGCGAAGCCTTACCTGGCGGCGCGGCGGGCGCCGACCCAGGCTTCAGCGCGCGTGCTGGCCGACGCGGTGCCCCTTAACGCCGTAGTAAAGGATGTACAGGTAGCAGGGCACCATCAGCGCCATGAATACCAGCTGGAAGTTGAAGTGCTGTTTCAGGTGCACGAACAGCTGCGGCACCAGCGCGCCGCCGGCGATCGCCATGATCAGCAGCGCCGAGCCGCGCTCGGTGAGGCGGCCCAGGCCGTGGATGGCCAGCGGGAAGATCGCCGGCCACATCATGGCGTTGGCGAAACCCAGCGCGGCGACAAAACCCACCGAGGTATGGCCGGTGGTGATGTACGCGCCCAGCGTAAACAGCACGCCGAGCACGGCGGACACCGCCAGGTAGCTCTGCTGCGAGATGAAGCGCGGAATCAGCACCAGGCCCGCCAGGTAACCGGCGAGCATGGCGATCAGGGTGAACGAGGTGAAGTGCTTGGTCTCATCCAGCGGCAGGCCAAAGCCCTGGCCATAGGTGCCGATGGCATCTCCCGCCATCACTTCCACGCCCACGTAGAGGAACAGGCACAGCACGCCCAGCCACAAGTGAGGGAAGCTGAAGATGCCGCCCTTGGAGTGACCGATATCCGACTCGGCATTGGCGCCGGACGGCTTGATTTCCGGCAGCGGCGAGCGGACCACCCAGATCGCCAGCACCACCAGCAGGCCGGCCATGATCATGTACGGCATGTGGATCTTGGCGGCGAAGGCGTTGAGCAGGGCTTCCTTTGCCTCGGGCGAGGCCGCGGCCTTCACCTGCTGGTCGAAGGTGTCGATGCCCGACAACACCAGCGCGCCGAACACGAACGGTGCCAGCGCACCGGCGACCTTATTGCAGATGCCCATGAAGGCAATACGCTGCGCGGCACTGTCGATCGGGCCGAGGATGCTGATGTACGGATTGGAAGCGGTCTGCAGCAGGGCGAGGCCCGCGCCGATCACGAACAATCCGGCCAGCGCCGGATAGAAGATGCGCATGCTGACGAACTGGCCGAACAACACCGCGCCAATCGCCATCACGAACAAGCCCAGTCCCATGCCCTTCTTCATGCCGGTGCGGCGAAGCACGCTGGACGCGGGAATGGCCAGGAAGAAGTACGAAAAATAGAACACCAGCGGTACGAAGAAAGCAGACACGTCATCGACGTTGAAGGCGAGCTTGACGAAGGTGATCAGCGGACCGTTGAGCCAGGTCACGAAGCCGAAGATGAAAAACAGCACGCCGATGATCAGCATCGGTACCACGCTGGAAGAGCGTGGCTCGCCAGCGGCAAGCGTAGTGGCAGACATGGATGGACTTACTCCCCGCGGATGGCCGCTGAACGATGGACCCATGACGGTCCGATTCCCCCTCAAAGCCCTTCCCTCGCCGCGAAGGAGAGGGAGAGATGAGCGTTTATCGACGCTATGCGTAACGTTGTCAAATTCTGACACGAGTGAGTCATCCAAAGGTGCACAAAGCGGTGGCTGCACCGACCCCGCAAAAACCTCGCTTGTTGCGCCGCAATAGCGATGTTTTGGCAGCAGGACGGCTCTTTTGACTAGTTAAAAATCCCTTTGTTTACAGTGTGTTGCACTGCATCATGATCTTGCGGCAAGGACGTCATTTGCTGCGATTGCTGGACCGCGCCAAACCCTTGTTTCGCATGAAAAAACGGCCTGTTGACAACGTTGTCATCCGTGGCGAGACTCGGGCCAAAATCGGGTCGCAGGTCGTGCAATGCGACACAGCAATGACGAGGGGATGACGGTGGCGCAACGCGGTAACCACAGTCTGGAGGCACGTCGCCTGGCGCTCCCTGCGGGGGCGTTCCTGGCGGCTGACGTCGGCGGGACGCATGCCCGCATCGGCCTGGTCAGCCACGAGCCGGATGGGACGCGCCCGGTGACGGTGCTGCAGTACCACCGCTATGCCTGCGCCGACTGGCCTAGCCTCACGGCCGTGCTGCAGGACTTCGTCGGCCAGCTCGATCGCTCTGTGCACATCCGTCGCTGCGCCGTGGCCAGTGCGGGTTACGTGCTGGGCGATGCCATCGTCAACGACAACTTGCCCTGGCCGGTTTCCATTCGCGATATCCGCGACAGCCTCGGCATCGAAGAGCTCGCCGTCGTCAACGACTTCGAAGCCGTGGCCTATGCCACCCAGTTCCTCAGCCAGGCCGACACCACTGCAGTGATCGAAAGCGAGGCACTGCCCGCCGAAGGTCCGGTGCTGGTGATGGGGCCCGGCACCGGTTTGGGCTCGGCGGTGCTGTTGCCCGGCAAACCGCACGCCACCGTGCTGGCCACCGAAGCAGGCCAGATCGCGCTGGCGCCGGGCAACGAACGCGAGATCGAGATTCTTCGTGCGCTGTCGCGCGACCGTTCGTATGTCTCGTTCGAACACGCCTTGTCCGGCCCCGGCCTGCTCAACCTGTACCGCGTGCTGTGCACGCTGCGCGGGCAGACACCCGAACTCACTTTGCCCAGCCAGGTGACGCAGTCGGCGCTGGAGCGCGGCGACGAGGCAGCCGTCGAAGCCTTGGAGGTGTTCTGCGGATTGCTCGGCAGCTTTGCCGGCGATCTGTGCCTGCTGTACGGCGCACGCGGGGGCGTGTTCCTGGCCGGCGGGATTCTTCCGCAGATCCGCGACGTGCTGCTCGCCAGCAGCTTCCGCCAGCGCTTTTTCAACAAAGGCGTGATGCGCGCCTTCCTGCAACAGGTTCCCGTACGACTGATGGAGCACGGCCAGCACGGTGTGATCGGCGCCGCCGGGCTGTTCCTTGACTTGCAAGACCGAGAGGGCATGTCCGCAGGCTCTCGCGCCGGGGAGAACGAAGTACTCAGATCGTCCAACTGAACCGGGCCCATGCCCAACAGCCACGCCGCAGCCCATGTCCACGTGCTGGCTGCCGATTGCCTTCGAGGGGAGGACACCATGTCACAACGCAAATCATTGCTAGCCGCCAGCATCATCGCTGGACTCTGTCTATCCGGTTCGCTTCGCGCCGCCGATACGGCGCCCGCTGCGCAACCGGCGCCGCAACCCGCACCCGCGGCAGCGACACAGGACAACAGCAACCCGCAGACGACCGCCGACCAATCGCAGGCCAAGCAGTTGGAAACGGTGACCGTCACCGGCATCCGCGCCAGCCTGCAACAGTCGCTGGACACCAAGCGCAACGCAGACGCCATCGTCGATGCCATCACGGCCGAAGACATCGGCAAGTTCCCCGCCACCAACGTGGCCGAAGCACTGGCGCAGATTCCCGGCGTCACGCTGGACCGTGCGTTCGGCGCCACGCAGCGCGTGAGCATCAACGGCATCGATCCCAGCCTGAACCTCTCGTTCCTTGACGGCCATCCGATCGCGCAGGCCATGTGGCTCTACGGCGACAGTCCCAACCGCGGCTTCAACTACTCGTTGCTGCCGCCGGAGATCCTCGGCTCGCTGGAGATCTACAAGAGCCCGGAAGCGCGCCTGCCTGAGGGCAGCCTCGGCGGCACGGTGATCATGCACACCATCCAGCCGCTCGACGTGCCGGCGAACACGCTCAGCGGTTCGTTCGGCGTGAACTACAACGACATGGTCGAGCAGAGCCGTCCGAACGCGTCGCTGTTCTACAGCTGGCACAACGCCGACAAGACGTTTGGTGCGGATGTCTCCCTCTCGCACTACGAGCAAAAGACCGATCGCCAGGGCCAGGAAATCTTCGGCTATACGCCGGTATCGGCCATCGCCGCCGCCAATCCGGCCATTGCGGGGCAGATTGCCGCCGGCACGCTCAAGGCGTCCGACCAGATGCCAACGGAACTCAACGCGGCCGACTTCCAGCAGACCGAGAAGCGCAGCAGCATCCTGGTCAATCTGCAGTACAAGCCGAACGACCATTTCGACAGCACGCTCAGCCTGCTGTACATGACCGATCGCCTCGACAACCTCAACGTGTCGATGTACCCGATCGCCGGCTTCAACTACGCCGGCATCTCGCATCTCACCGAAGGCCCGAACGGCATCGTGGTGGCGGGTACCCAAGTCGGCACGCCCTGCTTCAACACCACCTCGTGCACCAGCACGGCCGAAACCTTCATGGATAACGACGCACGCAAGTCGTTCATCCGTACCAAGGGCGCCGACTGGCGCGGCACCTACAAGGGCGACGGCTGGCGCATCAACGGGCAGTTGGGCGTAAGCACCTCCGACAACACCATCACGCAGGCCTTCAAGGAACTGTTCTACGGCGGCGGCTTCGACTGGAACATCAACAAGGGCTTCAACTACACCGACCTTGCCACGGCGAACAACCCGGCCTATTGGGCCGACAACAACTTCGGCGGCAACATCGGCTACAAGCCGTACAAGGCGCGCGACGAGTATGCCCAGGCCGACTTCACCAAGGACTTCGACGGCTTCTTCAACAGCCTGCAGATCGGTGCCCGCTGGGCGTCGCACTGGGAAAGCCAGTCGCTGTTGATCGACAACGTGGGCGTGCCCAACCAGACACTCAACCAGATCGGTTACGGCGGCATCAGCGATCTGAGCGGCGCGTCCAGCATCGGCCTGTCCGGCAGCACCGTGCATCACGTGCAGACGCTGGGCTTCCAGTCGATCTACAACGCGGTGCTCGACGGCAACCAGCTGAGCTCCAACGATCCGGTCGACTACTGGGACAACACGTTCAATGTGCAGCAGCAGAACAGCGCGGGCTTTGCCCAGCTGAACTTCGGCAACGACAACGTGCACGGCAACCTTGGCGTGCGTTTCGTGCACACCAAGATCGACTCCTTCGGCTACAACGTGCCCAGCACCTGCAGCACCTGGGATTGCGTGTTCCCGCCCGGTTTTGGCTATGTCGGCACCACCAGCACGTCCAACGACTGGTTGCCGGCGTTCAACGTCGCCTGGAACGTGGCGCCTGACATCATCCTGCGCGGCGCGGGTTCCGAGACGATTGCGTACGCGCCCTACAACCAGCTGGCGCCGTACTTCGAAGCCAACGACACGGTGCTCACCGCGACCGCAGGCAACCCGAACCTCAAGCCGTATCGGTCGGTGAACTTCGACCTGTCCGGCGAGTGGTACTTCAACAACGAGTCGGTGATCGCGGTCTCGGGCTTCTACAAGAACGTGCTGAACTACGTGGTCAATGCCGCCACCGTGCAGGGTCGCCAGAACGGTTCGTGGGCGGAACTGATCCAGGGTTCCACCGGCCAGATGCTGGTGAACAACGGCATGTGTACCTTGGCCGGCTTCTGCCAGTACAGCGTCTCCGCGCCGATCAATGGCGGTCGCGCCAAGGTGAAGGGCGCCGCGATCAGCTACCAGCAGGCCTTCGGTGACAGCGGTTTCGGTCTGCGTGCCAACTTCACGTACTCCGATTCGAGCACCGCGGCCGGCGGCCCGCTGCCGTACAACTCCAAGGACTCGTACAACCTCTCGCCGTACTTCGAGAAGGGTCCGTACAGTGCCAGCATTGCGTACAACTATCGCAGCAAGTATCTGGCAGGCGGCTACGTGGCCGGTGCGCCCGATTCGTATACCGACAGCTACAAGGAACTCGATGCCTCGCTGGGCTACAAGTTCAACGATCACATGTCGGTCACCTTCGACGCGCTGAACCTGCTCAACTCGACCTACAAGCAGTTCTACGGTTCCAGCATGACGGAACTGGCCAACGAATACGCCAGTGGTCGCGAGTACATCCTCGAAGCGCACTTCAAGCTCTGATTTACCCAAACCTCCCCGGTAAGGGCCTGGCGTCTTGCCAGGCCCTCTTTTTATGCGTCGCGGCGTCGCTCAGTCGAGGGCGCCGGCGCCGTAACGATCGTCGGTGTGCTGCGTGGCCGCTACCTCCAACGCGATGGACAGGGCGCGCACCACGTCGTCCTTGCTCATGCTGGGCGCGTTCGGAAAGCGCGCCGCCTGCGAGGGCAGGTAGGGGATGTGGATAAAACCCGCGCGCAGTCCGCGATGCTGCTCGGCCAGGTGCAGCATCAGATACGCCACGTGATTGCACACGAAGGTGCCCGCCGTATTGGACACTTCGGCCGGCAGCCCTTCGGCGAGCAGTGCCTTGAGCATGGCCTTGATCGGCAGTGTGCTGAAGTACGCCGCGGGGCCGTCCTCAACGATGGCCATGTCAATCGGCTGTGCTCCGGCATTGTCGGCAATGCGGGCGTCCTGCACATTGATCGCTATCCGTTCGATCGATAGTCGGCTACGTCCGCCAGCCTGCCCGACGCCCAGCAGCAGCTTGGGCTGCACCTCGTCGATGGCCAGCGCCAGCTCGCGCTGCGAATCGGCGAAGGCCGTCGGCAGCAACCGGGCCACCACGCGATGGCCAGCGATGTGCTTGCCGTCGAGCGCGCGCACGGCTTCCCATGATGGGTTGATGTCTTCATTCCCGAACGGCGTAAAACCGGTCAGCAGGATGCGCGGTTGGCTCATGATCGGATCTCAAGTCGTGCGGCGTCAGCGAAAGACCAGCAGCCACATGATGACGAAGGTGGCGACGAAGATGCTGGCAGCGCTCCACGCCTGCGCGCGGATCACGCCATAGGGATTGCGCAGCTCCAGCAGTGCTGCCGGCACCAGGTTGTAGTCGGCCGCCATGGGCGTGAGCAGGGTGCCGCAATAGCCGCACAGCATGCCCATGGAACCGAGGATGGCCGGGTTGGCGCCGTAGCGATGCACCAGCAGCGGCAGTCCGATGCCCGCCATCATCACCGGAAATGCGGCGAACGCATTGCCCATGATCACGGTGAACAACACCATGCCCAGCGAGAACACCAGCAGGCACAAGAAGGCATTGCCCTCGGGCAGGATCATCTGCGCCAGCGCCGAGATCGCCGCGCCAACGCCGCTCTGGGTAAACACTTCGCCCAGTGCGGCCAGCAACAGCGGCAACAGCGCCGCCCAGCCGATCGCATCGAGCAGGCGCCGGCCTTCCGACAAGCCCTGATGCAGCGGCGCCTGCGCCACGCGCGCCGCCGCGAACAGCGCGAGCACGCAGGCGAGCGTCAGCCCGGTCAAGGTCATCTGCGGCTTGGCGAACAGCGCGTAACCGCCGATGGACAGATGTTCGCCGAACAAGGCCACCAGCAAGGTCACCAGTGGAATCAGCAGGGCGGGCACAAACAGCTTGTGGCCAAGGCGCAGGGCGGACGCCTCGCGTGCCGATGCACTGGCCGTCTCCGGGTGGGCCTGGCGGCGAAGGCGGGGCGCGAGCAGCGCGAGTGCGATCACCATGCATCCGGCGATCTGCGCAGGCAGGGCGTTGCCGGCCTTCTGTTGCGCCAGCACCACGTCGCCACCGGCAAACAGCAGGCCCAGCAGCGCCCAGAAGGAGGCGCGAGCGATCTGTTGCGCACGCGCGTTGCGCCAGGCGGTGTAGAACAGGAAAGCTGCAATCAGCCAGTACGCGTATTCGATGCGCAACATGCTCAGGCTTCCGCTTCGACGCGGGCGAGCGCGGCGCGCCGCTGCAGGCGGCGCTGGAACAACCACACGCGTACCGACTGGATCACGAAGGCGGCGATGGCCGTGGGCAGCGCCCACAATGCGATGGCCAGTGGCGTGAGATCGATGCCGTGCTGGGCGTAGAAGCCCTGGACCAGCAGCACCGCGCCCAACGCGATGAAGACATCCTCGCCGAAGAAGCGGCCGATGTTGTCCGTGGCGGCAGCGACCGCGCGCACTTCGTCGCGCTCGGCGTCGCTCAGGTCAGGCTTGATCTTCTCGGCCGCGGCCTCGCCCATCGGCGCCAGCAGCGGGCGCACTGTCTGTGCGGCGCCGGCGACGCCGGTGAGCCCGAACATGGCGAGCACTTCGCGTATGAACAGATAACCGATCAAGAGCCGGGCCAGCGTGAAGCCGCGCAGGCGGTTCATCCATTGCTGGGCGTGCTCGCGCAGGCCGGCGTGTTCGAGCAGACCGATGGCGGGCAGGGTGAGCACGAACATCAACAGCATGCGCGAGGACACGAAGCTCTTGCCCAGCAGGGCCAGCAGGTCGGCGGGATGCAAGCCGGCGAGCAAACCGCTGACCAGCGCAGCGCACACCACCACGGGAACGGCATTGAAGCGCAGCGCAAAACCGATGACGATGACCGCGACGCCGAGCAGCGGCCAGTAATTCATGCGCGTGCCCCGCTGGCGTGCGGCGCGGCGATACCGATGTCGGCCGCTTCCAGTGCGGCGCGCAATCGACGTGCGAAGGCCACGGCGTGCTCGCCATCGCCATGCACGCACAAGGTGTCAGCCTGCAAGGCCACGATGCTGCCGTCGATGGCGCGCACCTGACCTTCGCGTGCCATCGCCATCGCCTGGGCAATCGCCTCATCGCCTTCCTGGATCACTGCGTCGGGTTCGCGCCGTGGTTGCAGCGAGCCATCGGCGCGATAGCGACGATCGGCAAACGCTTCGGCCGCCACCGGGATGCCGGCAGCCAGCCCGGCATCGATCAGCGCCGAGTTGGCCAGGCCGAACAGAAACAGCGAGTGATCGAAATCGTGGACGGCCCGCGCAATCGCGGCCGCCAGCCTGGCATCGCGTGCCGCCATGTTGTACAGCGCGCCATGCGGCTTGACGTGGCGCAGTCGTGTGCCTGCCGCCTGCGCAAACGCCTGCAGCGCGCCGATCTGATAAAGCGTCATGGCATAGGCTTCGTTCGGCGTCACCGCCATCTCGCGTCGCCCGAAACCTTGCAGGTCGGGCAGGGAGACATGCGCGCCGATCGCCACATCGTGTTGTACCGCCATGGCGACGGTGCCGCGCATGATGTCCGGGTCGCCGCCATGGAAGCCACAGGCGATGTTGGCCGAGCTGACGATGGCAAGCAGCGCGGCATCGTCGCCCATGCGCCAGGCGCCGAAGGATTCGCCCAGGTCGCTGTTGATGTCGATGGTCTTGGCGATGGAGAGTTTCATGCGGATTCCAGGCGTTGTTCGATGCGTTGCAGCAGGTGTTGCAGCGAGGCCTCGCGCTCGGTGAGGCGTTGCAGCGCCTCGTCCAGAGTTGTCTCGCGGAAGGATACGGTATCGCCCGGCCGACGCTGCGCGAGACGCGGCAAATCCACCATGGCCAGCTGGCCGATGCGCGGATAGCCACCGGTCACCGGCGCTTCGGCCAGCAACACGATGGGCTGGCCCGAGGGCGGCAGCTGCAAGGTGCCGGGCAGGGTTGCTTCGGAAATCAGTTCCAGCGGCTGGCGCAAGTGCAGGGGCATGCCTTCCAGTCGATTGCCGGTGCGGTTGCTGTCCTTGCTCACCATGAAGCGCTGGGTGAACAGCGCGTGTTGCGAGGCATCGTCCAACGCATGCCAGTGATGACCGCGCAACAAGGCCAGCGGCGCGCGGGCATAGTCGAGCCAGGGTTGCGGATCGAGGCCCCAGCGCAACGCCTGCATGGTGAGTCCGGCGCGGAACCAGGATGCCGATGCGCGTTCACCGATGTCGATGACGTCGCCGCTCTGCGCAGCCCTGCCCACGCCGGCATGCAGATCGCTGCTGCGGCTGCCCAGTACCGACGCGCCGTCGAAGCCGCCGCGCACCGCCAGATAGCTGCGGCACCCGTGGCGCATGCCGCCGAGGCGAAGCACGCTGCCGGCGGGCAGGAAGCAGCTGGTCCACGCGGGCAAGGGTTGGCCCTCCACGCGCGCTTCAATCAGGCCACCGGTGAGCGCCACGACGGCGTCGTGTTGAAAGCGCAGCGTGGGACCGGCCAGCGTGATCTCCAGCACCGCTTCGTCGCCGGCATTGCCGACGAGGGCATTGGCCAGCCGCCTGGCCGGCTCGTCCATGGCCCCGGCGCGGCCCAGTCCCAGATGTGCATACCCGCGACGCCCTGCGTCCTGCAGGCTGGTGAGCAATCCAGGCTTGATGACCTCGACGCTCATGGGCGTGTAACCGGG
Source organism: Dyella sp. 05T440 (assembly GCF_056395965.1). Lineage (NCBI taxonomy): Bacteria > Pseudomonadati > Pseudomonadota > Gammaproteobacteria > Lysobacterales > Rhodanobacteraceae > Dyella > Dyella sp. 05T440. Next base: position 93,744 of record NZ_JBFTKN010000001.1, read on the forward strand.
TCGGTGGCAAGTCGCTCGTACTCGTCCTGGTCGATCGCGCGAAAGCGCACATGGTCGCCGGGCCCCAGCAGGGAAGGCGATGCGGCAGCGAGGTCGAACAGACGCATCGGCGTGCGCCCGATCAGTTGCCAGCCACCAGGCAGGCTTTGCGGATAGATGCCTGTCTGCTGCCCACCGATCGCGACACTGCCGGCGGGCACGCTGGTACGCGGATGGCTGCGGCGCGGCATGGCCAGCGTGGGATCGAGGCCGAGCAGATAGGGAAATCCGGGCGCGAAGCCGAGCATGGCGACGCGATAGCGCGCAGCCGTGTGGCGCGCGACCACCTCTTCGATCGATATCCGCGCATGCGTGGCTACTTCAGGCAAGTCGGCGCCGTCGTAGCAGACCGGAATGCTCACTTCGCGCACCGCCTTTGCCACTGACGAGTGCTCGTTCCATGCGGCAGCGATCGCTGCGCGCAGGCGTTCGGCACCGAAGCGGCCGTCATCGTCCAGCCATTGCAGCACATCGAAACGCAGCAACAGGCTGGCATAGGCTGGCACGCATTCCACGTTCTCAAGGCCCGCCTGCAGCTTGGCGGCTGCGGCGTGGACGCGATCGTTGACGGCGGCGTCGATGGTTTCGCCAAAGCGCAACAGCCATGCGTCCTCGGCCAGTGTTTCGATCTGTACGTCGGCCAGCGGAAATGTCACGCGCGCACCTTCCCGGCATCGTCTCTTTCAGCACGTGGGCTGAGTTGCTCTGTGCGTGTCGACATGCGGGCGATTCGTGGGCGGGGGGGGCGGGTCAGGTGGAGTGTTGCAGAAGAGACTGAGTTTGCCGACTTGCACTGCGACACACCCGTGTCCAGGCAAAACCCTGCGCTCCCATTGGCGCTCATCACACGAAAACAGCCTGTTTGCGCAGTTCTTTGCGATCTTTTCGGCGCAGGTTCACATCACTGGCGGATTGAGGAGACGTGAAGTTACGTCGCGAGCTCCTGCGACTCGCGGACTTCGCAACGTTGTCAAATGAGCCCGCTTTCATCTGTCGCGACAGGGGAATAGAGGCCGAAAATCCCCCCGTGTCAGAGGGCAAATGGCTGGCCTGAGTCAAGCGCCATGGGGGTCGCCATGGCGCGCTGCGAGATCGTTTCCTGGCGATGCTGAAATGGATTAAAAATACATATTAAACAAGCGATTGATGACGATCATGGGACCTGTGGCAGCCTGCCAGTAGAACCAAGATGCTGCCCTGCCGCATAGGCCATTTTCGTATGTGCCGGATGGATTGTTGACAACGTTGTCAACCATTACCCAGACTCCGGCCAAATGAGGGAGAGTTCACAGGAACGTGACATCAGGATGACGAGGGGATCGCAAGTGGTCGAAGGGGTCAGCCACAACGCACGTGAGTTCTTGGCGCAAGAAGCCATGTTTCTCGCTGCGGACGTCGGAGGAACGCACGCTCGCATCGGACTGGTGAGCCGCGAGCCGGACGGCACGCGTCCGGTGACCGTGCTGCAGTACCACCGCTATGCCTGCGCCGACTGGCCCAGCCTCACCGCCGTGCTGCAGGACTTCGTCGGCCAGCTCGATCACAACGTGCACGTGAACCGCTGTGCCGTGGCCAGTGCGGGGTATGTGCTGGGCGACGCCATCGTCAACGACAACCTGCCGTGGCCGGTCTCCATCCGCGATATCCGCGACAGCCTCGGTATCGAGCAGCTCGCTGTCGTCAACGATTTCGAAGCCGTGGCCTATGCCACGCAGTTCCTGCATCAGGCCGATACCACGCCGGTGATCGCCACCGACGCCGCGCCGGCCGAAGGCCCGGTGCTGGTGATGGGTCCGGGCACGGGTTTGGGCTCGGCGGTGCTATTGCCCGGCAAGCCGCACGCGACCGTGCTCGCCACCGAAGCAGGCCAGATTGCGCTGGCGCCGGGCAACGAACGCGAGATCGAGATTCTTCGCTACCTGGCCCGTGATCGCGAGTACGTGTCGTTCGAACACGCACTGTCTGGCCCTGGTTTGCTCAATCTGTATCGCGCGCTGTGCGCACTGCGCGGCCAGGCCCCGCTGCTGAGCTTGCCCAGCCAGGTGACGCAGTCGGCACTGGAGCGCAGCGACGAGGCAGCGGTCGAAGCCCTGGACGTGTTCTGCGGTTTGCTCGGCAGCTTCGTGGGCGATCTATGCCTGCTGTATGGCGCACGCGGGGGCGTGTTCCTGGCCGGCGGGATTCTTCCGCAGATCCGCGAAGTGTTGCTCGCCAGCAGCTTCCGCCAGCGCTTTTTCAACAAGGGCGTCATGCGCGTCTTCCTGCAACAGGTTCCCGTACGACTGATGGAGCACGGCCAGCACGGTGTGATCGGTGCGGCCGGCTTGTACCTGGACGGACGCACGTAAAGACCGCGGGAAAACGAAGTACCGACTCAGCACTACACCGTTGCACTGAACCGGGCACACGCCCAGACAGCCACGCCGCAGCCGGACGACCCACAACATCCGCTGCAGAAAACGCCTTCGAGGGGAGGATCACCATGTCACACCGCAAGACTCTGCTAGCCGCCAGCATCATCGCCGGACTCTGTCTGTCCGGTTCGCTTTATGCCGCCGACAACACGCCTGCGCCGCAGTCCGGCCCGGCCGCGTCGGGCCAGGACAACGCACAGACTGCCGCTGAAAAGGCCAAGGCCAAAGAGCTTGGCACGGTCACCGTGGTCGGTATCCGCGATTCGGAAGCCGAATCGCTGAACCTCAAGAAGGCCGCTGACTCGCATATCGAAGTGATCACCGCCGAAGACATCGGCAAGCTGCCGGCCAAGAACGTGGCCGACACGCTGCAGCGCCTGCCCGGCATCAACATCAGCTCGTCCAGCGCCAGCGAAGGCGGCTTTGACGAAAACGATCGCGTGAGCCTGCGCGGCACCAACCCGAGCATGACCCAGACGCTCGTCAACGGTCACACCGTGGGCACCGGCGACTGGTTCGTGCTGAGCCAGGTGCAGACCGTGGGCCGCAGCGTGAGCTACACCCTGCTGCCGGCGGAAATCGTCAGCGAAGTCACCGTGCACAAGACTTCCGAAGCCAAGCTGCAGGAAGGCGGCAGCGCCGGCACCGTCGACATCACCACGCGCAAGCCGCTGCAGTTCGCCCAGCCGTTCACCGCGCAGGCTGCCGTGGGTGGCGTGTACTCCGATCTGCCTGGCGACACCAAGCCGCAGTTCGACGGCCTGGTCAACTGGAAGAACAACGACAACACCTTCGGCGTGATGGCGCAGGGCTTCTATGAGAAGCGCAGCCTGCAGCGCGACGGCCAGGAAATCGTCGGTGGCTATAACAAGATCGCGGCCACCGATGCGATCGCCGTGGCCCATCCGGACCTGGCGAACAAGTACTACCCGAACCTGATCGGCCAGACGCTCTTCACGCAGACGCGTACCCGCAAGGGCGGCACGATCGACATCGAGTGGAAGCCGCTCGACAACCTCACGCTGAACCTGGACACCTTCTATTCCAAGCTGGAAGCGGACAACTTCAACCGCAACTACATGCTGTGGAACAGCCAGTACGTGCCCAGCGGCGTAGGCCTGCAGAGCTATGCCGTCAAGGGCAACGTGCTGACCAATGCCGTGTTCGCTCCGCAGCCGGGTAGCACCACGCCGTACGGCGTGTACGACCAGATCTCGCGTCCGGGCGCTTCGTCCTCGTCTGCGTTCACCACGCTCGATGCCGAATGGCGCGCCACCGACCACCTGACGTTCACCGGCCAGGTCGGCACCACCCAGGGCAAGGGCAACAGCGACGAGCAGAACGTCAGCGAGCTGGGCTTCGGCGCCGGCGCCGGCGCGAGCTGGGGCATGCGTGGCACCGGCAATCCGACCAACTGGTCGATCGGCGGCGACAACACCACGCCGTCGGGCATCATTCCGTCGGCTGGCTGGATCTTCGGCGACCAGAACATCCACGTGAAGGACAAGGAAAACTTCTTCCAGGCCGACGGCGAATACGCCTTCGACAGCTCGCCGATCGCGCTGACCACGCTCGACTTCGGCGTGCGCTATTCCGATCACACCCGCGACAACAAGACCGACATCGGTCAGGGTCCGACCGGCGACTGGCAGAATCCGGCCAACTACCCGACCAGCTGGAAGAACTATCCGGGCAGCTTCAACAGCGATCTGGGCGTGAATGGCCCCGGTCCGGCCTGGTACTACAGCCCGGGTGACCTGGCCGCGTTCAATGCGAAGTTTGCCAACCGCGATCCGGTGACGCGCTTCAACTGGCAGAACATCTACAAGGTCAACGAGAAGGACACGGCTGCCTACTTGCAGGCGAACTTCTCCGGCGAGCGCTGGAGCGCCAACGCGGGCTTCCGTTACGTCTATACCAAGGAAGACATCAACTACAACTCCAGCGCGGTGTCGATCTACACCACGAACGGCCCGATCACCGGTTCCGCGTTCGGCGACTACTACACCAACACCTACAAGCACAGCTACGACAAGCTGCTGCCGAGCTTCAACTTCAAGTTCAACCTGACCGACGACCTGCTGGCACGCTTCGCCGCCTCGCAGACCATGACCCGTCCGGACTACTCGGCACTGGCCGGTTCGTACTCGTTGGATGACCTCACGCACACCGGCACCGGCGGCAATCCGCAGCTGAAGCCGCTGATCTCGACCAACTTCGATGCAGCGCTGGAGTGGTACTTCGCTCCGCGTGGCCTGGTGTCGGCCGGCGTGTATGACATGCAGCTGAGCGACTACATCAACTTCGGTAACCAGAACATCCAGTTCAAGGACCAGCAGGCCAGCAACACGGCCGGCCGCGATGTGTTCGCGACGTACCAGGTCAGCGTGCCGACCAACGTCGATGGTCACGTCAAGGGCGTGGAGTTGAACTACATCCAGCCGATCGGCGACAACTTCGGCGTGCAGACCAACTACACCTACGCCAGCGGTTCGGCGGAAAACGGCGTGCCGCTCCAGGGCACCTCGAAGAACACGTTCAACGTCTCCGGTTACTTCGAAAACCAGATGTTCAACGCCCGCATCAGCTACACCTACCGTTCGTCGTTCTACGCCGGCGTGAGCCGTACCGATACGTTCTACCAGGATGGCATTGGCAACCTGGCGGCCTCGTTCGGCTACAACATCAACTCGTGGATGTCGCTCACCCTGGACGCCATGAACCTCAACAACCCCAAGCTGAAGTACTACACGCTCAGCCCGAACTACGGCAAGCAGCCCTACGCGTTCTACGTGAACGGCCGCCAGTACTACGTGAACCTTCGCTTCAAGATCTGATTTAAGGCTTCCTCCCCGCCAACGGGCCCGGCACACTTGCCGGGCCCGATTTTTCTTCGGGGTCTCGAATGCCGTTCCAAGAACCTGCGGGAGCCGATGGCATGAAGCAACGTCTTGCGATGATCTTCGCGGTGCTGGTCGCGCAGGGTGCGCTGGCATCGGAAGGGAAGGTACTGGTCGACCAGGTCGGTTACGACACCGGCGCGGTCAAGCAGGCCATCGTGATGGATGCGTCCGGCCCATCGCCGCAGACGTTTCGCGTTGTGGACGCCAACTCAGGCAAGGTGGCCATGGAAGGCAAGCTTTCCGCGCCCACGGGTGTGGCTCGCTGGAACGGCAGCTACGCCATCGCCGATTTCAGCAGCATGCGTACACCGGGGCACTACTACGTGGACGTCGCACAGGACAGCAGCGACACACGCTCCTCGACCTTCGCCATCCAGGACAACGTGCTCGAGCGCAACACGCTCTCCAACGTGGTCTATTACTTCAAGGGCCAACGCTCCAGCGGCTTGCTGGACAAGGCCGACACCCATCTTCCGCATCCCGACGGTACGCCGGGCACGCTCGATATCCATGGTGGCTGGTACGACGCGACGGGCGACTACGGCATCCACCTGTCGCACCAGAACCCGACCAGTTACTTCAACACTCAGCAGTTGCCGCTAGCCGCCTGGAGCCTGTTGCGCACCTGGCAGCAGCTGGAAGCGCGCAACGACAAGAATTTCCGTGAGTACATCCGTCGCCTGCTCGACGAGGGCTTGTTCGGTGCCGACTTCCTGGTGCGCGACAAGCGTCCCGACGGTTCGTTCTATCAGTCCATCGACGGTCCCGGTCCCGGCAAGCTGCCGCAGGATCGCCGCATCGGCGATCCGAACTGGCGTACGCAGATCAAGCTCAAGCCAGGCGATCACACCGAGCGCGTCGATCAGCCGGCTCATGGTCCGCATGCGTATGAGGCCAGTTTCCGCGCTGGCGGCGGCATGGCGATTGCCACGCTCGCACTGGCGGCACGTACCGGCGTCGATGGCGACTTCACTGCGAAGGATTACCTCAAGGCCGCCGAGGACGCCTATCGCTTTCTCGACGCCCACAATCGCGAGCTGACCAACGACGGCAAGGACAACATCACCGACGATTACTGCGCCTTGCTCGCTGCGGTGGAGCTGTATCGCACCACGCACGACGAGACCTGGCGCAAAGCCGCGGATGCGCGAGCGGATCGCCTGCTTGCGCGCCTGATCACGCACGACGGCCATCGCGACTACTGGCGCGCCGACGATGGCACGCGTCCGTTCTTCCATCCCTCGGACGCCGGCCTGCCGGTCGTCGCGCTGGTTGAGTACGCCGGTATCGCCGATACGAAGCGCCAGGCCAAGGTGCGCGACATCGTGAAGCGCTCGCTCGAAGCCGAGCTGACCGTCACGAGCGAGGTCAGCAATCCGTTCGGCTATGCGCGCCAGCTGGTGCGCGGCGGCGATGGCCGCGTGCGCACGGCGTTCTTCTTCCCACACGACACCGAGGCCGCGCCGTGGTGGCAGGGAGAGAATGCGCGCATCGCCTCGCTGGCGGCGGCGGCGCGCGTGGCTGCGCCGCTGTACGCCAGTGCAGGCGACGAAGCTTTCCGAAAGAAGTTGCAAACCTACGCCTGGAACCAGCTGCACTGGATACTCGGCCGCAATCCGTACGACAGCAGCATGCTGATGGGCAGCGGCCACAACAACGCGCCGTACATGTTCTTCGACTCGTACGCGTACACCAATGCGCCGGGCGCGATCATCAACGGCATCACCTCGGGCTTGAACGACGATGAGGGCATCGCCTTCGACCTCGGTTACGCCCAGACCGGCAAGGACGAAGACTGGCGCTGGACCGAACAGTGGATTCCGCACGATGCGTGGTATCTGTTCGCCATCAGCCTTCCCCATGATTGACGTCACATGACGAGACGAACCATGAAGAAAACATCCTGCGTACTGGCCCTCGCCCTTTGTGGTCTCTCCGCCTTCGCCCACGGCGCCACACCGGTGAACCTGATCCCGATGCCGGCGCAGCTGAGCGTGAGTGGTCAAGGATTCACCGTGACGCCGCAGACGGCCATCGTGGTCGACAGCGGCGATGCGGATGCGCGCCGCACGGCCGAGTATCTTGCCTCGCTCACGGCTCACACGCGCCATCTGCAACTCGCCGTGAAAGCGGGTGCACCCGGCGAGGGTGCCATCGTGCTCAAGCGCGATCCGCAGGCGCCGGTCGCCAACGCCGAAGGCTATACGCTGGATGTGACGCCCCAAGGCATCCGCATCACGGCGCGCGACGAAGCCGGCCTGTTCTACGGCGCCATCACCGCATGGCAGCTGATGACGCCATCGCCGGGTACCGGCGATGTGCGCGTGGAACCCGCGCATATCCGCGACGAACCACGCTTCGCGTGGCGCGGCATGATGCTGGACTCCGCGCGCCATTTCTGGACACCGGCCGAAGTGCGCACCGTCATCGATCAGATGGCGCAGCACAAACTCAACACGCTACATTGGCATCTCACGGATGACCAGGGTTGGCGCATCGAGATCAAGCGCTACCCCGAACTCACCCGCATAGGCGCCTGGCGCACGCCGCCCACGCTCGGCAAGCAGGCACCGCCGGCTCCTTACGGCGGCTTCTACACGCAGGACGACATCAAGGCCATCGTGGCCTATGCCGCCGAGCGGCATATCACCGTCGTGCCGGAACTCGATATGCCTGGTCACGCGCAGGCCGCGGTCGCTTCGTATCCGGAGCTTGGCGTCACCGGCACGCGACCGCCGGTGTCGGTGGACTGGGGTGTGAATCCTTACCTCTACAACGTCGACGATCACACGCTGCAGTTCCTGCAGAACGTGCTCGACGAAGTGATGGCCTTGTTCCCGTCCACCTATATCCATGTGGGCGGCGATGAAGCGGTCAAGGATCAATGGAAGGCGTCTGCCACCGTGCAGGCGCGCATGAAGACGCTGGGCATCAAGACCGAAGACGCGATGCAGAGCTGGTTCATCGATCAGATGGGCAAGTACCTCGCGGCCCACAATCGTCGCCTGATCGGCTGGGATGAAATCCTCGAAGGCGGCGTGCCGGCGAGTGCCACGGTGATGTCGTGGCGTGGCACGCAGGGCGCCATCGATGCGGCCAAGCTTGGCCACGATGTGGTGCTGTCGCCGGCGCCGCAGCTGTATCTCGACCAGATGCAGAGCGATCTGCCGGACGAGACCACCGGCCGCCTGCCGTCGATGTCGCTGCAGAGCTATTACGACTTCGAGGCAGTGCCCAAGGCGCTGAGCGCGGCGCAGGCGAAACACGTGCTAGGCATGCAGGCCAATCTGTGGACCGAGCATATGCCGACCATGCGGCATGTTCAGCACAACGTGTTCCCGCGCATCGCCGCCTTGTCCGAAGCGGCGTGGACGCCGGCGAAGGAACACGACTGGCACGGTTTCCTCGAGCGCATGCCGTCCCAGTTGGCGCGCTATCGCATGCAGGACATCGCATACGCCGACAGCGCATTCGCGGCGTCGATCGACACGGATCGCAATGCCGCCATCAGCAGCGGCCAGGCCAGCGTGAAGTTATCGAACCAGGCCAAGGTCGGCAGCCTGCACTACACCACCGATGGCCGCGAGCCGGATGCGTCCTCGCCGCTGTATGTGCGTCCCTTCACGGTGAAGCTGCCCACCACGATCAAGGCCGTGGCACTGGCCGCTGACGGCACGCCGCTGGCTGCCGCGCGTACGCGTGTGCTCGATCTGCCATCGCTGCGCACGCGCACCACGGGTGAGCTGGAGAACTGTCCGGGCAGCGATTTCCGCCTGCGCGTACAGCCCACGCCGGATGCCACCAGCATGGCGCCGACGTATCTGATCAACGTGTTCGACAACTGCCGCATGTATCGCGCGGCCAGGCTCGACGGTATCGCCGCCATCCGCGTGGACACCGCGAGCCTGCCGCGCAACTACGCGCTGGCGCACGAGGCCAAGCTGGTCAAGGCATATCCGTCGGCCACGCCGCAGGGCGAGCTGGTGGTGCATATGGACAGCTGCAAGGGCAAGCAGCTTGCCTCGCTCCCGTTGCCTACCGATCAGCCGGCCACGTTCACCCTGAAGGGCGCCTTGGCGAAACAGGCCGGCACGCATGACTTGTGTCTGGTGTTCACCTCGCCGATCACGGGGCCGATCTACGGTGTGGGCGCGGTGACGCTGGTGCCGGCAGATAAACCAGCACCATGAGTGATGCGCTTCGCCGCCTGCCTTCAGTTGATGCGTTGCGCGGATGTACGGTCGCACTGATGTTGCTGGTCAATGATCCCGGCGATTGGGATCACGTGTACGGGCCGCTGGAACACGCCCAGTGGCATGGTTGCACGCCGACCGACCTGGTGTTTCCGTTCTTCCTGTTCGTGGTGGGCGTCTCCATTGCGCTCGCCATCGGTCCGCGGGTGGAGCAGGGCGCCGACCAAGGGCTGCTGATGCGCGCAGCGCTGAAGCGCGGCCTGCGCATCCTGTTGCTCGGCGTGGCCATCAACCTGTTGGCATGGGCGATCATGCCGCAGGCGCACCTGCGCTTCCCTGGCGTCTTGCAACGCATCGGCGTGTGCTTCGCGGGGGCGGCTGCGTTCGCCATCTACGTCAAGCCGCGTCTGCAATGGATCACCATCGCCGCGCTGCTGCTGGGCTATTGGGTATTGCTGCTGGCGGGAGGTTCGCTGGAGCCGTTCGCCAATATCGTCAGCCGCATCGACTTCGCCATCTTCGGCCACACCGTCTATCAGATCGATCCGGTCAGCGGTCGCGGCCATGACCCGGAAGGACTGTTGGGCTGCCTGCCTTCGCTTGCCACCAGTCTGCTCGGCCTGCGTGCCGGACACTGGTTGCGCGACAAAAACATCAAGGCGCTGGCGCTGTCCGGTATCGCGTACTTGCTGCTGGGCTTCGCATGGTCGCTGCTGTTTCCGCTCAACAAGAATCTGTGGACTTCGTCGTTCGTGCTGTGGACCGCAGGTTGGGCCACGCTCGCGCTGGTGCTGTTCCATGTGCTGATTGACCAGCGCGGTTGGCCGGCCATCGGGCGACGCTTTGGCGTGAATGCCGTGACGGCCTACGGCGGTTCCGAGCTGATGCAGATCCTGCTGCTCGGCCTGGGCATTCTCGATCCCCTCTATCGTCGCGTGTTCGCCAGCTGGATCACGCCGATTGCCGGACCGTACGTGGCGTCGGTGACCTTTGCCATCGCGTTCGTGGCGCTGTGGTGGCTGATCGTCTATGCCATGGATCGGAAGAAGATCTACCTCAAGCTTTGAATACTGTGGGAGCGCACCTTGTGCGCGACAGGCGCCTCGTCGTTCCCGCTCCGTCAGGTTGTCGCGCACAGGGTGCGCTCCCACAAAAAACTCGCGGGTTACCGCGACGTCTCAGCGCGGTGAGCCGGCGCCGGCGCGCTCGCCGTCTTCGGGCAGGTCGTTTGGCAGCGCCACGCGCACGCGGTTGCCGCCCTCCTTCTTCACCTGATACATCGCCGCGTCGGCCGCGCGGGTGAGGTCGCGCGAGGTGTGCCCATGCCGCGGATAAGTCGCCACACCCACGCTGGTCGATGCGTGCAGCGTGCGATCCGCCAGCTGGAATGGCTGGTTGATCGCGGCCCGCAGTTTCTCCGCCACCTGGATGCTGTCGGCCACCGATTGCAGTCGGCACAGCAGCACCACGAATTCGTCGCCACCCATGCGACCCACCACATCGCCTTCGCGCAGATGGCCACGGATGCGCTGCGCCACTTCGCACAGCAGCAGGTCGCCGGTGTGGTGGCCGTAGCGGTCGTTCACCTGCTTGAACTTGTCCAGGTCGATATAGAGCAGGGCGAGATTGCCGCCGAAGCGCGACACGTTCTCCAGCGCCGCCTCGAATTGCTGGTGGAAGAGGTCGCGATTGGCCAGGTCGGTCAGCGGATCGTGTCGCGCGATGTGATGCAGCCGCTGCTCTGCCTGCTTGCGTTCGATTGCCGCCGCGACCTGGGTGGAAACGAATTGCAGCAGCTCCTTGTCGGTTTCCGTATAGCGCGTCGCGTCCGAATAACTCTGCACAACAAGTGCACCCACTGCGGCGCCCTGCGAGCACAGCGGCACGCCCAGCCAGTGCAAGGCGTCAGTGCCGATCACCGGCAGCGATGGGTCGGTCGGCGTGCCAGGCGTGACCAGCAAGGCCTGTCCGGTACGGATCAGTTGCGCGGTCAACGTGCCCGAATCGATGCTTTGGGCGGGCGGCGCCTCGTCGCGTTCGTCGACGAAATACGGAAAACTCAGTTCGGCGTGCAAGGGGTCGTACAGCGCCACGAAGAAATTGTTCGCGGGCAGCAGTGCACCGACGATGCGGTGAATCTCTTCATACAGCGCCGGCAGGTTGTCTGCGGTGTGCGCAGCTTCGGAAATCGCGTGCAGCGCGGCCGTCATCGATTCGGCGCGCTTGAGCGCGGTGATGTCGCGCGCCACCGCAATGCGCACCTGGTCGGCCTCGGACCAGCGCGCCGACCACATGATGTGCACGACCGTGCCGTCCTTGCGGATATAGCGGTTCTGGAAGTGCGACTGCGGCTGGCCGGACATGATGGCGGCGGCCACCTCGATGGTGGCCTGGCGGTCGTCCGGGTGCACCAGCTCGATCATGCGCTTGCCGAGCACTTCCTCCGGCTTGTAACCGAAGATGCGCTCGTAGGACGCACTGACGAAGACGTAGCGCCCCTCCATGTCCACGACACAGATGGCATCCCACAGGAGATCCATGATCTTGTTGAGGAAGTCGGGTTCCATGGGACGCGTTCGGCAGGCTAGGGCTGGCTCGGAGCTGGCGGTATGCCACTCTCAGGCAAGATGCGTGCCGCTACGGTGATCATGGCGCCAACGTCCTCCTCCCAGCGCGCCGGTGCCGGACGCTAGTCGTCCAGCAGCGCCCGGCCAGCATTCCACATCGTGCGGGTCAGTGGTCGGTTCTCGTGCGGGGTCTGCAGCACGACGAGCGTGGTGGTGCTGATGCTGGCGTGGATCTTCAGCAGCCGGTCCAGCACGGTTTCCAGGTGCTGGATGGACATGGCCACCACACGCAGCAGGGCCGAGTCCTCGCCCGCCAGGCGGCGGCAATCGAGCACTTCGGGGATGTCCGCCACCAGCACGCCCACCCGGGCGCAGATGCCGCCATCGCAGCGCAGACGGATCATGGCGTCGATCTCATAACCGAGCTTGCGGGGATTGAGCACGGCGCGGTAACCGGAAATCACGCCGGCTTCCTCCAGCCGCTTCACCCGCTCGGCCACGGCCGGTGGTGAGAGTTTCACCTTGCGTCCGAGCTCGGCGTAACCCAGGCGGGCGTCCTGCTGGAGGGCCTCCAGCAGCAACCAATCCGTGGCGTCCCAGATCGGTTTCGATTCAAAGGTGACTGCGTTCATAGACATTTCGTTCGTTGGCGAAACATCACCATCCTACGCTGATTCATCATTCAAGCGCAGCACGGCAAAACTTACGATGCGCAGTATTCCCCACCCGGATCAAGTCCATGCAAACCCCGGAACGCCTCGATGGGCGCGCGCTGGTTTTTATCGGCATCGCGCTGCTTACCTGGTCGTCGGCCTATGCCGCGATCGCCTATGCGCTGGCTTCGTTCACCCCGGGCGAGGTGGCGCTGGCGCGCCTGGCCATCGGTGCGCTGTGTTTCGCCGCCCTGCTGGTGGTGAAAAAAGTGCCGATGCCTGACAGGCGCGACTGGCCGCAACTGACGCTGCTCGGCGTGATCGGCCTCACCGTGTACCACTTGTGCCTCAATACGGCCGAAACCCGCGTGGCCAGCGGCACCGCCGCCATCTTGATCTCACTTGTGCCCGCGACAACGGCGGCCTTGTCGGCGATCTGGCTGCGCGAACGCCTGTCGCCACGCACGCTGACCGGACTGGGCATCGCGCTGGTGGGCGTGGTGGTGGTCGTGCTGACCAGCGGCAAGGACGTGAAGATCGAACCCATGGCGGCCCTGGTGCTGGTCAGCGTGGTGGCGTGCTCGATCTTCTTCGTGTGGCAAAAGCCGCTATTCGCGCGCAACACCATGCTTGGCGTCACGGGTTTCACCTTCTTCGTCGGTGCTCTCGCCTCGCTGCCGTTTGGCCTGCATCTGCCGCAGGCACTGATGCATGCCCCGGCATCGCATATCGGTGCGCTGTTGTGGCTGGGCATTGCGCCCACCTTCATCGGCTATATCGCGTGGAACGCCGCCCTGCAGCGCGCGCCTGCCTCGCAGGTGAGCAGCTTCATCTATTTCTCGCCGCCGATCGCTGTGTTGATCGGTTGGGTCTGGCTGGGCGAGCGCCCGACGCTGCTGACCCTGGTGGGCGGCGTGATCACGGTGGGTGGCGTGGTGCTCGCCAATGCCCGCCGCCGCGCGCCGGTAAGCGCGCCGGTGGTGGCCGCGCCGGCCAAGCAGCACTGAGGTGGCGCCGCTCCGCTTGGCCGATGTCGCCGCCCAGCTGCCCCAGGCCTGGTCCTCAAGCGTGCTCGCCAGCTTCGGCAACGCGCGCCTGAAGCTGCTGCGCATGGACGAGCGGTCTTACCCGGAAGAAAGCCACGACTACGACGAAGCCCTGCTGGTGCTCGACGGCGTGATGGTGCTGCGCATCCACGGCGAGGTGCTGCGGGTGGAAGCGGGCGAACTGTATGTGGTTCCGGCGGGCATGCCGCACAGTGTGGAGGGCGGCAGTCGCGGTACGCTGCTGATCATCGACACCTGATCAGCGCTGCCGGAGCCGCCGTGACCACGCTCTATATCGCCAACAAGAATTACTCGTCGTGGTCGCTGCGTCCCTGGGTCTTGATGACCCAGCTGGGCATCCCGTTCGAAGAACAGCTGCACGTGTTCGGCGAAGGCTCCAACTGGGATGTGTTTCGCCAGTTTTCACCGAACGGGCGCGTGCCCTGCCTGCACGACGGCGACACCGTCGTGTGGGATTCGCTGGCCATCATTGAGTATCTCGCCGAGCGTCACGCCGGCGTCTGGCCATCCCGACCCGATGCGCGCACCTGGGCTCGTTGTGCCTCGGCAGAAATGCACGCGGGCTTCAGCACGCTGCGCAATGCCTGCGGCATGAGTTGCGGCGTTCGCGTGCGGCTGCATGCGGTCGATGCTGCGCTGAAGGCGGACATCGCGCGCATCAATGAATTGTGGAACGAGGGCCTGGCGCGCTTCGGCGGTCCTTTCCTCGCAGGCGATGCTTTCACGGCTGTCGATGCGTTCTTCGCGCCGGTGGTGTTTCGCATTCAAAGCTACGACATTCCGACGGACGGCGCAGCGACCGCGTATGTCCATCGCATGCTCGCGCTGCCAGCGATGCGCCAGTGGTACACCGCCGCACTGGCCGAGCCGTGGCGCGATCACGCGCACGAGGCGGAAACGCGTCTGTACGGCGATGTGGTCGACGACTTTCGAACGGGCTGATCAGGCCACTTCGGCGGCGGCGTGCCGTTGTCGGCGCGCCTGCCATCGACCGGCGGCCACGAGCAGCAAGGCGACCACGATGAAGGCCGCCAGCACGCCGATCGCATCGATCAGCACCTGCGCATAACCCAGCGCGCGCACGTCGAGGAACGGATAGGGATACCAACCGTTCACCGCGCCACGCAGCAGCACGTAGAAGAAATACCCGGCGGGATAGCTCTGCCACACCAGCACCTGCGACCAACGCAGTCCGCCCTTGGGCACCGCCAGCCACCAGTAGCCGACATACAGCAGCGGCATGGCGTCATGCACGATCACATCCGCCCCCAGCAACCAGCCCGACGGGCTCCACAACTGACGCAGCATCAGGTTGTAGATGGCGCTGACGATCACGATGCTCATCGCCGCCGCCGTCTGCACGCCGGGCCGCGACAGGAACACGCCGAGCCGACTGCGTGGGCCGGTAGCTGCCGCGGTCAATACGCTGGTGGCCAGCAGGTTGGAGAGAATCGTGTAGAAGCCGAGAAACAGCCACACGCCTTCCAGCGCCGTACCGCCGTTGCCCTGGGTCAGGCGGATCGAGAACCACAGCTGTAGCGCCAGGCCGAACCAGCCGAGCAGGGCGGCGAACAGGGCGAGCGGGCGATAGGGCTGCAGCACGGTGTCAATCTCAGGGCGACGCAGCGGCCGTGGCACTAGGCGAAGCCGTTGGTTTTCAGCTGTGAGAACTGCTGGGTTTCCGGGTCATAAAGCACACCCCAGAAATGATTCCCGCCGTCACAGACGATGATGGGCTCGGGCTCTGCCTCTGCCTGAAAAGGAGTGCCAGTGCTTTTGCTCGCAATGTGAGCAACCTTGGCCGGTTTCTCTTTCGGTACTGCGGCGTTGACGTAAATAAAGCGATGGCCGTCGACGATCACACCAAGATATTGCCGAAAGGAAGCCGTCCGATCGCCGATGGATGGGGATATGCCCTGTTGCGTCGCGAGTGTGGCCAATTGGGGAAGCTGGGATTCCAATTCGAGCAACTGGGCAGTCGTAGGCGTCCAGGCTCCAGTGGCATGCGGGGTGTCACGCGAGCACTGCTTCATGGTCGCGTTGAGCGCAGAGACCGGAAGCAACTCGAATCGCTGCTCCTCGGTTGCCCATAGCCTGGGCATGACCAACAGCAGTGGGAGCGCGGCGGCCAGGAGCACCTTGGTGCGAGCCGCCGCAAACATCAGAACTTGTAACCGCGATGAATGGCGACGATGCCGTTGCTGAGGTTGCGCACGTCCACGCGGCCGAAGCCGGCGCGCTCCATCATGCCCTTCAGCGTCTGCTGGTCCGGATGCTTGCGGATCGATTCGGCCAGGTACTGGTAGCTGTCCGCGTCGCCGGCAAACAGCTGGCCGAGCTTGGGCAGCACCTTGAAGGAGTGGAAGTCGTAAAGCTTGCTGAAGAGCTCGCTCTGCACGCGCGAGAATTCCAGCACCAGCGCACGACCACCAGGCTTGAGCACGCGGCAGATATCCGCCAGCGCCTTGTCCTTGTCGGTGACGTTGCGCAGGCCGAAGGCCATGGTCACCGCATCGAAGCTGTTGTCCGGAAACGGCAGGGCTTCGGCGTTGAGCTGGGTCCAGCGCAGGCCCGACACCAGGCCGCGATCGGTCATGCGATCGCGACCCACGCCCAGCATGGCCGCATTGATGTCGCCCACGATGATCTCGCCGTCGGCGCCCACCACCGGCTTGAGCAGGGCGGCGATGTCGCCGGTACCGCCGGCCAGGTCGAGCACGCGATCGCCGCGGCGCACGCCGCTGATGGCGACGAAGTGGCGCTTCCACAGGCGATGGATGCCGAACGACATCAGGTCGTTCATCAGGTCATAGCTGCTCGCGACCGAAGTGAACACCTGGCCGACTAGCTTCTGCTTGTCGGCGACAGGGACGTCGCGGAAACCGAAATGGGTGGTGTTGGGGGACTGGTCGTTCATGGGGTAATGGTAGCGGATTGGGGTTGGGCTTCGTCGTGTGGGACGTCTGCTTTGCTCCCTCTCCCCGCCGGGGAGAGGGCTGGGGTGAGGGGCGGGTGCTCGCGGGAACGTGTCTATTCGTCGTCCCGGCGAAAGTCGGAAGCGCACCTGTGCGCGACCAGCCTACGGAGCGGTAGACCCCAGCGCTGCGGTCGCGCACAAGGTGCGCTCCTACAAGTGTGCGCCCGGGCCCGTGGGTGACGGCCTGCTCTTTGTGGGAGCGCACCCTGTGCGCGACGAACCTACGGAGCGATACACCGCGGCGTGGCCGTCGCGCACAGGGTGCGCTCCCACAGACAAGCGGGCAGGACGGTGGCTGAAGGGCTGAGGCCGATGCGCAGCAAGAGAATGCGGCCCTCACCACACCCAAGTGCACACCACACAAAAGAAAAACGCCGCCCAGCGGCGGCGTTTTCCCAACATCCAAATTCTTGCGACTACCGACAGCGAAGCGCTTACTTCGCCTGATCCACAATCCAATGCACCGCCGCCTTCACCTGCTCATCGGTCAGCGCCGGATTGCCGCCCTTGGCCGGCATCATGTTGCCATCCGGGCCCTTGTAGCCGTCGATGGCATGCTTGACCAGGGTGTCGATGCCCTCGGCCACGCGCGGACCCCAGTTGGCCTTGTCGCCCAGTTTGGGCGCACCGGCGACGCCGGCGGTGTGGCAGGCGTGGCAGAGGTTGTCGTAGATGGTCTTGCCGTCGGTGCTGCCGCCGTAGGCCACTTGCGAGGCGGCAGCCTTGGCGGCGGCTTCCTGCGCGGCCTGCATGGCGGCGCGGCCGGTGTCGCCGGCGTAAACCGCACCGGCCGGCGCGATGCGGGCCTGGGTTTGTGCGGTGGTCTGGGGATTTATTTCCTTCGGCTCGTGGTCGTAGATCCACCAGGCGCCGCCGATCAGCAACAGGGTCAATACACTCAGGCCCGCGATCAGCATGGAAAAGCTGCGCATGAAGCTCTGGTCGGACTTCGTCATGGAACCGCTCACGCAATGACTCCAATTCAATGGACAGATCAATGGACAGCCGAAGAGGCCGGATTAGCTATGGTTCAGGCAACAATTAGCCGAGTATAGACGAAGGCCGCGGCAAGTTTCAGTCGGGTCGGGCGGACAACGTGTCGCGCCCGAATAAGCCCTGATTTCATGCAAGTTTCGTCATTTGGACGCGATACGCTTGGAAAACCCTGCCATCGGTCATGGGGCACCCCTGTCAACTGGCATTGTCTATTTTCGTTGATCTGACCCTATCCTTTCACTCGACACATAGGTCAGGCGCGCGGAGCGCACCGGTGGGGTCGGGTGGCCTGTCTTTCATTCTGGGAGTTTTTTCATGTCGCGTTTTTGGAAGATCGCGCTGATCGTTGTGGCCGTGATCGTGGTGGGAGCCGTGGGCTTCCGTCTGCTGCATAAGCCCGCTGCCGAGGAAGGCGCACAGGGTCAGCACCGCGGTCAGCACAAGGGACAGGGACAGGCCGACGGCGATGCCTCGGACAAGGACAAGGATAAGGACGCCGCACCGGTGCCGGTGACGGTGGAGCCGGTGCTCAAGCAGGATGTGCCGGTCTACCTGACCGCGCTGGGCACGGTTCAGGCGCTCAACACCGTCACCATCAATCCGCAGATCAGCGGCCAGATGCTGAGCATCAACTTCAAGGAAGGCCAGGAAGTGAAGAAGGGCGACCTGCTGGCGCAGATCGACCCGCGTCCGTTCCAGGCCGCCTACGACCAGTCCACTGCCAAGCAGCAGCAGGACGAGGCGCAGCTTTCCACCGCGCAGAGCACGCTCAAGCGCAACGACGCGCTGGTGGCCCAGGGCTATGTGGCGCAGCTGGACATGGACACCTTCCGCAACAACGTGGCCAATCTCGCCGCGATGGTGTCGGCCGACAAGGCCGCCGTGCGCGCCGCCAAGGTCAACCTCGACTACACCCACATCGTCTCGCCGATTGACGGCGTGGCCGGCATCCGCAACGTGGATCCGGGCAATGTGGTCACCACCACCACCGCGGTGGTGACGCTCACCCAGATCCATCCGATCTATGTGATGTTCACCCTGCCGGAGCAGAACCTGGAGATGGTGCGCGCTGCCGCCGCCTCGGGCGATCCGCTGGAAGTGCTGGCGCTGGACCGCTCCGACGCGCACACCATTGCGGACGATGGCACGCTCAACGTGGTCGACAACCAGATCGACACCACCACCGGCACGTTCAAGCTGCGCTCGGTGTTCCAGAACGCCAAGAGCGAGCTGTGGCCGGGCCAGTTCGTCAATACGCGCCTGAAGGTGCGCACCGTGAAGGGCGGCCTGGTGATCCCGGCGCAGGCGGTGCAGCGCGGTCCGGATGGCGACTACGTGTACCTGGTGCAGCAGGACCAGACGGTCAAGATGAACCCGGTCAAGGTGGCCGGTGAAGTGGGCGACAGCCACGTGATGATCGGTTCGGGCCTGGCGCTCAACGATCTGGTGGTGACCGAAGGCCAGTTCCGCCTCAAGCCGGGCAGCAAGGTCAAGGCGCTCAAGCCGGGTGAAGTGCCGGCAGCGCCGACCGCGGCCGAGATGGACAAGGCCAAGAAGAACGCCAAGCAGGGCGGCCGCCGCGGCGGCTGATTTGAGAGGGGCGAGGGGTGGGTGGCGAGGGCGCGACAACCGGGCCCATCGCCACTCATGAAGGCTGGCGAGCAGTTCGGGTTTGCGCCCTCGCTACTCGCTGCTAACCCCTTCAGCAACGACACGGGGCGCCGCAGGACAGGCACCCGCCACACACATCGACGGCTAACCCCATGGGCTTCTCCACACTCTTCATTCGCCGACCGATCGCCACCTCGCTGTTGATGGTGGCGGTGCTGTTGCTCGGCATCCTCGGCTACCGCGAGCTGCCGGTGTCGGCGCTGCCCGAGATCGACGCGCCCAGCCTGGTCGTGACCACGCAATATCCGGGCGCCAGCGCATCGACCATGGCGTCCCTGGTCACCACGCCGCTGGAACGCAATTTCGGCCAGATTTCCGGCCTCGCCATGATGACCTCCGACTCGTCGGCGGGTCTGTCCACCATCGTGCTGCAGTTTGCGATGGACCGCGATATCGATATCGCGGCGCAGGACGTGCAGGCGGCCATCAACCAGGCGCGCGGCACGCTGCCGAGCACGCTGCCGTATCCGCCGGTGTACAACCGCGTGAATCCGGCCGACGCGCCGATCATCACGCTCAAGCTCACCTCCGACAGCCTGCCGCTGCGCGAAGTGAACAACTACGCCGACTCCATCCTCGCGCAGAAGCTCTCGCAGGTGCAGGGCGTGGGCCTGGTGTCGATTGCGGGCAACGTGCGCCCGGCCGTGCGCGTGCAGGTCAATCCGTCGCAGCTGGCCAACCTCGGCCTCACCATGGAGGACGTGCGCAGCTCGCTCACCGAGGCCAACGTGAACGCGCCCAAGGGCACGCTCAACGGCGCCACGCAGTCCTACAGCATCGGCACCAACGACCAGCTGGCCGATGCGGCCGAATACAAAGACACCATCATCGCGTACAAGAACAACGCGCCGGTGCGACTGTCGGACGTGGCCAACGTGATCGACGGCGTGGAGAACGACCAGCTCGCCGCCTGGGCCAATGGCAAGCCCGCCGTGCTGCTCGACATCCGTCGCCAGCCGGGCGCGAACATCGTGCAGACGGTGGAGCAGATCCGCAACATCCTGCCGCAGCTGCGCGCCGTGTTGCCGGCGGACGTCCATCTGGATGTGTTCGCCGACCGCACCATCACCATCCGCGCCTCGGTCGAAGACGTGCAGTTCACCCTGATCCTCACCATCTTCCTGGTGGTGGCGGTGATCTTCGTGTTCCTGCGTCGCCTGTGGGCCACCATCATTCCGTCGGTGGCGGTGCCGTTGTCGCTGATGGGTACGTTCGGCGTGATGGCCTTCACCGGCATGTCGCTGGACAACCTCTCGCTGATGGCGCTCACCGTAGCCACCGGCTTCGTGGTGGACGATGCGATCGTGATGATCGAGAACATCGTGCGCTACATCGAGCAGGGCAAGGACGGCAAGGAAGCGGCCGAGATCGGTGCGAAGGAAATCGGCTTCACCGTGCTGTCGTTGACGGTGTCGCTGATCGCGGTATTCCTGCCGCTGCTGCTGATGCCGGGCGTCACCGGTCGCCTGTTCCACGAATTCGCCTGGGTGCTCACCATCGCGGTGGCCATCTCGATGCTGGTGTCGTTGACGCTGACGCCGATGATGTGCGCCTACCTGCTCAAGCCCGACGCGCTGCCCGAGGGCGACGACGCGCACGAGCGCCACGCCGCCGCCGGCAAGAAAACCTGGTGGACGCGAACGGTCAACGTGTACGAGAGCTCGCTGGACTGGGTGCTCGGCCACCAGCGCTTCACCCTGTTGGTTGCAGCGGCGGCAGTCGTGCTCACCGTGTTCCTCTACGTCGTGATTCCGAAGGGCTTGTTGCCCGAGCAGGACACGGGCCTGGTCACCGGCGTGGTGCAGGCCGACCAGAATGTGGCGTTCCCGCAGATGGAAGTGCGCACCAAGGCCGTCGCCGATGCATTGCGTCGCGACAAGGCCGTGACAGGCGTGGCTGCCTTCATCGGCGCCGGTTCGATCAACCCGACGCTCAACCAGGGCCAGCTCAGCATCGTGCTGAAGGATCGCGGCGACCGCGACGGCCTGGACGAGGTGCTGGCGCGACTGCAGAAGGAAGCGGCCGGCATTCCGGGCGTGGAGCTGTACCTCAAGCCCGTGCAGGACGTGACGCTGGATAGCCGCGTATCGGCCACCGAGTACCAGTACTCGATGTCCGACGTGAACGCGACCGAGCTCTCCGGCTACGCCAACCAGATGACGCAGGCGCTGCGCGAACTGCCCGAGCTGGCCGACGTCGACAACAACCTCGCCGACCAGGGTACCTCGCTCAAGCTCACCATCGATCGCGAAAAGGCCAGCCGCCTGGGCGTGCCGGTGCAGACCATCGACGACACGCTGTACGACTCGTTCGGCCAGCGCCAGATCTCCACCATCTTCACCCAGCTCAACCAGTACCGCGTGGTGCTCGAAGTGGCGCCGCAGTTCCGCACCAGCACCGCGCTGCTCAACCAGCTCACGGTCAAGAGCAATGGCAGCGGCGCGCTGACCGGCAGCAATGCCACCGCGTTCGGCCAGGTGGCCTCGAGCAACTCGTCCACCAGCACGGGTCTGGGCGTGGCCAATACCGGCGTGATCATCGGTGGCGGCGGCACCATTCCGCTGGCTTCGCTGGCCACGGCTCAAGTGACCACGGCGCCGCTGGTGGTGAGCCATCAGCAGCAGTTGCCGGCGGTGACGGTGTCGTTCAACCTCGCGCCGGGTTATTCGCTGTCCGAGGCGGTGGATGCGATTCGTGGGGTCGAGCAGAAGCTCAACTTCCCGCCGCAGGTGCGTGGCCAGTTCATCGGCAAGGCGGCGGAGTTCTCCACCTCGCTCACCAATGAAGTGCTGTTGCTGGTTGCCTCCATCGTGGTGATCTACATCGTGCTGGGCGTGCTGTACGAGAGCTACATCCACCCGCTGACCATCATCTCGACCCTGCCGCCGGCCGGCGTGGGTGCGTTGCTGGCGCTCATCCTGTGCGATATGAGCCTGTCGGTGGACGGCATCGTGGGTATCGTGCTGCTGATCGGTATCGTGAAGAAGAACGCGATCATGATGATCGACTTCGCGATCGAGGCGCAGCGCGACGGCATGAATCCGCGCGAGGCGATCCGTCGCGCGTGTCTGCTGCGCTTCCGCCCGATCATGATGACCACGGCAGCGGCCATGCTCGGTGCATTGCCGCTGGCGCTGGGCAATGGCATCGGCGCGGAACTGCGCCGTCCGCTGGGCGTGTCCATCGTCGGCGGCCTGCTCTTGTCGCAGTTGGTGACGCTGTACACCACGCCGGTGATCTATCTCTACATGGAACGCTTCGCCGACTGGCTGAAGGAGCGTCGCGAACAGCGCGCGCTGGCGCGTGCGCAGACGCGAGGCGCCATGTAATGGCAACCACGCCGATCCGGCACCTGCCGGGTCGGCGGCAAAACCACGAAAGGGGCGCGGCCGGGATGGCGCGCCCCTTTTCGTTGTGCAATTTCCCCAGGTCCGGAGTGACGACATGAGCAAACTGAGAAAGCCGCAGGTCTGCGTGCTGGGCAGCGCCGAACCGGGCTCGCAGGCCTATGAGCTGGCCGGTCAGGCAGGCGAGCTGTTGGCGAGATCAGGTATCACCGTGGTCAGCGGTTGCGGCAGTCCCGCCACGCGGCACGCGGCGCAGCGAGCCATCGACTCGGGCGGACTGGTCCTGAGCATCATTCCGGCCGATGCGATGCCAGAGGACGACTGGCCCGCCAGCGTAGTCATTCCCTGCGGCATGGGCGACGCGCGCAACCTGTTGATGGCGTTGGCGGGAGACGCCTGCCTGGTGATCGGCGGACGCGCCGGCACGATCTCCGAAGTGTGCCTGGCCTGGCTGCATCATCGTCCGCTGCTGCCGTTGACCGGTTGCGGCGGCTGGTCAGACGGGCTGCTGCAGAACCCGCCCGACGAGCGCGGCAATTCGCCCATCCTGCCGTGGGATTCCATGGCCGCGCTCAAAGCGCAGCTGCAATCCCTGAGACTCCTGCATTTAGACGTCTAATACCGATTGACTTCCAGCCACCTGCGCCGGAATGACGGCGAGGAGATATTCCGTCGATCCACGCTCAAACGGCTTCAACCAAACCGACCGTCATGCGTTCTTGCGTTAATGTGCGGTATATACGTACCTTCGTGCGCGCGCCTCCTCAGTGGTGTGCGGCTTCTTTGAATTCCTTCGCGCCCCGCGCGTCGTACCTGGTTTCCTGACGGCATGAACATTTCCGGTCCTTTCATTCGCCGCCCGATCGGTACCTCGTTGCTGGCCATGGGCGTCTTCGCCGTAGGCCTGATCTGCTACGCGCTGCTTGGCGTGGCCGCGTTGCCGAATATGCAGTTCCCGGTGATCTTCGTGCAGGCCAGCCAGGCCGGCGCCAGCGCCAGCACCATGGCCTCCACCGTGGCTGCGCCGCTTGAGCGCCACCTCGGCCAGGTGCCGGGCATCGACACCATGCGCTCGTCCAGCTCGCTGGGCAGCACGCAGGTGTTCCTGATGTTCGAGGCGGGTCGCAATCTCGACTCGGCAGCGCGCGACGTGCAGGCGGCGATCAATGCCGCGCAGTCGGACCTGCCCAGCGGACTCAATGCGCCGCCGAGCTACCAGAAGGCCAACCCCAACGACGATCCGATCATCGCCTTCGCACTGACCTCGGAAACGCAGTCGGCGCGCGAGCTCTACGACATCGCCGATTCGCTGCTCGCGCAGCGCATTCGCCAGCTCGAAGGCGTGTCGGAAGTGGACATCCTCGGCGCTGCGACACCGGCCATCCGCGTCGACGTCAACCTGCGCCAGCTCAACGCGCTGGGCCTCTCGCCGGACCAGCTGCGCAATGCGCTCACCGCGGCCAACGTGACCTCGCCGCAGGGCTTCCTGTCCGACGGCAAGACCACCATGGCGGTGACCGCCAACGATTCGCTGCACAACGCGGCCGACTTCGCCAGCCTGGTGATCGCCTCCAACAACGGCACGCCGGTGCGCTTGTCCGACGTGGCGAAGGTGTACGACGGCCTGCAGGACGCGTATCAGGCGGCGTGGTTCCAGGGCAAGCCGGCGATCCTGATGTACGTGTATCGCCAGTCCACCGCCAACATCATCGGCACGGTGGATCGCGTCAAAGATGCGGTGCCGCTGCTGCGCGATTACCTGCAGCCCGGCACCACGCTGACGCCGTACTTCGACGGCACACCCACCATCCGCGCCTCGCTGCATGAAGTGCAGGCCACTCTGCTGATCAGCCTGTTGATGGTGATGCTGACCATGGCGCTGTTCCTGCGCCGGCTGGCGCCCACCCTGATCGCCACGGCGGCGGTGCCGTTGTCGCTCGCTGGTGCGGCGATGGTGATGTATGTGCTGGGCTTCACCCTCAACAACCTCACCTTGCTGGCGCTGGTGATTGCGATCGGCTTCGTGGTGGACGATGCGATCGTGGTGATCGAGAACATCGTGCGCCACATCGACCAGGGCATGACGCGGATGGAGGCGGCGCTGGCGGGCGCCAAGGAGATTGGCTTCACCATCGTCTCCATCACCGCGTCGCTGGTAGCGGTGTTCCTGCCGCTGTTGTTCATGAGCGGCATCACCGGCCTGTTCTTCAAGGAATTCACCATCACGCTGGTAGCGGCGATCATCGTTTCGGCGTTGGTCTCGCTCACGCTCACCACCTCGCTGTGCGGCCAGTTCCTCAGCGGCCACGAGCAGGACAAGCCGACCACGAAGGTGGGCGTGGCCTTGGAGAAATTCCAGGCCGGCATGCTCGGCGTGTACTCGCGCTGCCTGAAGTTCTCGATCAAGCACGCGCTGGCGTTCTCGCTGACCCCGCTGGTGCTGATCGCCATCACCATCCTGTTGTTCGGCCAGGTGAAGACCGGCCTGTTCCCGCCGCAGGACACTGGCCTTATCCGTGGCCGCGCCACCTCCGGCGCCACCGTGTCGTTCCAGGATGCGGTGGCCCGCCAGCAGCGCCTGATCGACATGCTCAAGAAGGACCACGACGTGGCGCGCGTGGGCTCGCGTCTGGGCACGAGCCGCCAGGGTTCCTCGGGCACCTTCGACATCGAATTGAAGACGCATGCGCAAGGCCGCAAGGACGATACGTTTGCCGTGCTGGCGCGCCTGAGCGCCAAGGCGGCGCGCTACCCGGATCTCAATGTACGACTGCGTCCCATCCAGGATCTGCCGAGTTTCGGCGGTGGCGGCGGCACCAGCCAGGGCGCGCAGTATCAGGTGTCGCTGCAGGGCGACAATCCCGAAGAGCTCACCTTGTGGCTACCCAAACTCGTCGCCGAGCTGAAAAAGAATCCCAAGCTCAAGGACGTGGGCAGTGATGTCGACGACGCCGGCCTGCAGCAGAACATCGTGATCGATCGCGACAAGGCCGCGCGTCTTGGCGTGGGCATCGGGACCATCGATGGCGCGCTGTACAACGCGTTCGGCCAGCGCCAGATCAGCACGATTTATTCCGACCTCAACCAGTACAAGGTGGTCGTCAACGCGTTGCCGAATCAGACGGCCACGCCGGCGGCCATCGATGCAGTCTACGTGGCCAGCACCAACGGCAAGATGGTGCCGCTCACGGCGTTCGCGCAACAGGTGCCAGGCCTCGCGCCGACCCAGATCTCGCACGAAAACCAGTACACCGTGATGAGCATGAGCTTCAATCTCGCGCCCGGCGTGAGCATGGGCGAGGCCTTGGAGATCATCCAGCAGACTGGCTCGCAGATGCGCCTGCCGGGTGACATCCGCATCAATATCGGTGGCGATTTCCGCCGCTTCCAGCAATCGCAGAGCGGCATGCTATGGCTGCTGCTGGGCGCGGTGGTCACCGTCTACATCGTGCTGGGCATGCTGTATGAGAGCCTGATCCATCCGGTGACCATCCTCTCCACGCTGCCCGCGGCAGGTGTCGGCGCGTTGCTGGCGCTGTGGTACACGGATACCGAGCTGTCGGTGATCGCGCAGATTGCGCTGGTCTTGTTGATCGGCATCGTCAAGAAGAACGCGATCATGATGATCGACTTTGCCCTCGTGTCGCGGCGCGAACATGGCCTGAGTCCGGCAGAGGCGGCCTATGAAGCGAGCATGGTGCGCTTCCGCCCGATCATGATGACGACGATGGTGGCGATTCTTGCCGCTGTGCCGATCGCGATCGGCCTGGGCGAGGGTTCGGACCTGCGTCGCCCGCTGGGTATCGCCTTGATCGGCGGCCTGCTGATTTCGCAAAGCCTGACCCTGCTCAGCACGCCGGCGCTGTATGTGATTTTCTCCTGCCTGGCCGATCGCTACTCCGCGTGGCGTGCACGGCGTCGTGCGCCCAAGCGTCATCCGGCCGTCGAGGGCGTCTGATCAAACGCATTCCTGTGGGAGCGCACCCTGTGCGCGACTGCGGCGGCGCAGAATCCGCGCTCCGTCGCCGGTCGCCCACAGGGTGGCCTCCCACAAAAAAACCTCGCCGCACCATACGTTTGCGCATGGCTACACCCCCACGCTTTCGCCCCTTCCGCGAAATCGTGACAATGAGGGGCTTTCGTCCGCCCGTTTCGACCCCATGTCGAACGCTTCGGGCGACGTGTGCGTCCGCGCACGGCGCTGCCTTCGGGCGCGCAACCCCCAATTTGAATACGCCGTAGCCAGCGAGGTCATAGCAGACAATGTCGAACACGCCCAAGATCATCTACACGCTCACCGACGAAGCGCCGTACCTCGCCACGCATTCGCTGCTGCCGATCATCAAGGCCTTCACCGCTACCGCCGGCATCCAGGTGGAGACGCGTGACATCTCGCTGGCCGGCCGCATCATTGCCCAGTTCCCGGACATCCTCCCGGACAACCAGAAGATCGCCGACGATCTGACCGAGCTGGGCAAGCTGGCGACCACGCCGGAAGCCAACATCATCAAACTGCCCAACATCAGCGCCTCGATGCCGCAGCTCAAGGCCGCGATCAAGGAGCTGCAGTCCCAGGGCTACGCGCTGCCGGACTATCCGGAAGATCCCAAGGACGTCAGTGAGTGGAACGTCAAGGCGCGCTACGACAAGGTGAAGGGCAGCGCCGTGAACCCCGTGCTGCGCGAAGGCAACTCCGATCGCCGTGCACCGCTCTCGGTGAAGAACTATGCGCGCAAGCATCCGCACAAGATGGGCGCGTGGAGCAAGGATTCGAAGACGCACGTGTCGCATATGGACGGCGGCGACTTCTACGGCAGCGAGAAATCGACGGTCGTTGAAAAAGCCACCAGCGTGAAGATCGAGTGGTTCGGCAAGGACGGCTCGAACACGGTGCTGAAGGAAAAGACCGCGCTGAAGGACGGCGAGATCATCGACGTCGCCGTGATGAGCAAGAAGGCGCTGACCGCTTTCATCGACGCGCAGATCGAAGACGCGAAGAAACAGGGCGTGCTGTTCTCGCTGCATCTCAAGGCGACCATGATGAAGGTCTCCGACCCCATCATGTTCGGCTTCGCCGTCAACGAGTTCTACAAGGACGTGCTGACCAAGCACGCCGATGCGCTCAAGAGCGTGGGCTTCGAGCCGAACAACGGCATCGGCGACCTGTACGCGCGACTCGGCCAGTTGCCTCAGCCGAAGCAGGATGAAATCCTCGCCGACATCAAGGCCGAATACGCCAACCGCCCGGCGCTGGCCATGGTCAATTCGGACAAGGGCATCACCAACCTGCACGTGCCGAGCGACGTGATCATCGACGCTTCGATGCCGGCGATGATTCGCGACTCCGGCAAGATGTGGAACACCGAAGGCAAGCTGCAGGACACCAAGGCGGTAATTCCCGATCGCAGCTACGCCGGTGTCTACGCCGTCGTCATCGACGACTGCAAGGCGAACGGTGCGTTCGATCCGGCCACCATGGGCAGCGTGCCCAACGTAGGCCTGATGGCGCAGGCCGCCGAAGAATACGGTTCGCACGACAAGACCTTCAAGATCGCCGGCGACGGCGTGGTCAAGGTGATCGACGAAGCCGGCAAGGTGCTGCTGGAGCAGCCGGTGGAAGCGGGCGACATCTGGCGCATGTGCCAGACCAAGGACGCGCCGATCCAGGACTGGGTGAAGCTCGCCGTCTCGCGTGCGCGCCTGTCCAACACGCCGGCCGTGTTCTGGCTCGATGCGAACCGCGCACATGACACGCAGGTGATCAAGAAGGTCGAGCGCTATCTGAAGGATCACGATTTGTCGGGTCTGGACATCCGCGTGCTGTCGCCGGTCGACGCCACCAAGTTCTCGCTCGAGCGCATCCGCAAGGGTCAGGACACCATCTCGGTGACCGGCAACGTGTTGCGCGACTACCTCACGGATCTCTTCCCGATCATGGAGCTGGGCACCAGCGCGAAGATGCTCTCCGTGGTGCCGCTGATGGCTGGCGGCGGCCTGTTCGAAACCGGTGCCGGCGGTTCGGCGCCCAAGCACGTGCAGCAGTTCGTGGAAGAGGATTACCTGCGCTGGGATTCGCTGGGCGAATTCCTCGCCATCGCCGCGTCGCTGGAACATCTGGCCAACCGTTACGACAACGCCGACGCCCGCGTGCTGGCCAAGACGCTGGACGAAGCGAACGGCAAGATCCTCGACAACAACAAGTCGCCGGCCCGCAAGGTCGGTGAACTGGACAACCGCGGCAGCCACTTCTACCTGGCCATGTACTGGGCACAGGCACTCGCCGCGCAGAACGACGACGCCAAGCTCAAGGCGAAGTTCGAGCCGATCGCCAAGGCGCTGACCGAGAACGAAGCAAAGATCATCGGCGAGCTCAACGGCGCACAGGGCAAGCCCGTCGACATCAAGGGCTACTACCACGCGAACGTCGAGCTGATCACCAAGGCCATGCGCCCGAGCAAGACCTTCAACGACGCACTGGCGCCGTTGCAGGGCTGAGCCAACTGTCGACCAAGCAAGTGAAATAGAAGGGCGCCGATGGCGCCCTTCTGCTTTTGGTGCAGTACGTTGGCGACAGTTGGCACGAAATAATCAGATTGACCGGCGCCAGAGCGAAGAGCACGTTGTTGCGGTGAGCCAATTTCCGCTCGACCCCGGAGAAATCGGGAGGGTTCGTACGGCTTTCCTGGCGCCTTTCGGGCAGGCCTCGTTGTTGAATTCTGGGATCTTTGAAGAGGCCGGGCACACCGTGTCGCGGCTGTGGGCCAGATGGAAATCGACCATCCATTTGGGGACCGCATCACCCTGGCCGGTCAAAATGATCCGGATGCGCGCTCGCTGGAGAACAACAGTCATGCTGACACCATCAATCATTCGAAGTGACGCACACAGCATTCGCAGGGCCTGGCGTCTCTTGCCGTGGCTGGCGTTGTGTCCATCGCTCGCGCTCAGCGCAACGCCCCATGGCGCAGCCAACCTCTGGTTGTTCGAGCAGCCGGAGCAAGCGGCGCCGCTGTATCGCGCACGCATCGCCGGCAGCGCGACGTTTCAGCACTACACGGCCAACGCGACGCTGGCATTCGCCTGTCGTACGGATGGCGGACGCGTATCGATGGAACTGGTGATCGACCCCAAGGCATTGGGCTTTGATACGGACCCATTTGAGGGGCCTGACGCGACGGCGCACGGTCCCCTCGTCGTGACGGGTATGCCGGCGACATCCGTCAAGCTGAAGGTTGGCGGCTGGTATGGCGATGGCGGTGCGTTCAATGTCGGTACGCCGTTCGTGTTTGGCGCGTCCACGGGCGACATTGATGCGGTGGCGAAACAGGGGCTCGCAGGCGGTGGAAGCGTGACGCTCGCCATACCGGCTGCCAAGGGCGGCGAGACGCTTAAGGCGACATTTCGCTGGCCGGACGACAGCGGCGTGTTGAAACGCGTCGTCGCGCCTTGCCTGGGCGCGCCAGCATCTCGCGGGCCATGATGAACGCCGCGTTGATGCGAAACCAAACGGCAGCTGGATAAAGATCCATCGGCTGTCGCCGTTCTCCGCGAGCCAGCGTTCTAGAATGGCGCGCAGGCAGCGGCGTCGGCTCGCCGAACGCACCTCCACAAGGAACCCGGCTGCTGCACGCGTGTCTCAAAGCAGCCCTTCAAGGAATTCGAAACGATGACACCCACCCGCCTGGCTCGTTCGTTATCCATGCTCCTGCTGACGGGGCCGCTCGCCATGGCGGGCACGGCGGTTGCACAGCAGGCACCTGCGCCGGCAAGCAGCGCGGCGGGCCAGGTGCAGAATCTCGAAGCGGTGACCGTCAGCGGCATCCAGCCCGGCCCCGGCCTGTGGAAGGTGAGCAAGGGCGATCACGTGATGTGGGTGCTCGGCACGTTGTCGCCGCTGCCCGACAAAATCCAATGGAAGACCGACGAAGTCGAGCAAACCATCGCCGAGTCGCAGGAGGTGTTGGGGCCGCCGTCGGTATCGCTCAAGCCCAAGACCAATTTCTTCGGCAAGCTCTTCCTGCTGCCGTCGCTGGTGGGCGCACGCAAGAACCCGGATGGCCAAACGTTGCAGCAAATGGTGCCGGCGCCAGACTATGCGCGCTGGCTGACGCTGAAGAAGCAATACATCGGCAACGACAGCGGCATCGAGAACTGGCGCCCGATCTTTGCCGCGGTCGAGTTGTACGACAAGGCGATCAAGCACTACGGACTCACCTCCTCCGGCGGCGTGAAGGATTCGGTCCGCAATATCGCCAAGAAGCACAACGTCAACTTCGTCACGGCGCGCTACACAGTGATGATCGAGGAACCGCGCAACGCGGTGAAGACGTTCAAGACATCGCCCATGGACGACCGCGAATGCTTCGGCCGCACGCTCGATACCGTGGAGCGCGATATGGGCCGAATCACCGAGCGCGCGAATGCCTGGTCTACGGGCGATATCGACACGCTGCGCAAGCTGCCGATGAACGACCAGCGCGAAGCATGCATCTCGGCCGTGACCGAGGCGGGCTTCGCCAAGCAGCTGGGTTTCAACGATGTGAAGCAGAAGGCCGATGCCTTGTGGATAGGCGCGGCGGAACAAGCACTTTCCACCCATACGCAGACCTTCGCCATGCTTCCGATGGAAGAAGTGCTGTCGCCGAAAGGTCTGATCGCCCGCCTCAAGGCCCAGGGCTACCAAGTCGAAGCGCCCGACGGCAGCGACGCGGAAGGCGTGGCGTCCCCCTCCCCATCGCCTTGAACCTGGCGCTCCCGCCTCCCCCGTGGGAGCGCACCCTGTGCGCGACAGCCTTTCGCGAAAACCTCAACCGCTCGCCTGATCCAACGCCGCAATCTCATCCTTGCTCAACTGCAAGCTCACGCCACCCAGCAATTCCTTCAGCTGCGGCACCGTGGTCGCACTCGCGATCGGTGCCGTTACGCTTGGCCGCGCAATCAACCACGCCAGGGCCACCTGTGCAGGCGTCGCGCTGTGCGCCTTGGCCACCTTGTCGAGCGCCTCGAGCACACGCAGCCCGTGTGGGTTGAGGAATTTCTGCACGGCGCCGCTTCGGGCTGCGCTCTTGGCGAGATCCGCCGCGCTGCGGTATTTGCCGCTCAAGAAGCCGCTGGCCAGCGCGTAGTAGTTGATGACGCCGATGTTTTCCGCGACCACCAGTGGTTCCAGTTCCTTCTCGTAACCGCCACGGCTGACCAGGTTGTACTCCGGCTGCAGCGTTTCGTATCGCGGCAAGCCGTGTTCGGCGGAGACTTTCAAGGCCTCGGCAAAGCGGTCTGCCACATAGTTCGACGCGCCGATCACGCGCACCTTGCCCTGTTCGATCAGCTTGCCGAAGGTCTCGAGCGTTTCATGCAAGGGCACCGTGGCGTCGTCTTCATGCGCCTGGTAGAGATCGATGTAGTCGGTCTGCAGGCGCTTGAGCGAACCTTCGACCGCCTGGTTGATGTTCATCGGCGACAAGCCGGGATGCTCCGCCCACTTCGCCACCTTGGTGGCGATCACCACCTTGTCGCGCTTGCCGCTGCGCTTGAGCCACTTGCCGATGATGGTTTCCGATTCGCCGCCGTAATTGCCGGGAACCCATGCCGAATAGACGTCCGCGGTGTCGATCAGGTTGAAGCCCGCGTCGACGAACGCATCGAGCAGCTCGAACGAGCGTTGTTCATCCGCGCTCCAGCCGAAGACGTTGCCACCGAAAGCCAGCGGCGCGACGGAAAGGGAGGATCGACCCAGGGGACGCAGTTGCATGGATGTGCTCCGTGTTCGATGTGGGGAAGAAAATCTTGGGGCATACTCGGGTGCCAAGGCCCGCGAGTATACGCGCCGCCCGTGTGATGCCCAGGCGAGCACGATGGCCTAGCGACAGCGAAGGAGGACGGATGAATAGCAAGATGACCGCACTGCGGTGTGCAGTTTTGACCGGTTTGGTTGTGATGGGATTGTGCACGTCGGCCGGCGCGGCGCCGTCGCAAACCACGGCCCGGCCGTGGAACGACACCACGCTTTCGCCTGATGCGCGCGCCCAGCTGCTGCTCGCGCAACTCACCCAGGACGAAAAATTCCAGCTGATCCGCAGCTACTACGCCGGTCCGGATCGTCCCGCCACGGCGCCGTTCCCGAAGGGCGCGATTGCATCGGCCGGCTACGTTCCACCCATCGAACGGCTTGGCATCCCGGCACTGGAAGAAAGCGATGCGGGCCTGGGCGTGGCCAGCTCCGACCGCATGCGTCCCGGCGATCACGCCACGCCGCTGCCGGCAGGCCCGGTGACGGCAGCGAGCTGGGATCCGCAGGTCGCCTATCGCGGTGGCGCGATGATAGGCAGCGAGGCCCACAACAAGGGCTTCAATGTGCTGCTGGCCGGCGGCGTCAATCTGACGCGCGAGCCGCGCAATGGTCGCAATTTCGAGTACGCCGGCGAAGACCCGCTGCTGGCCGGCAGCATCGTCGCCGAAGCGATCAAGGGCATCCAGGGTCAGCACGTCATCTCCACCATCAAGCACTACGCCTTGAATGACCAGGAGACGGCGCGCAACACCATCAACGTGCAGCTTGGCGAGCAGGCCATGCGCGAATCGGATCTGCTCGCCTTCGAGATCGCCATCGAGCGCGGCAAGCCCGCATCGGTGATGTGCTCGTACAACAAGATCAATGGCGACTGGGCGTGCGAGAACGATTACCTGATGAACCAGGTGCTCAAGCGCGACTGGAAGTATCCCGGCTTCGTGATGTCCGACTGGGGCGGCGCACATAGCGCGGCCAAGGCGGTCAATGCGGGACTGGACCAGGAGTCCGCGGGCGAAGTGTTCGACAAGGAAGTGTATTTCGACGCACCGCTGCGCACGGCGCTGGCCAAGGGCGAAGTGAAGCAGTCGCGCATCGACGACATGGTGCAACGTATTTTGCGCAGCATGTTTGCCGTCGGCGTGTTCCAGTATCCGGCCGGCAAGGCGCCGATCGATGCGCAGGCAAACCTGAAAGTCGCGCGTGAAACGCTGGAATCGGGCGCGGTGTTGTTGCGCAACGAAAACAGCCTGCTGCCGCTCGATCTCACCAAGCTGCAATCGATCGCGGTGATCGGCGCGCACGCCGACAAGGGCGTGTTGGCCGGCGGCGGTTCGTCGCTGGTGACGGCCATGGGCGGCAATGCCGTGCCGGGTCTGCCGCCGACCACCTGGCCCGGCCCCGTGATGTATCACCCGTACGCCCCGTTGAAGGCGCTGCGCGATGCGGCACCCAAGGCCGATGTGCAGTTTGCGGAGGGCACCGACGTGGCCGCCGCGGCGGCGCTCGCGGCGAAGGCGCAGGTGGCGGTGGTGTTCGTGCAGAAGTGGCAGGCGGAGTCGGTCGATACGCCGGATCTGTCGCTGCCGGACAACCAGGATGCCCTGGTCGATGCAGTGGCCAAGGCCAATCCCCGCACCATCGTTGTGCTCGAAAACAGCGGTCCCGTGGCGATGCCGTGGCTCGATCAGGTTGGCGCCGTGCTGGAGACCTGGTATCCCGGCGGCGACGGCGGCAAGGCGATCGCCAATCTGCTGTCGGGCAAGGTCAATCCCTCGGGCCGCTTGCCGGTGAGCTGGCCGCGCGATCTCTCGCAGCTGCCGCGCAAGGAGATTCCCGGCGTCTCCGGCGGCACGCAGCCCGAGTCCGTCGACTACGCCATCGAAGGCGCCAATGTGGGTTATCGCTGGTACCAGTCGCGTGGCATCAAGCCGCTGTTCCCGTTCGGCTATGGCCTCTCCTACACCAGCTTCCAGCATGGCCCGTTGAAGGTTGATGCAAAGGGCGCCCAGCTCGAAGCGACGGTGGAGATCGCCAATACGGGCTCACGCGCCGGCGCCGAGGTAGCGCAGGTCTATGTACACGTACCCGGGGCCAAGTCGGCCCGCCTGGCCGGCTTCGCCAAGGCATTCCTCAAACCCGGCGAGCACCGCACCCTCACCATCTCGCTGGAACCGCGACTGTTGGCGGATTTCGATACCGCCAAGCACGCCTGGGTGATCCGTGGCGGGCAGTACAGCGTCGTCGAAGGCCGTTCCTCGGAAGACCTGGGTACGCCGGTCAACGTCCAACTGGCCGCGAGCAAGCTTTGACTGTTCTGACACCGGCCTCACGGGGCCGGTGTCACCAGCTCAGCCGCAGCCGTCGTGGGCAAGTTTCGAGGGCGCCACGCTCTTGCGGATGGCCGTCATCAGGTTGGGGGTAGGCTGGCGCTTGCCCTTGGAGCGCGGCTGGCTCGGCGGTGCGTCAGCCAGACGACGCGCCAACTCCAGGTTGGTGATATGGCCATGCATGAACAGCAAATTCGTATAAATCGAGCTCATGACACCCTCCCGTCCGTTTGAGTGAGTCCTCAAGGTAGAACCGCCGCGCGCGACCAAAAAGCGATATATTCGCAAACCAGCCTTGAAGGAAATTCAAGATGGGACGCGTATCGCTGGATCTCCTCCAACAGTTCGTCCAGGTCGCCCGGCTGGGCAATCTTTCGCGCGCCGCCGAGCAAGCCAACCTCACCGTGAGCGCGCTCAGCCATCAGGTGCGGCAGCTGGAGCAACGGCTGGAACGCAAGTTGTTCGAGCGCGGTCCGCGCGGCGTGCAGCTCACGGCAGAAGGCCGCCGCCTGATGGAATCGGTGAGCCATCATTTCGAAGGCATCGATCGCGCCATGGCCGGCTTCCGCTGCCGCCGCGACGATGTGCTTACGCTCAGCGCCATTCCCGGTGTCATGTCCAGCTGGCTGGTGCCACGCCTGGCGCGACTGGTGGCGGCGCATCCCGAGCTCCAGCTCAACCTGCAGTCCAGCGTGGAGCTGGTCAATTTCGAACGTGATCCGGTGGACGCCGCCGTACGCTATGGACGCGGGCCGTGGCCGGGCCTGATCACCGAGCGGCTATTCGGTGAATGGATTGCGCCCGTGGTGTCGCCCGCGCTGATCGAGCGCATGGGCGATCTCGATCCCAACGACCTCAGCCAATGGCCGCTGCTGGGCGATCCGGGCGATCGCTGGCGCGACTGGTTCGCCGACGGTGAAAGCGCGTTGCCGCGTCGCTACGTGGCCCACTTCGACAATACCGACGCGCTGCAGCGCGGCGCCATGGAAGGCATGGGCGTCGCCCTGGGGCGCATGGTGATGGCGCGTCCGCTGATCGAAGCCGGCCAGCTCACGGTGCTCGGCGATCGCTATCAGCAGATTCCCGAGGCGTATTTCCTTGTGTATCCCGAGCACGCGAAGGATCACGCGGGGCTGCGCACGTTCCGTGAGTGGTTGCTGTGCGAGGCGGGGAAGTATGCGGAGACGATGTCGTACGCGACTGGCAACAGCCCTGTGTAGGAGCGCACTTGTGCGCGACCGGCGCTATGTCGATGCCATCACGCGAGGTTGTCGCGCACAAGTGCCCTCCTACAAGGTAGCGGCATGCACCAAAGTCGACGTACCCGACAGTTTCACATCCCGCCCCAACCCTTCATCATTCGCATTCCCCACCACAGCCCTCAAGGATCCAAGCCATGAAATCGCGCGCCGCCGTCGCCTGGGAAGCAGGCAAGCCTCTGTCCATCGAGCAGATCGATGTGGCCGGACCCAAGGCCGGTGAAGTGCTGGTGCGCATCGTGGCGACCGGCGTGTGCCACACCGATGCGTTCACGCTGTCGGGCGCCGATCCGGAAGGCCAGTTCCCGGTGATCCTCGGCCACGAGGGCGGCGGCATCGTGGAAGAAGTGGGCGAGGGCGTCACCTCGCTCAAAGTGGGCGATCACGTGATTCCGCTGTACACGCCCGAATGCGGCGAGTGCAAGTTTTGTCTCAGCGGCAAGACCAACCTCTGCCAGAAGATCCGCGTCACCCAGGGTCGCGGTGTGATGCCGGACGGGTCGTCGCGCTTCTCGCTCAACGGCAAGCCGCTGCTGCATTACATGGGCACCAGCACCTTCAGCGAATACACCGTCCTGCCGGAAATCTCGCTGGCCAAGATCAACAAGGCCGCGCCGCTGGAGAAGGTCTGCCTGCTCGGCTGCGGCATCACCACCGGCATCGGTGCGGTGCTCAACACTGCCAAGGTGGAACCGGGCGCGAGCGTGGCGGTGTTTGGCCTTGGCGGCATCGGCCTGTCGGTCGTGCAGGGTGCGGTGATGGCCAAAGCCGGCCGCATCGTGGTGGTGGATACCAACCCGGACAAGTTCGAGATGGCGCGTGCGCTGGGCGCCACGGATTTCGTCAATCCGAAGGATTATGCGGACACCTCGATCCAGCAGGTCATCGTCGATCTCACCGAGGGCGGCGTGGACTATTCGTTCGAGTGCATCGGCAACGTCAACGTGATGCGCTCGGCGCTGGAGTGCTGCCACAAGGGTTGGGGCGAGTCGATCATCATCGGCGTGGCCGGTGCGGGCCAGGAGATCAGCACGCGTCCGTTCCAGCTGGTGACCGGCCGCGTATGGCGCGGTTCCGCATTCGGCGGTGTGAAGGGCCGTTCGCAGCTGCCCGGCTACGTCGACCGCTATATGGCCGGTGAGATCAAGATCGACGAGATGATCACCAAGGTGTTGCCGCTGGAGAGCATCAACGAGGCCTTCGATCTGATGCATGAGGGCAAGGTGATCCGCTCGGTCATTCATTACTGAGCGGCAGCACCGGCGCCTCCCCGAGACCGCCCGAGGCCGCGAAAGACCGCCTCCAGCTTCCCGTGTTTAGCTAGTTTCACCCAGGGGTGGAAAACCTCCGCATTTCCACCCTTTGTATACATCGTGGCCGGCAAGCTCACGCGCGGTGCTGCGTGCGCCTTTCAGACGTTCAATAGGGGTTTTCAATGAATAGCCGTGTGTTTCTTGGGCTGGCCGTGGTGCTGCTGGCCGCTTGCAGTGGCAACTCCACACCCGCCAACGCGCAGGCGCAGGACCAGCCAGCCGGCGCCCTGGTGCCACCCACCAGCGCCACTGACTTCACGGCTTCCCAGCTGGATCAGGTGATTGCGGGCGACTGGCGTGCGCAGGACCACAAGGCGCGCGACGTCTATCGCCATCCCAAGGGCACGCTGCAGTTCTTCGGCATCCGACCGGATCTCACCGTCATCGAAATCACCCCGGGCGGCGGCTGGTATACCGAAATCCTCGCGCCGCTGTTGCGCAACAACGGCCACTACATCGCCGCCACCTCCAAGCCCGCCGCCGATGGCGAGGCTAGCCGCGATTTGAATTCCCTGAAGGCCAAGTTCGCTGCCGACCCCGCGCATTACGGCAAGGCGCAGCTGGTGGAATTCGACCCGAAGGCGCCCTCGTTTGGCCCGGCCGGTTCGGCGGACATGGTGCTGACCTTCCGCAACGTGCATAACTGGGTGGAAGCCGATACGGCGCCGGCCATGTTCAAGGCCTTCTTTGCCGTGCTTCGTCCCGGCGGCGTGCTGGGCGTGGAAGATCACCGCGCCGCCGACAACGCCAGCCTGGATGCGGTGAAGAACAGCGGTTACCTGCCCACCAACGTCGTGATCAAGCTCGCCACCGACGCAGGCTTCCGCCTGCAGGAATCGAGCGAGATCAACGCCAACCCCAAGGACACCAAGGACTATCCCAAGGGTGTCTGGACGCTGCCGCCCACGCTGACCCTGGGTGAGCAGGATCGTGCGAAGTACCTGGCCATCGGCGAATCGGACCGCATGACGCTGCGCTTCGTGAAGCCGGACACAGCGACGGCTTCGTCACACTGAGAGAGCAGCGATCCGTCGTTCGGCGGGTCGCTGCGCGCGCTGCATGCTGATTGCGCTCAACAAACCCTATGGTGTGCTTTGCCAGTTCAGCGATGCGGATGGGCGTCCCACGCTGGCTGGCTTCGTCAAGCAAAAAGACGTCTATCCGGCCGGACGGCTCGATCACGACAGCGAAGGTCTGCTGCTGCTGACCGACGACGGCCGGCTGGCGCATACGCTGACCGACCCGCGGCACAAAGAACCCAAGACCTACCTGGTACAGGTCGACGGACAGATCACCGACGAAGCGATCGATGCGCTCCGTCGCGGCGTTGTGCTCAATGACGGCCCCACGCTGCCTGCGCCCGCGGAACATGCGAGCGAGCCCGAGTGGCTATGGCCGCGCGATCCACCCGTGCGCTTTCGCAAGCTGATACCCACCAGCTGGCTGCGCATCACGTTGCGTGAAGGACGCAACCGGCAGGTGCGGCGCATGACGGCGGCGGTGGGTTTTCCCACGCTGCGCCTGATTCGCGAACGTATCGGGCCGTATGCGCTGGATGGACTCGCACCGGGAAGCACGCGCGTGGTCGGTTGACGACTGCTACGCGTGCGCCAGATCAAGGCCCCGCCATGGCGGGGCCTTTGTGCATCAGTCGGTAGGCAATCCAAAAAAGGCGCGTGCGGCCGCCGTGCTGTTCGCGGCAGTCTGCTCAGGTGACTCGCCGCGATCCCGCGCAATCTCATCGCAGATATGCCGCAAAAACATCGGCTCATTGCGCCGATGCGACGGCTGCGGCCTGACCGTGCGCGGCAACAGATACGGCGCATCCGTTTCGATCAGCAGGCGGTTGGCGGGAATCTCCTTCACCAGCTCACGCAGATGCGTGCCGCGTCGCTCGTCGCAGATCCAGCCAGTGATGCCGATATGGCAATCGAGCGCGAGATAATCACGCAACGCCTCGCCGGTATCGGTAAAGCAGTGCACGACCACGGCCGGCACTTTGTCGCGATAACGGCGCAGCAGGGCGATGAAATCATGATGCGCATCGCGCTGGTGCAGGAATAGCGGCTTCTGCACGTCCACCGCAATCTGCAACTGCCGCTCGAACACGGCCAGCTGTACATCGCGCGGGGAATAGTTGCGGTTGTAGTCCAGCCCGGTTTCGCCCACGGCGCGCACTTCCGCATGCGCCGCCAGCTCGCGCAGCAGCGCATCGGTGGCGTCGCCGTAATCGATCGCGTGGTGCGGATGCACGCCCGCCGTGGCATAGAGCGTGCCAGGGTGCGCCCGGGCCAGGGCCAAGGCATGCGTGCTTCCGTCGCGCGAAGCGCCGGTCACCACCAGCTGGACGACACCATGTTGCTTTGCACGATCGAGCACGGCATCAAAGTCGTGCCGAAAGGATTCGTGGGTGAGATTGGCGCCAATATCGACGAGTTGCATGGCCTGGCCAAGGTCTGGGAATAGGGCATTTTCCCAGAGTTTCCGTGCTGTGAGAACGATCCTGGACGATATTGGGCATAGGAGCCGGCTGACTGGCGATCCCACCAGGCACCTGGTCGACCGCGATGCGTCAATGCGCATCCGTATCGGACAAATCCGACCACTCGCGACGCCAATGGTAGCGAGACGCGCGCGCCTAATTCGATTGTTCGCTTACTGGTCGCCCGTTGATAGTCGTTCGGTCTTCGCAAGTGGCTGGAGGTCTCGCCATGGGGATGGCGGGACTGACGTGAGCTTGGGTCGAGGCAACGCTCGCTGCCGAAAGGCGGCACCGACATCATCAGGGAGGTTCAATTCATGGAGTGCATCATCACAAGAAGCGCATTGGCTGCCGCCGTTACTCTAGCGCTGTCGTTCACCATCACGGTTCATGCTCAAAACACGGCGTCCGTCAACGACGTCTCGGCGCGGATCAACACCAGCTCGCTGGAAGACTCCGGTACCTACAACCGCTTTATCGTCCGCTATCGCGATGACGCGCCCACCGCGTCGGTCGTGGCAAGCCAGGCTGCCGCTGCGGCGATGACGCGCGCCGGCAGGATGCAGCTTTCACTGTCCGTCCATGCGCCGAAAGTGACGTACAAGCGGCCATTGGCCATAGGTGCGCATGTCATCGCCACCTCGCGCAAGTTGAACCCGAGCGAGGCAAGCGCCTTCATGCAAGCGATCGCCAGCGATCCGAGTGTCGCCTATGTCGAGCCGGATGTGCTGCAACACGCCATCGGCATCAAGGCGCTCGCCGCCTTTGTTCCCAGCGATCCCATGTTCGCCAAGTACCAGACGGACTACCTGCCGGGCGACGGTCTTCCGACATCGGGCGGCAGTAGCGTGCCGAACTGGGGCGGAGCCAACATTACCGGCGCTTGGAATCTGACAGACGGCACCGGCGTGACCATCGCGGTGTTGGATACAGGTATCGTCAAGCACGCCGATGTCGACACCTCGTCGGCGGACGACGGTTACGATTTCATCTCCGACGGATATGTTTCCGGCCGATCCAAGGACGGCCGCGCGGCAGGTGGCTGGGATCTCGGCGATTGGACCACCGGCGCGCCGTATTCGTCAGGCAACGATCCCTGCGTTCTTCCTGAGGATGGGGATGACAGTTCGTGGCACGGGACCCATGTCGCCAGCGCCACGGGCGCGGAAATCACCAACAACGGCGTCGGCTTGGCTGGCATCGCATACAAGGCCAAAGTGCTGCCGGTGCGAGTGCTCGGGCATTGCGGCGGTTACGTCAGCGATACCGCCGACGCCATCGTCTGGGCCTCAGGCGGGCATGTGGATGGTGTTCCTGACAACAAGCATCCGGCGCAGGTCATCAACATGAGTTTGGGTAGCGATGGCTCGTGCAGCGACGCCAGCTCGACGGCCAAGGCCATCGCCAAAGCAAGAGCCAATGGCACGAGCATCGTCGTTGCTGCTGGCAACAGTAGCAGCGAGGCCGTGGGGTATTCGCCGGCGAGTTGCCCCGGTGTCATCACGGTGGCCTCGATTGGCGTGGGTAGCGGATTGGCGTTCTACTCCAACTTCAACGGACCCGAGCAGAACATCGTCAAGCTTGCTGCTTTTGGCGGTGGCGTCTATGCCAAGGATGACTCGTCAGGCGTCAAACTCAATCCCGAGGGTTTTGCGTGGCAAGCCGTCAATAACGGAAAGACCAAGCCGGTGCCAAGCCCTGGTGGCGATGCGTATGGTGGGATGGCGGGAACATCGCAGGCGGCACCGCATGTGACTGGCGTCGTTGCCCTCATGCAATCGGCTCGTCTGGCTGCTGGCCTGCCGCTGCTCACGCCGGACGATGTCCTTGGCATCCTGCAGAAGACGGCACACAAACCGCATGCCGGTGTCACCAAGGGCAGGACATTCGGTGCGGGCGTTCTCGACTCGAAAGCCGCCGTATTCGTGGCTGTAGGCAAGGCCGTTCCGCCGCCGGACCCCAGGGTGCTGAAGAACGGTGTGCCGCTCACCGGGCAAGAGG
This sequence comes from Dyella sp. 05T440, assembly GCF_056395965.1. Lineage (NCBI taxonomy): Bacteria > Pseudomonadati > Pseudomonadota > Gammaproteobacteria > Lysobacterales > Rhodanobacteraceae > Dyella > Dyella sp. 05T440. The sequence goes on from NZ_JBFTKN010000001.1 coordinate 135,743, forward strand.
GCGACAGCGACAGCGAGGCGACTTACAAGATCGACGTACCTGCCGGTGCGCGATCATTGTTGATTCGCACCGCGGGTGGTACCGGCGATGTCTCGCTCTATGTAAAGGCGGGAAGCATGCCGACAAACACCTCCTTCGATTATTCCTCGGTGCATGTCGGCAACGCGGAGTCGGTCATCATCAGGAGCGTGCCCAAAGCCACCACATATTTCGTGCGTGTAGTCGGCGTGGAGGCTTATAGCGGAGTGAGCGTGCAGGCTACCTACAAGCTCTGACGAAACCGTGGCAGCTGTGTGGCCAAGTGCCGCGCAGTTGCCATGCAATCGAACCCTCTCCCGTGCGGCGCCCTCGCGGGCTTTTTGCGTACACGGCTCTACGCATCACTACGTTGACGGACGGCATGTCATTGGCTCCGTCGCTGAAATGTGCGCCTCATTGCATCCAGCATTTCGCGGCACTGGTCGCCTACGGCGCGCACTTCAGGTTACGTGGCCAAAATCTGGAAGCAGGGCATTACTCCGGAGTTTCCTCGTCATGAGGACGCAGCAAGATGACGTCGAAAGCAGAATCGGGCCGGCCAGAAGCACACCAGAGGCCCGCTTCCCTGCGGTGCGGCAATGCGCGTCCGTATCGGATAAATCTGACTATGGGTGGCGACAAATGCAGCGAGCTGCGCGCGCCTAATTCGATTGTTCGTCTCCTGATCGCCCGTCGATAGTTGTTTGGTCTCCGCAAAAGAACGGATTGGTTGCCTTTCGCAGTGCCGGCAACCGTGAGCTTGAGTGGAGGCAAGGCCGGCTGCCGAAAGGCGGCATCGACATCATCAGGGAGGTTTCAATTCATGGAATGCACCACCATCCGAAGTGCTTTGGCTGCCGCCGTTGCCGTCGCACTTTCGTTCAGCGTGACGGTTCATGCTCAAAGCGCGGCATCCGTTAACGACGCTTCAGCACGGATCAATACCAGCTCGCTGGCAAACAACGGTACCTACAACCGTTTTATCGTCCGTTATCGCGATGACACGCCGACTGCGCCGGTAGCGGCAGGCCAGGCTGCCGCGGTAGCCATGGCTCGCGCTGCCAGGTCGCAGTCTTCGCTTTCCATCCACGCGCCCAAGGTGGCCTACAAGCGCACCGTGGCCATCGGCGCGCATGTCATCACCACATCGCGCAAATTGAACTCAAACGAAGCTGCCGCTTTCATGCAGGCGATCGCTGCCGATCCCACGGTTGCCTATGTGCAGCCCGACGTGCTGCGACATGCTATCGGCATCAAGGCGCCCGCGGCGTTCGTTCCCAACGACAAGCTGTTTGACAAATATCAGACGGATTATCTGCCCGGCGACGGTATGCCAACCGCGGCCGGGAATAGTGTGGCCAATTGGGGTGGCGCAAATATCACAGGCGCGTGGAATCTGGCCGACGGTACCGGTGTGACCATCGCGGTGTTGGATACCGGTATCGTCAAACACGCCGACGTCGACACTTCGTCGGCGGGCGACGGCTACGACTTCATCGTCGACGGTTTCATGTCCGGTCGCGGCACGGATGGCCGTGCGGCAGGTGGCTGGGATCTGGGTGACTGGACCAAGGGTGCGCCGTACGCATCGGGTGACGACGCCTGCCTTTCCCCCGGCGATGACGGGGATGACAGTTCCTGGCATGGCACCCACGTCGCCAGCGCTACCGGCGCGGAGATCACCAACAACGGCATCGGTCTGGCGGGCATTGCATACAAGGCCAAGGTGTTGCCGGTGCGTGTACTCGGCCATTGCGGTGGCTATGACAGCGACATCGCCGACGCCATCGTCTGGGCGTCGGGCGGACATGTGGACGGCGTGCCCGACAACAAGCATCCCGCTCAAGTCATCAACATGAGTTTGGGTGGCGGGGGTAGGTGTACTGCTGCCAGCATTTACGGGAAGGCCATCGCCAGGGCACGGGCGAACGGCACTGCGGTGGTGGTTGCCGCCGGAAACTCCGACGCTCCCGCGGAGGAATTTACGCCGGCCAGCTGCCCCGGTGTCATCAGCGTGGCGTCGATCGGTGTGGGTAGCCGCCTGGCGTTCTACTCCAACTACAACACTCCCACCAACAGCACCATCGCGCTCGCTGCTTTCGGCGGCGGTGTCTTTGCGAACGAGGATGCATCCGGCACCAAACTCAACCCCGAAGGCTTCGCCTGGCAAGCGCTCAACAGCGGAGACACCACGCCGGTGGCAAGTCCTGCCGGCGATATATACGGCGGAATGGCCGGTACGTCGCAGGCGACCCCGCATGTGGCCGGCACCGTGGCCTTGATGCAGTCCGCGCGCCTGGCCGCTGGATTGCCGCTGCTTTCGCCCGATGACGTGCTCAGCATTCTGAAAAAGACCGCGCACAAGCCGCACTTCGCCCCCGATCCACTCAAGACCTTCGGTGCGGGCATTCTTGATGCCAAGGCAGCCGTGTTTGCTGCCGTTGGCAAAGCGGCTCCGCCGCCGGAAACCAAGGTGCTTCAGAACGGTGTGGCGCTCACCGGCCAACAGGGCGATGGGGATAGCGAGGCCTTCTACAAGATCGACGTTCCCGCTGGCGCACGCGCGCTGGTGATGCGTACCGCAGGTGGCACCGGCGACGTCTCGCTCTACGTGAAGGCAGGAGCCTTGCCGGCGGCGACGTCATTCGATGCGTCCTCGGTGCACGTGGGCAACGCCGAATCGGTGATCGTCAGGAGCGTCCCGAAAGCGACCACTTACTACCTGCGCGTGGTTGGCGTGAAGGCCTATCGCGGAGTGAGCGTGCAGGCCAGCTACAAACCCTGACACAACGCAGGCAGCTGCGTCGCCAGGAGCTGCGCAGCCGTCACACCCCATCGAACGAACCATCTTGTGCGGCACTTGCGTGCGCGGTTTGCGCGCGCGGCTCTGCGCATCACTACATAGACGGACGACATGGAATTCGTCCCGCCGCTGGCACGTCATAGGGCGAGTTCCATGCCGCTCCCATCAGGAGCAGTTGAATGAACAAGATCTACAGCAAGGTCTGGAATCGGTCTCTCGGCAAGCTGATCGTTGTATCGGAGTTGGCAAAGCGAAACGGCACAACCGGTTCAAGGCAGGTATCGGGTGTGATCCCGTCGATAGGCGTCGCGTTGCTGCTGGCGACGATGTCCGCAACGGCCGGTGATGCCCCCCAAGAGAAGGTCGGGTACGAGACCATCCTAGCCAGCAGCAGTCCCACGCACGTTGCGAATATCGATATGCACGCTAGCGGCAACACGGACGTCGCCGGTCATCTCATCGATGCCAATGGCGCCACCGACGGCAGCGAAGATGCGGCCGCGACGGCCACGCACGCACTGGCCGTTGGTGCCATGGCCAAAGCAAACGCCATCAATAGCGTTGCCGCTGGCTATCAATCGGAGGCGGGCGGTGAAGAGAGCATGGCCGTCGGTACCAACAGCACGGCTGCTGGCGCTCGCAGTAGCGCGGTGGGTTCCCATAGCCTTGCCGATGGCAGCGAGAGCACCGCCTTGGGTGCGGGCAGTGTGGCCTACGACGACAACAGCATGGCCTTGGGTGCGAAGGCAGTGGCGCAGGGCAAGGGCGCGTCCGCCATCGGTAGCGGCGCAAGCACCAATGCGGACTTTGCCTCGGCGATGGGCTATGGCGCGTACGCCAATGGCGTCAGCAGCCTCGCGCTGGGTGTCAACACGGCGGCCAACGGGGCCCGTGCGATTGCCCAGGGTTTCCGTGCCATCGGTGACGGTGACGACAGCGTAGCGCTCGGCACCAACAGTCATTCGGTGGGCACTAACTCGATGGCACTCGGTATGGGTACGAGCTCGTTAGGTGCGCAGAGTGTCGCGCTGGGCAAAGGCGCGCGGGCGGAATTGAACAACAGCATGGCGTTGGGTGTGGAGGCTTATGCGGGAGGTGCCAATTTGCTCGGTGCCCCCGAGGCCGGTGGTGCCGTTGCCATTGGCTATCAGGCCCAGGCCAACGGTGCCGGCAGTGTCGCCATTGGTCGCTACAGTTTTGCCAATGCCCCGGATTCGGGTACCGCCTACGGCGTGGCAATCGGTGACGCCAGCATCGCCGGTGGGGCCGGCAGCTTGGCTGTGGGTCACGGTGCGCTGGCTTCATCGGACCTGGACCAGGCCATGGGCACTGGCGCCCGGGCCGACGGTGGGGACGGCAAGCGCAATCTTGCCATTGGCAACAACGCTTCGGCCGGTACTCTCGACGGCGCCAGCAAGATAGGCGATGTGAGTGACGCGATGGCTGTGGGCGCTTCCTCCCAGGCATGGGCAAATCGCGCTCAAGCCATCGGCGTGAACGCGTCGGCAGTGGGCGAGGACAGTGTGGCTGTCGGCCCCAACAGCGTCTCTGCGGCCATTGAAAGCACCGCAGTCGGCGCCGGCAGCGCGGCTTTTGACAACAACAGCACCGCCATGGGCAGCAACGCCGTGGCTCAGGGCATCGGCTCGTCGGCGTTTGGCAGTGGCGCCGGCACCAATGCCACTTACGCCACGGCCATGGGCTACAACGCTTTTGCCAATGCAGCGAACAGCGTGGCGATCGGTGTAAACGCGGTGGCGAAGGCGGCAAACAGCGTTGCCCTGGGCGCCTATTCGGTGTCGGATCAGGCCAATACGGTATCCGTGGGCACGATGGGCGGCGAGCGTCGCATCACCAACGTGGCTGCAGGCATGGGCGCCACGGACGCCGTCAACATGTCGCAGCTAAACAGCGTTGTCGCCAGCGCCAATAACGCGTTGGCCGGCGCCGTGATGTACGGCGATGCAGGCAAGTCCACCGTGGCGCTCGGTGGCGCAAGCGGCACCGTCGTCACCAACCTGGCCAATGGCACGCTGGGCAACGGCAGTACCGACGCCGTCAACGGCGGCCAGCTATTCGCTACCAATCAAGCGGTGGACAAGCTCGGCACGCGCGTGGGCAAGGTGGAAGCCACCATCGCCAACGTCAGCAACCTGAGCACCGGCCAGGCCGGCATGTTTCAGGTCAGCGGAACCAACGCTGCCGCGCCCACGGCGAGCGGAAACAACGCCACCGCCGGCGGCGCATCGGCCCTCGCATCCGGTGCCAACAGCACGGCCATCGGCAGCAGCGCGCAAGCCAAGGCGACCAATGCCGTGGCGCTGGGCAGCAACTCAGTGGCCACGCGCGACAACTCGGTATCCGTGGGTTCGGTGGGTCATGAGCGGCAAGTCACCAATGTAGCAGCGGGCGTGCAAAAGACCGACGCGGCAAACCTTGGGCAGGTGCAGGAAGCCCTGGTCACCGCCAAGACCTATGCCGATGCCGGCGACCAGAACACGCTGAGATCGGCCAAGGCCTATACCGATACCAAGCTGACCGGATTCACCACCACCGGCGATTTCAACGCCTTCCGTGACCAGGTGAACCAGCAGTTCCACACTGTCAACACGCGATTGGATCGCGTCGGTGCGATGGGGAGCGCCATGGCCGGCATGGCGGGCGCGATCGCCGCCGCACCCAATACCGAGAATCGCGTCAGTGCAGCGGTGGGCGGCTATAGCGGACAGAGTGCACTCGCCGTGGGCTACTCGCATCGTCTACCGGGCAACGGTGCCGTGCTGCTCGGCGGCTCCATCGCGGGCGGCGGCGAATCCAGCGGCACCGTGGGCGTGAGCTTCGGTTGGTAGTGAGGGGCAGGCAGCCGGCGTTCGACTGACGCCGGCTGCCTGGCTGGGTGTCGTCGCGCCTCAGGGCGATGCCCGCGCTTGGAACCAAGGAGCCGCCATGTTGTGTCTTGTCACGACTTTGAAGGGACTTGCCATGGCTGCGCCCGTCTTGCTGGCGACGGCGATCGTCTGGCGAGAAACGACGGTGCGTACCGAGTTGGCGGGTTCGCTGGCCGAGGGCATGGTCCTGGCCGTCGCCTGCATGTTCTGGCGTCCCGTGATGAAAGAAACCGGGCGCTCCCCGCGATGGCGCAAGGGTCGACGCTAGCCAGGTCATCGCTGCCGTCGCCATCCACCACCCCGCGCTGCCGTTTTGCACCCGGCGTGGCGGTGAGTTCTTGCGAATCGGCGATCGAGCCGGTACCTCGCAGCCGTGCCCATTGGCGCTGCCCGTCCTTTGCATGAATCGCGGAACACTGGCCGCGCGGTGTGGTCCGAACCAGTGAGCCGAGGTGAGAAACCGTGCTCGCGCGCGTATAGGCGGGTGTGTTAACAATGCGCCTCCGGTGCCGTTGGGGGCGACGTCCGGGTTGGAACCAGTCTTGAAACGGGGTGATGCATGTCGGCAGTCGCTAAGCCGGCGGCCAACGCGGAGGGTGCGGCAACGGAAGGCCGCGAGGTAGCGGTCTGTTCGCTGCTGGTCTCCCGTGGGCGGCTGAAGGAGTCGGATCTCGTCCGTGCGCGCCGTCTTCACGAAGAGTCGCCCGATGGCACGCTCACGGGCTTGATGGCCCGGCTGGGCCTGGTCTCGGAGCGCGATCTGGCTGAGGCCTGGTCCGAATTGCTCGCGATTCCCTTGCTGGCGGCCCGCGACGCGCCTGATATGCCCCCGGCCGAGCTCGACGTGTCCGCACGCTTCCTCAAGCAGCAGCATGTCGTGCCTGTCCGGGTGGGCGAGGACGGGCTAGGCCTGGTCGTCTCCGACCCCGCTGATCCGTATCCGCTGCAGGCCATCCAGCTGGCGGCCGGTCGGCCGGTGGCGATGCGCATTGGCCTGCGCTCGGAGATCGACGACCTGATCGAGCGCTACTACGGCACCGGTCGCTCGGCGATGGGCACCATTGTGGAGAACCTCGACGGCAGTGCCGCCGTGGAAGACGACGTGGAGCATTTGCGCGATCTTGCCTCCGAGGCGCCGGTGATCCGCCTGGTCAATCTTATTCTTCAGCGCGCGGTCGAACAGCGCGCCTCGGACGTGCATATCGAGCCGTTCGAAAATCGCCTGAAGGTGCGTTATCGCATTGACGGTGTGCTGCATGAAGTGGAAGCGCCGCCATCGAGCTCCACTGCCGCGGTGATTTCGCGCGTGAAGATCATGGCCAAGCTCAATATCGCCGAACGCCGCCTGCCGCAGGATGGGCGCATCCAGTTGCGCGTGCAGGGCAAGGAGCTGGACCTGCGCGTGTCCACCGTGCCGACCAGTTTTGGCGAATCGGTGGTGATGCGTATTCTCGACCGCGAATCGGTGGTGTTCGATTTTGCGTCGCTGGGCTTTACCGACAACTTCCAGCAGCGTTTCGTCGATGTGCTGGAGCGGCCGCACGGCATCCTGCTGGTCACTGGTCCCACCGGTTCGGGCAAGACCACCACGCTGTACACGGCGCTGTCGCAGATCAACACGCCCGACGTGAAGATCATCACGGTCGAAGATCCGGTGGAATACCAGATCGAAGGCATCAACCAGATCCAGGTGAAGCCGCAGATCGGGCTGGATTTTGCTGGGGCTTTGCGCTCGATCGTGCGCCAGGATCCGGACGTGATCATGATCGGCGAAATGCGCGATCTGGAGACGTGTCGCATCGCGATCCAGTCGGCGCTCACCGGTCACTTGGTGCTCTCCACGCTGCACACCAACAGCGCCGCCGGTGGCATCACCCGTCTCTTGGACATGGGCGTGGAGGATTACCTCCTGGGTTCCACCGTCAACGGCATTCTGGCGCAGCGCCTGGTGCGCCGACTGGATCCGGAGACCGCCATCCCTTATGACGCGCTGCCCGAAGTCATTGAGCAGTTCGAGTTGCACAAGTACACCAACGAACGCCCGATTCGTTTGTGGAAACCCGGCACCAGCACGACCAATCCCACCGGCTATCGCGGCCGTCGCGCCATCATGGAGTTCCTGGTGATGACCGATCCGCTGCGCCGGCTGGTGATGCAGCGCGCCGATGCAGGCGAGATTGAACGCCTCGCGCGCAGCGAGGGCATGCGCACCATGTACGAGGATGGGATCGCCAAGGCGGTAGCGGGCGTTACCACGCTTGAGGAGGTGTTGCGTGTTACGCAGGAAGGCTGACGCGATTGCACTTGCTCCCTCTCCCCTGCGGGAAGAGGGCTGGGGTGAGGGGCGGGTGCTCGCGGAAACGCGGCTAAGTGTGACCACGCCTGTTGCTGCTCTATCGCGAGCACCCGCCCCTCACCTCAATCCTCTCCCCGACGGGGAGAGGAGGTTAGTCGCATGACCCAATTCCGCTACCGCGCCGTTAGCGCCGCCGGCGAAATGCTGCAAGGCCAGATGGAAGCGGCCAGCCTCGACGAGGTGGTGAGCCGTCTGCAGGACCAAGGCCACACGCCGCTCGATGCGCGCGCCGCCGACAGCGGCGCCGCCAGCGGCGGTATGGCCGGCTGGTTCAAGCGCGGCGCCTTCACCGGCGATCAGCTGGCGCAGTTCACCCACCAATTGGCCACTTTGCTCGGCGCCGGCCAACCGCTGGATCGCGCGCTCGGCATCCTGATGGATCTGCCCGAAGGCGCCAGCGCCAAGCAGCTGATCGAGCGCGTGCGCGACCGCGTGCGCGGCGGCACGCCGTTGTCGCAGGCACTGGATGATGAGCACAGCGTGTTCCCCAAGCTCTACATCAGCCTGGTGCGTGCCGGTGAAGCGGGCGGTTCGCTGGAAGACACCCTGCGTCGCCTCGCCGACTATCTGGAGCGCTCGCAGCAGCTGCGCGGCAGCATCATCAACGCGTTGATCTATCCGGCCTTCCTGATGGTCGGTGTGCTCGGCTCGCTGCTGTTGTTGCTCGCCTATGTGGTGCCGCAGTTCGTACCCATCTTCGACGACATGCAGGTGCCGATTCCGTTGATCACCCAGGTGGTGCTCGCGATCGGCAACACCTTGCAGAGCTGGTGGTGGGCGCTGCTGATCCTGTTGATTCTCGGCGTACTGATTGCCCGCTCGCGCTTGCGCGATCCGGCGGCGAAGCTGGCGTGGCACACGCGCCTGCTCACCATGAAGCTGGTCGGCCCGCTGCTGCTCAAAGTGGAGACGGCACGCATCGCCCGCACCCTCGGCACCTTGCTCAAGAACGGCGTGCCCCTGCTGACCTCGCTCGGCATTGCCCGCCAGGTCACCGGCAACAAGGCCTTGGATCTGGCACTGGCGCAGGCCTCCGAGCAGGTGAAGGAAGGCGCCGGCTTGTCGTTTGCGCTCGCCCAGGCGCAGCGCTTCCCGCGTCTTGCCTTGCAGATGGTGCAGGTGGGCGAAGAAGCCGGCCAGCTCGACACCATGCTGCTCAAGGTGGCCGACACCTTCGAGCTGGAAAGCCGCCGCGCCATCGACCGCCTGCTGGCGGCGCTGGTGCCCGCGCTCACCATCGTGATGACGGTGATGGTGGCCTTCATCATGGCGGCCATCCTGCTGCCGATGCTCGATCTGACCAGCCATATCCAGTAATCCCTTTCTAGAGCTGCTTTCGAACCACGATGAGGTACCCCATGCGACAAAGGACTTTCGGCCGTCATACGGCAGCGCGCGGTTTCACCCTGCTGGAAATGCTGGCGGTGATCGTGCTGATCGGCATCATCGGCGCGGTGGTGGTGACCCAGGTCGGCAAGAACGTCGACAAGGGCAAGTACGGCGCGGGCAAGGCCCAGCTCACCACGCTCAGCCAGAAGATCGAGAACTATGCGCTCGACAACGGCGCCCCGCCGCAGCAGCTGCAGGACCTGATGGTGAAGCCGGCCAACGCGCGCAACTGGCAGGGGCCGTATGCGAAGGAGTCGGAGTTGCACGATCCGTGGGGCCATGAGTTTGGCTACAAGGCCCCCGGTGATCACGGTGCCTTCGACTTGATCTTCTACGGCCAGGACGGCAAGCCCGGCGGCGATGGCTACAGCGCTGACGTGGGCAACTGGCAGTAAGCATGCGAGGGATATCGCCACGCACGTCAACCCACTGCACTTCGGGTGCGGCGCGTGGCTTTACCCTGCTCGAAATGCTGGCCGTGATTCTGCTGATCGGCATCGCGGCGGCCGCCGTCGCGGTGTCGGTGACGCAGGGCCTGGCCAGTGCGCGCGTCAACGCCGCGAGCGGTGAACTCGCCGCTGCGCTGCGCGGTGTGCGCACGCAGGCCATCGTGCACGGCAACGAACACACCTTCGATGTCGATACACGCGATAACACCTATCGCGCAGACAACGGTCCCAGCGTGCGCCTTCCCTCGGGAATGCGCCTAGGGATCACCAGCGCGAAGGAAGACCAGGTCAACAGTTACACCGGCCGCATCCGCTTCTTCCCCGATGGCAGTTCCACCGGCGGCCACATCACGCTGCAGCGCGAGCGGCGCCAGTGGCGCGTGAATGTGTCGTGGCTCACCGGTGCCGTCAGCGTCGCTGACGTGAGTGCAAAGCGATGAAGCGGCACGCGCGCGGCTTCAGCCTGCTCGAAGTCGTGGCGGCGACCTTGCTGCTCGCGATTGCATTTACGGCCTTGCTGAAAGTGGCGGGCGGCTCCATCCAGCTCACCCGCAATGCGGACGACCACAGCCAGGCCGCGATGTGGGCGCGCTCAATGCTCGATACCGTGGACATCACCACGCCTCTGCAAGCGGGTAGCACCGAAGGTCGCTTCGACGCGAACTATCGCTGGCGCCTGGTGGTGACGCCGTGGAGTCAGGCGCCGGTTGGTCAGAACATGCCCGTACGCGTGCTGAAGCTCGACCTGGATGTGATCTGGGGACCATCGGTGCACCCGCGTTCGGCGCATTTCAGCACTTTGCGTGTGCTCGGTCCGGCGAGGACCTCATGAAGCATCACGCCGTCCATCGTGCACGCGGCTTCACCCTGCTGGAGGTGCTTGGCGCATTGGCGCTGTTCGCCATCCTGCTGCTGGGTGTCTATTCCGGTGTGCGCACGGCCACGCATACCGTGCGCTCCGGCGAGGCGTCGATCGAACGCATGGACGAAGTGCGCTCGGCACAGCAATTCCTCAGGCGTGAACTGGCGCAGGCGCGCGCCGTGCCGCTGGCGCACACCGACAAGGGCGATCCGCTTTACTTCAAGGGCGATGCGCGAGAGCTCAAATTTGTCGCGCCGCTGCCCGGTTATCTCGGCAAGCTGGGGCCGCAATTGCAGCAGCTGAAGCTGGTGGATAACCGCGACGGCACCTCGCGGCTGGAAGCGAGCTTTGCGGTCATGCCGCCCGATGGCAGCGCACCCAAGCCGGTGGGCGATCCTGAAGTGCTGGTGGATCACATCCGCGGCGGCAAATTCAGTTATCGCTCGGCCGATGCGCAGGATCGCGCCGGGCAGTGGAGCGACGAGTGGGATGACACGCGCGCCATGCCGCGCATCGTGCGCGTCGCCCTGCAGCTGGATGGCACGACTACGTGGCCTTTGCTCGATGCGCCGATCCGCGTCGACGTGACCGCAGTGCAGGGACAGGCCGTGGATCTGCTGCAGGGCCTGCAGCGCCGGAGCACGCAATGAACGCGGCCTTGCAGCGCCAGCGCGGTGTGGCCCTGCTGGTGGTGCTGTGGGCGTGCACGCTGCTGGCCATCCTGGTCGGCGGCTATGCGATGTTGGCGCGCACCGAAGGCCTGCAGGCGCGCTATCAGTTTGCGCAGACCCAGGCGCACTACGCGGCGGAAGCGGGGGTGATGCGCGCCATCTATGCCTTGCAGGATCCGCAGCAGGACCAGCGCTGGGTGCCGGATGGCCGCAACTATCCGTTTGCGTTCGATGGCGCCAAGGTGATCATCAGCATCATCAGCGAGACCGGCAAGGTCGATCTCAACGCCGCCACGCCGGATGTGCTGCAGAACTTCTTTCGTGCCGCCGGCATGTCCGACATGGACGCGCAATCACTGGCCCGCAATATCGTGGACTGGCGCAGCTTTTCCTATACACCCGCGGGCACGGTGCCCAATGCCGCCTATGCCAATGCCGGGCTGGACTACGGTCCCCGGCACGGGCCGTTTGGCACCGTCGAGGAGTTGCAGATGGTGCTGGGCATGACTCCCAAGACGTATCGCGCGGTGGCCTCGCAGGTCACGCTGTGGTCGGGCCGGCCCTCGCCCGATCCGCAGACCGCGCCGGCGCTGGCCCTGGCCGCCGTGCCCGGAATGACGCCGCAGCAGGCCCAGGCCATAGCCGCGTCCCGTGGCGCTGGTCCGCAACAGCCGGGCCTGGTCGCTATACAGGGAGTAACGGATAGTATTCGTGCGGAGGCCACGCTGGCTGACGGTACGCGCGCGATCCTGCGCGCCACGGTGCGATTACAGGGCATACGCCCGGGCGCATTGCCGTATACCGTGCTGCGTTGGCAGGAGGGAGAGGGCGAGTGAATACGACAACGCAGCCGCTGCAGTTGCAGTTCGATCGCGCACGTCGTGCGTGGCGTGGCTCGCCCATGCCGCGCTTTTTTGCGTGGTGGGGCAGTGAGCTGCAGGGGCTGTTGCCAGCATCCTGGCACAGCCGCTTTGGCGGCGGCCTGGCCTGGTATCTGCTCCAGCTGGAAGGCGACGAATGGACGGTGCGCAAAGCTGGCAGCAGTCAAGTGCTGGCGAGCTGGAGCAGCCAGCTCGATCCCGCCAGTCAGCAGGTGGCCTTGGCCGATGCGTTGCGCGGCATCGATGCCGAAGACCTGCGCATGGCGCTATGCCTGGATCCCACCCATGTCCTTCGTCCGCGCCTGAACCTGCCGCTGGCGGCGCGCGACAATCTCACCCAGATCGGCGCCTTCGAGATGGATCGGCAAACGCCGTTCCGCGTCGAACAAGTGCGCTACGACGTGCGCGAAATACGCGCACCCGCACCGCCGGGGCGTTTCGCCGCAGAACTCGTCGTGGTGCCGCGCCAGGCGCTGGATCCCGTACTGGCCAAACTCGCCGCCTCGGGTTTGCAGGTGGATGCCGTGGATGTGTCGTTCGGCGCGGATCGCCTGGGCGCGAACCTGCTGCCGGCGGAACTCGCCCTGCGCCGCAAGCATCCGCGGCAACGACTGAATTTTGCGCTGGGTGCTGCAGCGATGGTGCTGTTGCTGCTGTCGCTAGTGCAGTTCCTGCATAACCGCGCCAGCGCACTGGACCAGATGCGCGGCGAAGTGGAAGCGATGCGCGCGGATGCGCAGCAGGTGGCCGGACTGCGTCAGCAATTGCAGGACAACGCCGGCGCTGCCGGTTTTCTTGCCGAACGCAAGAAGCGCACGGTATCGGCGCTCGGCGTCTTGCAGGACATCAGCCAGCGACTGCCCACCACGGCGTGGCTGGAGCGTTTGAGCATCGACAATAGCGGGCAGGTCGGTTTCCAGGGCCAGAGCCCACAGGCGGCGCGTCTGGTGGATGCACTCAAGGGCTCACCCGTCATCACCGATGCGAACTTCCAGGGCACCATCCAGGTCGACCCTTCGACGGGCAAGGAGCGCTTCTACATGGTGGCGCAGCTGCGCAAGCCCAACGATGCCAAGCCCAAGGCGCCGGCGGCTTCAGGGAGCGCACCATGAAGATGACGACGCTCAAGCCGCGCGAAAGCCGCATCGCGGCGGTGCTGTTGCTGCTGGTCGTGTTGGTGGTCGCGTACTTCGCGCTGCTGCACTGGTGGTTCGTCGCGCCGCTGCAATCGATCCACGCGGAGATGGACGACCTGCGCGACACGCATGCGCGCTATGCCGCCGCCATCGCCGAGAAGCCGCAGCTGCAGCAACGCATCGCCGCGATGGGCGCAGGGCAGGCCGCCAGTCACGCCTTCCTGCCGGAAGATGATCCGAACGCCGCCGCTGCCGGTTTGATGCAGCGCGTGGTCGATGCGGTGGCCGCGCATCCGCAGGGCGGTTCGTGCGATGTCACGCAGAAAATGCCGGTGACCAATCCACCCGCCGCGCCGGACGAGCCGTATCGCAAGGTGGCGGTGAGCATCACCCTGCGCTGCGATGTGCAGCCGCTGGCCGAAACGCTGCACGATCTGGAGCAGGGCACGCCGTACCTGTTCGTCGATGACCTGAGCATCTACCGCAATCCGGTGGCGGCGATGCAGCAAGCCGCGGCGCCGTTGGAAGTGCAATTCACCTTGTCCGGCTATGTGCGCCAGCCACGCGCGACGAACGGCGACACGCAGGGAGCCGCGCCATGAACGCCGCCGCCCAACGTCGCCTGACGCCTGTGCTCGGCACGGTGGCCGTGCTGTTCGGTGCGCTGCTGCTGGTCTTGCTGGCCGGTGTGGGACGCGGCGTGTCCTGGGGCGCCCAGCGCCCGGCGGCGCCTCTGCCACCGACGCACGACCAGGGCCTGCCGCCGCCCGTGCCACTGGCGCAGTTCTCCGCCGTGTGGACACAGCCGCTCTTCAGCAACGACCGCAAACCGACGATGCATGCCGCCGCCGGTGGCGCGAGCCTGGGCGACATGCAGCTCACCGGCATCATCCTCACCCCGCCGCTGCACATGGCTTTGCTGCGCGACAAGAGCGGCGAGCACGAAGTGCGCGTGCGCCAGGGGGATGCGCTGCCCGATGGCAGCTGGCGCCTGGTCGATCTGAAGCCGCGCTCGGCCGTGTTCGAATCGGGCACTGGCCGCACCGAACTGCAATTGCCGGCCGGTGCGCCGATCGACATGCCCAAGGCCGACGGCAATGCGCCGCCGGCCCCGCCACCGCAACCGGGCATGGCCGTCGGCCCGGTGCCGGCACCGCAAAGCGGACCGATGTTCAATACCGCCAACCCAACGAATACGCCCAATCCTGCCTTGCAGTCGCCCAACGGGGTGGACGCGCAGGCCGACCGTATTCGTCTGTTGAAAGAAGCCATCCAGAAGCGCCGCGCCCAACAGCAGGCGGCGCCCCCCCAGGGAGCCCATTAAAGCCATGTCCATCCAGCGCACGCCGCGGTTGACCCGCATCAGTACGCTCACCCTGGCCCTGTGGCTGGCCGGTTGTCAGACGCTGCCGCCGCCCCGGAGCGACGACGGCGCGTTGCAGCGCGAGGCCATGGCCGGCACCGAGAAGCCGGTGCCCCCACCGTTACCGTTGAACACACGCAACACCACGCCCGATCAGGGTGTCACACCCAAGCCGCAACTGAGCGAAGGCAGCGGCCAGTTTGTGCGCGCCACCGGACTCAGCCAGCCGCGCAAGGCGGCCAGCGGCGACGGTGCGGTGACCTTCAACTTCGAGAACCAGCCGGTGCAGGCGGTGGTGAAGGCCATCCTCGGCGACCTGCTCAAGCAGAACTACACCATCGTGCCGGGCGTGCAGGGCAATGTGTCCTTCTCCACCTCCGAGCCGGTGGACAGCAGCCAGGCGATTCCGATTCTGGAAACGCTGCTGTCGTGGACCAACAACGCGTTGGTGATGCGCGACGGTCAATACGTGGTGATGCCGGCCAAAGACGCCGTGGGCGGCAACCTCGTGCCCAGCCTCAATGCGGTGGCACCGCAAGGTGGCCTGCAGGCGCGCTTGTTCCCATTGCGCTTCATCTCGGCTACCGAGATGCAGAAACTGATCAAACCCTTCGCGCGCACCGACGCGGTGCTGTTGGCCGATCCCTCGCGCAACGTCATCGTGCTCTCGGGCACCACGGCGGAGCTGGACAACTACCAGCGCACCATCCACACCTTCGACGTGGACTGGCTGCGCGGCATGTCGGTGGGCGTGTTCAGCCTGCAACATGCCAACGTGAGCGAACTCGGTGGGCAGCTCGATCAGATGTTCGGCCCCAAGGGCGACACGCCACTGGCCGGCATGGTGCGCTTCCTGCCGATCGAACGCACCAACGCCATCGTGGTGATCAGCAGCCAACCGCAGTATCTGCAGGAAGTGGGTGACTGGATCACCCGGATCGATCGTGGCGGCGGCAATGAGCCGGAGTTGTTCGTCTACGACGTGCGCAACCTCAAGGCGTCGGATCTGGCGCAGTACCTCGGGCAGATCTACACGCGCGGTAATGGCGGCGGCAACGATGCCGGCAAAGTCGGGCCGGGCCTCACCGGTTCCACGTTGGGCACCGACAACGCCAGTGGCAATGCCAGCGGCATGGGCAGCACGGCGGGCAGCTTCGGCAGCTCGCCCAGCGTCAATGGCGTGGGCGGAGGGTTTGGTAACGCCGGTGGCTTTGGCGGCACGGGAACGACGGGTACGACCGGCACCACGGGCGGCTTCGGTACGACGGGAACGGGCACGGGCGGTGGTTTCGGAAACACGGGCGGCAGTGCCGCCGGCGGCATGTCTTCGTTTGGTTCCAGCAACAATGCCAGCGGCAACAACAGCGCCGGGCAACAGTACGTCTCCGAAGATGGTTCCATCCGCATCGGCTCGGTCGACTCCAACAACCAGCTGATGGTGCGTGCGCGCCCGTCGCAGTGGAAGGAGATCGAAGAAGCCATCAAGCGCCTGGACAACGTGCCGCTGCAGGTGCAGATCGAGATGCGCATCCTCGAGGTGGATCTCACGGGGCAGCTGGAGTTTGGTGTGCAGTGGTATCTGCAGGGCCTGGCCGGCAGCACGCCCAGCTATGACAGCAACGGCAACGTCAACGGCGCGACCAATATTCCGCCAGGCGCGCATCGTCAGATATCGCTGGGTTCGGGTGGCAACCAATACGCAGGCGAGCCGCTCTTCTATTCTTTCCTGAGCACCAACGGCAAGTTCCAGGTGGCCATTCGCGCCCTGGAAACCAATGGCAACACCAAAACCTTGTCGGCGCCGTCGCTGGTCGTGCTCAACAATCAAGTCGCACACATCCAGGTCGGCGATCAGGTGCCGATCAATCAGACGTCCATCGTGACCGGCCTCAACACCACCGGATCGACGGCAAGCAGCGTCAGCTATATTCCGACGGGCGTCATTCTTGACGTGCAGCCGCGCGTGAATCCCGGCGGGCTGGTGTATCTGAATGTGCAGCAGCAGGTGAGCAACACGACCGGCTCAGCCAACTCGCAAGGCAACTTCACCATCCAGCAACGCGCCGTGGGTACGCAAATCGCCGTACAAAGCGGCCAGACTGTTCTGCTCGGCGGCCTGATCCAGCAAAACGAGAACAGCACGGATACCGGCATCCCCGGTCTCAATCGCGTGCCAATCATTGGTCGGCTGTTTGGCACAACCAATCACAACCGCAACCGCACCGAACTCATCGTGCTGATCACGCCGCGCGTGATCACCAGCAGTGAAGAAGCCAAGCAGGTGACGGACGAATACCAGCGCAAGTTTGAATCGCTGGCGCCGTTGCGGGCGACGGGTACTGCAGCGGGCGGGGCGGCAGCGCCCAGTCCTGGCGCGGGGGCGGCGAGTACGACGGCGCATCCGTAAACGGGTTTCTCTCTTTCCTGCGGGCGGCCTGAAAATGCCGCCCGGCGTTTTGCAGGCCTGGCACACCTCTTGTAGGAGCGCACTTGTGCGCGACCAGCCTACGGAGCGGAGCGCCGCAGCGTTGCGGTCGCGCACAAGTGCGCTCCTACAGTGGATGGCACCGGCTTCGGGTCGTGGATCAACGGCTGCAGACCGCCATTTGTGGGAGCGCACCCTGTGCGCGACAGACCTACGGAGCGGTACACCCATGCGCGGCTGTCGCGCACAGGGTGCGCTCCCACAGACAAGCGGGTGCGCCCGGTTTTGACTGTGTCATTCCAACACCGTCATGCATCGCAAACGCGCGAACAGGCAAAAGCCACCCACGCGACGCCAATCCGCACCCCGCTATCATCCCCTGATGAACACCGTCTCATCCTTTCCCATCACCCCCCTCCTGCCCGAGATCACAAGCTCCCTCGCGGCACATCCGCGCCTCGTGCTCGAAGCGCCGCCCGGGGCCGGCAAGACCACCCAGGTGCCATTGGCGCTGCTCGATCAACCTTGGCTCGCCGACGGCAAAATCCTGATGCTCGAACCGCGCCGCATCGCTGCGCGGGCGGCGGCGCAGTTCATGGCCAGGCAGCTGGGTGAGGAGGTGGGGCAGACGGTGGGGTATCGGATTCGCTTCGAGGCGAAGGTCAGCGCGGCTACGCGTGTTGAAGTGGTGACCGAAGGCATCCTCACGCGGATGATCCAGGACGATCCCGAGCTCACCGGCATCGGTGCGATCCTGTTCGACGAATTCCATGAGCGGCATCTCGCCGGGGATCTGGGTGCCGCGTTTGCGTTGGACATACAGGGCACCTTGCGTCCGGCGCTGCGACTGGTGGTGATGTCCGCCACGCTCGATGGCGAGCGCATCGCGCAGTGGCTCGATGCGCCGCGGATCAGCAGTCCGGGTCGCAGTTTTCCCGTGCGGGTCGAATATCCCGCCGCTCGCGCGCAGGAGACCACCGAGCATCAGCTGGCGCGTGTGGTGCGTCAGGCCCTGGAGGAAAACCCCGGCGACGTGCTGGCGTTTCTGCCCGGCCGTCGCGAGATCGCGCGCACGCAGGCTGTGCTGGCATCGTCACTGGACGAGAACATCGACATCGTGGCCTTGCATGGCGAACTGTCGATGGCCGAACAGCAGGCCGCGTTGAGTCCGGCGGAGCCCGGTACGCGGCGTGTGGTGCTCGCCACCAATGTTGCCGAATCCAGTGTCACGCTGCCGGGCATCCGTGCGGTGGTGGACAGCGGGCT
This sequence comes from Dyella sp. 05T440, assembly GCF_056395965.1. Lineage (NCBI taxonomy): Bacteria > Pseudomonadati > Pseudomonadota > Gammaproteobacteria > Lysobacterales > Rhodanobacteraceae > Dyella > Dyella sp. 05T440. The sequence continues at coordinate 154,250 of NZ_JBFTKN010000001.1, forward strand.
GGCGCGCGAGCCGCGCTTCGATCCCAACTCCGGCTTCACGCGGTTGGAGACGGTGAATGTCTCGCAGGCTTCGGCCGATCAGCGTGCCGGTCGTGCCGGTCGCGTCGCCGAAGGGACGGCGTACCGCCTGTGGCCGCAAAGCAAACGACTGGATCCGTCGCGCACGGCCGAGATGGCGCAAGCCGAGTTGTCGGGGCTTGCCTTGGAACTCGCCGCATGGGGCATCACCGCGAACAGCGGCAACACGCTGCCCTGGCTCGATGCGCCGCCCTCGGGTGCCTTGGCGCAGGCGCGTGAGTTGCTCGTGCAGCTGACTGCGTTGACGGCAGATGGGCGCATCACCGCGCTCGGTCGCCAGATGCTCGAACTCGGCGCCACGCCACGGCTGGGTGCGGCGGCCTTGCGCGCCGAGCCTGAATTGCGCGCGCTGGTCGCCGATCTGCTTGCCTTGATGGAAGCGCGCTCGCCCCTGCGCGGTGAGCAGGCGCGCAGCGATGACTTCCGTGCCCGCGTGAGCGCGCTTCATGTGTGGCGCGATCGTCACACCGCGGGCGCGCGCGGTGGTGCGGACGCCGGTGCGCTTGCGGCCATCGAGCTGGCGAGCAAAGGTTGGCGTCGTCGCCTGGACATGCGTTCGGCGGCAAGCGGTGTGCCGGACAGCCATGCCGTGGGCGATTTGCTCTTGCATGCGTTCCCGGATCGCGTGGCGCGCCGCGACGACAACAACCCGCTGCGTTACACGCTAGCCAATGGTCGTGGTGCGCGCCTGCACGAGAATACTGCGCTGCACGGCGAGCCGTGGCTGGTGGCGCTGGACCTGCGCTTCGAGGCGCGGGACAGCCTGATTCTCGCGGCCGCGCCGATCGATTACCGCGTGCTGGAGCGGGACTACCCGGCGCAGTTCAAACGCGAACGCGCCTTGCGCTGGAACGACGAACGCAACGCGGTGGAAGCCTTCGACGAACACCGCTTCGCCAACATCGTGCTGGAACGACGCAGCGTGCCGGTGAAGCCTGAAGACGCGCTGCCGGCATTGCTCGCCGCGGTGCGGGCGAAAGGCATCGATACCTTGCCGTGGAGCGATAACGCCAGACGCTTGCGCGCACGCATGCAGGCTTTGCGTGGATGGGTGCCGGAACTGGGTCTGCCCGATATCTCGGATACGGCGCTGCTGGATACTTTGGAAGACTGGCTCGCCCCGTATCTCAACGGCAAGCGTCGCCTCGACGCCTTGAGCGCGGAAGAACTCTCGCAGGCGCTAGGCTCTTTGTTCGATTACGAGCAACGCCGCCAGCTTGATGCGCAGGTTCCGGAAAGCCTGACTGTGCCCAGCGGCATGACGCGTCGCCTCGAATACGCCGAAGGCGAAGCGCCGGTGCTGGCAGTGAAGCTGCAGGAATTGTTCGGACTGGCTGACACGCCGCGCGTGGCGAACGGACGCATTCCCGTCACGTTGCACCTGCTCTCGCCCGCGGGTCGCCCGATCCAGGTCACGCAGGATCTCAAGGGCTTCTGGGAGCGCACCTACCCTGAGGTGAAGAAGGAATTGAAGGGACGCTACCCGCGTCATCCCTGGCCGGATGATCCGTGGACGGCCGCGCCGACGCATCGGGCCAAGCCGCGCGGCACCTGATAAAAAAGGCTGCCGACCTTTCGGTGCGGCAGCCTTGGTCAGACGCAGCTTTCAACTAAAGATCAGCGGCCGATCTCGCGCAGCCGCTTGCCGCTCATCAGGTTGCGCTCGATCTGCTCCAGCGTCACGCCCTTGGTCTCCGGCACCAGCCAGAACGTCACCAGGATGAATACCGCGTTGAGCGCGGCATACAACCAGAACGTGTGTGCATTGCCGATGCCGTTGAGCAGGCTCAGGAAGGTGAAGCCCACGATCATGTTGCAGATCCAGTTGGTGAAGGTGGAGCAGGCGATGCCGAAGTCGCGGCCCTTGAGCGGCTGGATCTCCGAGCACAGCGTCCACACCAGCGGGCCGGCGGACATGGCAAAACCCACGATGAAGATCAGCAGCATCGTCACCGTGAAGATCTGCGCACCATGGTCGTGGATGCCGTTGTTCATCATCGTACCCACGACACCCAGGCCTACGGCCATCACGGCAAAGCCGGTGTAGAGGATGGGCTTGCGGCCCCAGCGGTCGATCAGCGCGATGGCGATGAAGGTGGCCAGCACATTGGTGAGGCCGACCAGCGCGGTAAACCACATCTGCGCCGAGGTGTCGTAGCCCATTTCCTTGAAGATGCGCGGCGCGTAATACATCACCACGTTCATGCCGGTGAACTGCTGCATCAGCTGCAGCAGCACGCCCAGCCACACCGAGCGACGGAAGTTGCGGTTGTCCTTGAACAGATGCCAGCCGCGTTGCGGGGTCTTGAGCTGCTCTTCGATATCAGCGGCCTCGCGCGCCACCACGACGCTGTCGCCGCGCAGGCGCTGCAGCACTTCGATCGCCTCGTCGCGGCGACCGCGCATCATCAGCCAGCGCGGACTATCCGGCAGGAACATCACGCCGAGCAGGAACAGCACGCCGGGAATCGCGATGATGCCGAGCATCCAGCGCCAGGCGCCGTTGTAGCTCAATGCGGTGTCCGAGAGAAACGCCACCAGGATGCCGATGGTGATCATCAGCTGATAGGTGGAAATCATCGCGCCGCGGATGCGCTCCGGCGCCACTTCGGCCAGATAAAGCGGTGCAGTGAACGTCGCCAGGCCAATCGCCAGGCCGAGCACCACGCGCGCGGCGATCAGCGTTTCCGGCGACCACGCGCCGCCCGACAGCAGCGAACCGAGGATAAACAACACGGCACCGAGGATCAGCGAGCGCTTGCGGCCCAGCGTGGCCGACAACCAGCCGGCGCCTACCGCACCGACGGCTGCGCCGAACATCATCGAGCTCACGATCCATTCGATCATGTGGTCGCTGACTTTGTATTCGGCCTGGATGAATTGCGTGGCACCGGAAATCACGCCGATGTCCAGGCCGAACATGAGGCCCGCCAACGCGGCGAGCACACAGGTGAAGATGATGGTGACCTTGGCTTGCGCCGAGGCTGGCGAGATGACTTGGGCATTCATGGAAAAACTCCCCCGCTGGCGATAGTGGTGCCTCTAATGGGCTGGTGTGCTTGAGCCGCGGTCCCTAGGCGGCAGCGATGACGTGTGGCGGCGGCCCGGCGAAACGCGGTTCGGGCAAGCCACGAAAACCTGCATCGGCGACGAACAACGCGCCGGCATAGGGTTGAGCAGCGAGCGCGGCCTCGTCGAGACCGTCGCGCGCACTGGTGATGTACAGCGTCGAAAAATCCGTGCCGGCGAAGGCCGGTTTGGTGGGCTGCGATGCAGGCACGTCGATGATGCGGTCGAGCTGGCCCGCCGGCGTGTAGCGCACCACGCGGCCCAATCCCCATTGGGCGTTCCACAGGCCGCCGTCGCGATCGATGGCTGAACCATCGGGTTCGCCGCGTGCATCGTCCAGCGTCACGAAGTGGCGCACGTTGGATACCTGATCGCCGTAATCGCAGCACTGGATGGTGCGCGTGGGCGAATCGCAGAAATACATCGTGCCGCCATCCGCACTGAACGCGATGCTGTTGCTGATCGCCACGCCCGGCAAGGGCAGGCGCTCCAGCGACAAGTCATGATTGAGACGATAGAAACCACCCACCGGTTTCTTTGGCCCACTTGCGGGCTCATGCAATGTGCCGAACACAAAGCGGCCCTGGCGATCGCAGCCACCGTCGTTGAGTCGGGTGGGCAGTTCGGCTTCCACGTCGGTGATGCCAACGAACGTGTGTGTGGATGGATGAAAGAACGCCAGACGCGATGCCAACCCCAGCAGCAGCCAGCCGTCCGCTTCGCACAGCGCAAAACTGCCGAGGCGCTCGGGCATGCTCCACTGGTGAAGTGCACCGTCGTGCGGGCGGTAGCGCCACAGCGTACTGGCGTGGATATCGGTCCAGTACAGCACCTGGCCGCGATCGCACCAGGTGACGCCTTCGCCCAGCGTGTTGTGCACCTGCATGGCGACAGCGGCGCGGATGTTCATACCCAGCCACCGTCGACGATGAAGTCCTGGCCGGTGCACATGCGGCTGTCGTCGGCGGCGAGGAAAAGCGCCGCACGTGCCAGATCGTCGGCCATCAGATAGCCGGGCAGGCACTGCACGCGGGCAATCTCCGCTTCGCCTTCGGCATCAAGCCACAGGCGACGCTGCTTCTCGGTGATCACCCAGCCGGGCACCAGCACATTGATGCGGATGCGGTCGCGGCCCAGCTCCCGAGCGAGGCCATTGACCAGGCCGTGTACCGCGGATTTCGCCATCGCATACATCGGATAGCCGGCGTTCTTCTTCATCCAGCCGGTGGAACCCAGGCAGATCACCGACCCGCCGCCCAGCGAACGCATGTCGTCGCGCACGGCCTGCGTGGCGAAATATTGATGGCGAAGATTGATCGCCATGTTCTGCTCGAACTCGGCTGCCGTCGTGCTGCCGAATTCGTGGCGTACGTCGTTGGCCGCATTGTTCACCAGCACGCCGATGGGGCCGTGCACTTCACGCGCCGTCGCGATGGCGGCTTCCAGCGCGTCGAGCTGGGTGACGTCGCAACGTACGAACAAAGGGCGATGTGCGCTGGCGGCGAGACCTTCCACAAGTTGCTCGCCATTGGCCTGATCGATATCGATGAACGACACCCGCGCGCCCTGTTTCGCGAAATGCTCCACGAAGGCCGCGCCGATGCCGGTGGCGCCGCCCGAGATGAACACGTGGCGGTCGATCAGGCTGGGATAGCTCGCGTACGCCATGCTTACCACTCCGCCACGCTGCCGTCGGCATGGCGCCAGATCGGATTGCGCCAGCGGTGACCCACGGCGGCGCGCTCGGCCACGTAGGCTTCGTTGACCTCGATGCCCAGGCCGGGTCCATTCGGAATGGCGACGAAACCATCCTCGTAGGCAAACACGCTGCGATCCTTCACATAGTCGAGCAGATCGTTGCCGGCGTTGTAGTGGATGCCCAGGCTCTGTTCCTGGATGAAGGCGTTGTGGCACACCGCATCGAGCTGAAGATTCGCAGCAAGCGCGATCGGGCCGAGCGGGCAGTGCAGCGCCAGTGCCACGTCATACGCTTCGGCCATGGCGGCGATCTTGCGCGTTTCGGTGATGCCGCCCGAGTGCGAGGGATCGGGCTGGATGATGTCCACGCCGCCCATCTGCAGCACGCGCTTGAAGTCGTAGCGCGTGTACAGGCGCTCGCCCAGCGCGATCGGCGCCGGCGAAATCGCGGCCAGTTCCGGCAGCGCTTCGAGGTGATCGGACAGCACCGGCTCCTCGATGAACATCAGCTTGAACGGGGCGAGTTCACGCATCAGCACCTTGGCCATCGGTTTGTGCACGCGGCCATGGAAATCCAGGCCGATGCCAATATGCGGGCCCACCGCGTCGCGGATCGCCTGCACGTTCTCGATCACCAGCTCGACCTTGTCGTAGGTGTCGACGTATTGCAGTTCTTCGGTGGCATTCATCTTCACCGCGGTGAAGCCACGCGCCACGGCTTCCTTCGCGGCACGCGCCGTGTCGGCCGGGCGGTCGCCGCCGATCCACGAGTACACGCGAATGCGATCGCGCACCGGGCCGCCCAGCAGCTGATGCACGGGCTGGTTCAGATCCTTGCCCTTGATGTCCCACAGCGCCTGGTCGATGCCGGCGATGGCGCTCATCAGCACCGGGCCACCGCGGTAGAAGCCGCCGCGATACATCACATTCCACAGGTCTTCGATATGACGCGGGTCCTTGCCGATCAGGTAGTCGGACAACTCATCCACGGCCGCAGCGACAGTGTGTGCACGCCCTTCGACGATGGGCTCACCCCAGCCGACGATGCCCGCATCGGTCTCGATGCGCAGGAACAGCCAGCGCGGGGGAACCAGGAAGGTGGTGAGGCGGGTGATCTTCATGCATGCGATCCTTGTGCATCAGAGTGGCTGCGCCAGGCGTCGGCGAACGCGCGTGCGCGCGCCGCGACATCGCTGGCCGGACGGCCGGGAGCGTAGAGAGAGGAACCGATGCCGAAGCCGCCGGCGCCGGCGGCCAGCCACGGTCCCATGTTGTCGGGCGCGATGCCGCCGACCGGCAGCACCGCGAGATCCTTGGGCAGCACCGCGCGCCATGCCTTGAGCACGGCGGGGCTGGCTTGTTCGGCAGGGAACAGCTTGAGCGCATCGGCACCGGCGGCAAGCGCGGCGAACGCCTCCGTTGGTGTGGCGACACCCGGTACGCAATAGAGGCCTGCCTGCTTGGCCGCGCGAATCACGTTGACGTCGGCATGCGGCATCACAATGAGGCGGCCGCCAGCATCAGCCACGTTCTTGACGTCGGCAGGGTCGAGCACGGTGCCTGCACCGATCAGATAGCCATCGCCCAGTGCGTCGACCATGCGACGGATACTGTCGAACGCCCGCGGCGAATTGAGCGGCACTTCGAGCATGCGAAAACCGGCGTCGACCAGCACGCGGCCGATCTCCACCGATTCGTCGGGCGTCAGGCCGCGCAGGATGGCGACGAGGGGGAGTGGATCAAGCCATGACTTCATGCGTTTATGCCGTTGCTTGCGTGGGGATCAGGCCGGCGGCTTCGGCGATGCGCCAAAGGCCGTGCGAGGTGGTGGCATCGGGCGCCTTGTGGACGGTGAGCCCAAACATCGCCGCTGCCTTGAGGTAGCGATCGCATAGCGCACCTTCGCCCACCATGTGCACGCTGGACGATGGATCGGCCCAGCCGGCGGCGATAGCGATGCGCATTTCGTCGCCTATCAGCAGGCCGGACAGGTAGTCGGTCACCGAACTGGGGGCAAGCACGCCGTCGAGCATGAGGGTGCGCGCCGAAAACACGCACGAGAGCGCGCCGGCCGCGCCGCTGTCGCGCGCCATCGAGACGCCGCGACGAAACGCGTTGTCGTCATCGATGGCGGGCGGCAGTTGCGCGCCAAGTATCGAATGCTGGGTCAGCAGGCCGAACAGCTCGCCGGTCATCACGGTGGCAAAGCCAGTCACCATGCCATCGCGCAGCGACACCCACTTGCTGTGCGTGCCGGGCAGCAACAGGCAGCCATGGCCGGCGACATCCGGCGATTGCGCAACGACGCCGACGACCTGGGTCTCCTCGCCACGCATCACATCGGGACGCGCGGGATCGCGCAGGCCCGGCACGAGATGAAGCGTGCGGCCATCGGCAGCTAACGTGCTCAGCGCACCGGCGAGCCGATCGACGCTGGTGGGCGTATCGAGATAAGGCACTTCCAGCCAGCCGTTGCGACTGCCCACCATGCCGCAGGCCAGCACCGGCAGCTCGGGCCAGTGTTCGACGGCCTGCGCAAAGGCGGCCGGAAAGCCGCCCTCGGGAAGATGGCGGATGCCGTGCGAGAACGTGCGCTTCTCCAGCACCTGGCCCTGACCGTCATAGAGATAGGCACGCAGCTGCGTGCTACCCCAGTCCAGGCCGATAAGCGCGGTGTTCACGCGCTGGCCTTCTTGCGCGCCTTGCCGCGGCTGCGATGCAGGTTGGTCTGCGAGTCGGCAATCATCGCCAGCATGGTCTTGCGCGCCACTTCCGGCTGCTTGCGCTTGATCGCCTCGAGCACCTTCTGGTGATAGGGCAGCGAATACTTGAAATCGCTGGCGCTGCGTGCGGACAAGGTGAAGAAGGTGCCCAGCGCCGTTTCGATCACCGAGAACAGCGACTGCATCAACTCATTGCCGGTGGCGTGCAACACCGCGTCATGGAACATCAGGTCGGCGGTGGACCACTCGTCCAGCGTCTGTGCGGCGTCCATGGCGTTGTACGCCTCTTCGATATGCGCCAGCTGTGTCGTCGTACGTCGACGCGCAGCGGCAGCCGCGGCGGCCGGCTCGATGATCTCGCGCATTTCCACCAGCTTGTCCACGAAGTCGTCGGTGGGCATGGAGGCACAACGCCAGGCCAGCACGTCGGCGTCCAGCTGATTCCAGTAGCGCTCCTCGAGCACGCGGGCGCCAACGCCGGTGCGTGATTCGATCAAGCCTTTTGCCGACAGCACCTTCAGGGCCTCGCGCAAGGCGGTACGACTGACCTGCAGGCTTTCGGCGAGGGTTTCCTCGCGCGGCAGGATCTCGCCGGGCTTCACCTTGCCGCTGACGATGCGCAGCCCGATCTCGTGCATGACATGCCCGTACAGGCTGCGAACTGCGATCGGCTTCTTCATGAAATCCTCTTACCCCTGGCCCTGACGAAGGGTGATCCGTGCGCGTGCAGGCATATTAGATGCGCCCGATTCGATTGTCATACAAACGGACTATAAGCAACTTGGCCCGCTGATGCCAAGGTGTCCGCAGCGATTTTTTGGTGCGTTGGTCCCGGCCGGGTGTGCGCTGGCAGGAACATGCGATGACGCAATGCAGAAAGTTCTCATCCGCATGACGTCCCCAGCGTCGCCGTGTTCGCCTCCGAACATCGCATGAAAGCGCCGCTTTTGGTTTTTTCGAGCATGCCACTTCACGCAATGTCGCATCGCACCAAGAAAAAATTCGGTGCCGATGAACACTTGCACGATAATCATACAATGTGATTGCATGCGCTCCATCGTGATACGGCGAAGGGGACACCAGGGACATGCAGCGCGCAGGTTTGATGGCTTCGATTCTTGGCCTGGCGACTTTGTCGATGGCCGCGCATGCGGCTGACGCCAGGCGCGAGACCTTCGGCAGCATGCCCGATGGCAGCAAGGTGGATGCGGTGGTGCTGAGCAACGGCCATGGCATGCAGGCGCGCATCATCGCGCTGGGTGCGAGCATCCAGTCGCTGGCCACGCCCGATCGCAACGGCAAGAGCGCGAACATCGCGCTGGGTTATTCGTCGCTCGCTGATTACCTGAGCAATCCCCAATATTTCGGCGCCACCGTCGGCCGCTACGCCAATCGCATCGCCAAGGGCAAGTTCACCCTCGACGGCCACGCCTATAGCGTGCCGGTGAACAACGGCGTCAATTCCCTGCACGGTGGCAGCAAGGGTTTCGACAAGGTGCTGTGGACCGTGGGCGAGGTGAAGCACGATGCCGGCAAGGCCAGTGTGACGCTGAGCTATGAGAGTCCCGATGGCGACATGGGATATCCCGGCAAGCTCACCGCCATGGTGACTTACACGCTCGACGAGCAGAACCGTCTCTCCATCGATTACCGCGCCAGCACCGACAAGACGACCATCGTCAATCTGAGCAACCACGCCTATTGGAATCTTTCCGGCGAAGGCTCGGGCAGCGTGATGGACCATCGCCTCACCATCGCCGGCGACGCTTACCTGCCGGTCGATGCTGGTTCCATTCCGACCGGCGAGATCCGCAACGTCGCCGGCACGCCGTTCGATTTCCGCCAGGCCAAGCCCATTGGCCGCGACATCCGTACCAACGACACGCAGTTGCTCAATGGTCATGGCTATGACCACAACTGGGTGATCAGCAAGGACGAAGCACCTGCGTTGCGCATGGTTGCGCGCGTGGAAGATCCGGCATCCGGTCGCGTGCTGACGTTGAAGTCGAGCAAGCCAGGCCTGCAGTTCTACTCGGGCAATTTCCTGGATGGCACCACCGTGGGCACGGGTGGTCATGTGTATCGCCAGGGCGACGCGTTTGTATTGGAACCGCAGCTTTATCCGGATACGCCCAATCAGGCGTCGTTCGGATCGGCACGGCTGGAGCCGGGCCATGAGTACCGCAACCTGATCGTGTACGAGTTCACCACCGAGTCGGCGCGCGGAGCGCACTGACCTATCGAACATTCGAAACAAGGGCGCCCGCGAGGGCGCTCGTAGGGTCGCTTTGTCTTCGAACAAGGCGTCCATGCGCAACTACTACGTCGCTGCATGAAGCGCGACGGCATCGAGGGAGAGCTGATGAAGTACGCATTTTTGGCAGTGGCCTTGGGTCTGGCGGCAACGATCGCCGCGCCGTCCCATGCGCGCGACGCGTCGCAACGCTGGACGCCTGCCGAGGCCAAGACCTGGTACGCCAGGCAGCAGTGGCCGCTGGGCAGCAACTATCTGCCGTCCGACGCCATCAATCAGCTGGAGATGTGGCAGGCCGACACGTTTGATCCCGCGCGTATCGACCAGGAGTTCGGCTGGGCGCAGCAGGCCGGCATGACCACCATGCGCGTGTTCCTGCACGACCTGCTGTGGCAGCAGGATGCGGCGGGCTTCAAGAAGCGCATCGATACCTTCCTCACCATCGCCGACAAGCACGGCATCAAGCCGATCTTCGTGCTGTTCGATTCCTGCTGGGATCCGGAGCCCAAGCTCGGCCCGCAGCACCCGCCGATCCCCGGCGTGCACAACTCCGGCTGGGTGCAGAGCCCGGGCGTGGCGATGACTGATCCCAGCCAGGTCCCGCGCCTGGAGCAGTACGTGAAGGACATCGTGGGCAGCTTCGCCAAAGACAAGCGCATCCTGGCGTGGGACGTGTGGAACGAACCGGACAATCCGGGTGGCGGCAACTACGACGCCAAGGAGCCGGCCGACAAGATCAACCACGTAGCCGCGCTGTTGCCGCAGGTATTCGCCTGGGCGCGCAGCACCGCGCCAGTGCAGCCGCTCACCAGTGGTCTTTGGCACGACGACGACTGGACCGATCCGGCCAAGCTCAATGCGGTGGAGCGCACCCAGCTCGAGCAGTCCGACGTGATCAGCTTCCACGACTACAGCTGGCCGGAAACCTTTGCGGGTCGCGTGAAGCAGTTGCAGACGTATGGACGTCCGTTGATCTGTACCGAATACATGGCGCGCGGCAACGGATCCACCATCGACGGCGTGTTGCCCATCGCCAAGAAGGCCGACGTGGGCATGGTCAACTGGGGCTTCGTGCTCGGCAAGTCGCAGACCAATATGCCGTGGGATTCGTGGCAGCGCCCGTACACGATGGCGCCGCCCACCTTGTGGTTCCACGACCTGTTCTATGCCGATGGCAAGCCTTATCGCCAGCGCGAGATCGACATCCTTCGTTCGCTGTCGCACGCGCCGCGCGGCACGGTGCCGGCGGATGCAGTGACGTTTCCGATGCAAGCGGCGGGTGCCGTCCGCTGAGGCGGCGCCGTCTTTTCAACTTCTAGCGCCGTCGCGGAGAACGACGGCGTCCTGAATAACGATGCCGCCGGCTGAGCTGGCGGGCCATGACCTCTGAGGGGAGGCTTTCCATGATACGCACACATATCCAGAGAACCTTGTTGGCAGCCGCCATCGCCGCATCGTTCAGCGTCGCGCACGCTGCCGATGCACCGGCCGCGCCGGCCGATCCGCAACAGTCGACGGACACCACCAATCCACCGGCGAATGCACCGAAGAAGCCCGCCACCGCCTCCGACGCACAGCAGAAAGACGCGGTGAATCTGTCGGGCGTGGTGGTGACGCCCTTGCGCGAGAGCCTGCAGAGCGCACAGACGCTCAAGCAGGATTCGCGCATGATCACCGACTCGATCGTGGCCGAAGACATCGGCAAGCTGCCGGACAACAGCGTCGCCGACGCACTGCAGCGCATCACCGGCGTGCAGGTGGCGCAGGGCTTCCAGGGCGAGACCAGCTCGGTGGTGATCCGTGGCCTGCCCAACGTGATCACGACGCTCAATGGCCGCGAAATCTTCAGCGGTGTCGGTCGCGCATTCGCGTTCCAGAACCTGCCGGCGACGGCGGTGAAGACCGTGCAGGTGTACAAGACCAGCGAGGCCAGCCTGCCCGACGGCGGCATCGCCGGCATGGTCGACATGCAGCTGTTCCGCCCGTTCGATTTCGACGGCAGCAAGGTGGCCGCGACGGTCAACGAGACGCACAGCAAGTACGGCGACCACACCGATCCCTCGGGCAGCGTGTTGCTCAGCGATCGCTGGAAGACCGACCTGGGCGAGTTCGGCGCGCTGATGAATGTGGGCTACGACCGCCAGCATTACGCCTATAACGCCGTATGGGACGACTTCCCGAAGGTGCTCACCGATGGTTCCGGCGCACCCGTGCGCACGTCCAGCGGCAATCTCATTTCCGCCCCGAACGGCTTCGGCGCCGACTACAACATCGGCGACCGCACGCGTCAGGAATTCAACTACGCGCTGCAGTGGAAGCCCAACGACAGCACCGAGATCTATGTCGAAGGCCTGTATGACTGGGATTCGGATAACTACAACCAGCCGTTCTTCTTCAGCTTCCCGGTGGGCTCGGTCGATCCGCAGAACATCAAGGTCACCAATAACTGCTACGCCAATCAGCTGACCGGTTCCACCTATTACGGCCAGACCATCTGCGACGCGGCCAGCGGCAGCTGGACCGGCAACACCTATGCGGCCACCAGTACGCAGGCGCACCAGGAGTGGGGCCACGACATCCAGAACTCGATCGGCGCGAAGTGGCATGGCGATCGCCTGAACCTGTCGACCGACCTGTCGTTCAACTCGTCCTCGTTCCATGAGCAGACCTTTATTGTCGACACCTTCCTGAAGGCGCCGATCACAACGGTCTGGAACGGCGCGCAGAACTGGCAGCTTGCGGGCAACCCGGCCAACGATCCGTCGAACTACTACCTCAACGGCTTGTTCCAGACCTGGAACAACCAGCGCGGCAAGCAGACGGCGTGGCGTGGTGACGGCAACTACGACATCAACGGCAGCTTCTTCCAGTACGTGGATTTCGGCCTGCGTTATTCTGATCACAAGGCGCAGTACAACGGCAGCATTGAAGTATCCACGCCGCCGCCGGGTGGCACGGGAGATATCTCGCTCAATCCCAATCCGGCCAACCAGGTGATTGCGCGCTTCCCCAGCGGCTACTTCTGCAGCCAGCCGACCACCAATGCGATCCCGCAGCCGTGGCTCAGTGGCTGCTTCAATTACCTGACCAACAATGCCGATGCGATTCGCACGCTGTACGGCGTGCCGACCGGTCTGGCGGCGGAGAATCCGGGCCGCTTCTATCACATCGACGAGAAGTCCTATGCGGGCTACTTCCAGTTTGGTTACGGCAACGAGCTGTGGGGCATGCCGTTCGATGGCCTGATGGGCATGCGCATCGAACGCGTGAAGCGCAACCTCGATGCGTTCTCGTATGACGCTTCCACCAACGTGTACTCGCCGCTGTCCGATTCGACCGACTCGCCGGTGTACTTGCCGAACCTCAGCTTCAACCTGCACATCAAGGACAACCTGCAGTTGCGCCTGGTGGCGGCGAAGACGCTGACGTATCCCGATTTCGGCCAGCTCAACCCGTCGCTGTCGCTCAACCCGGGCACGATCAATCGCGCCGGAGTGGCGAGCAGCGGCAATCCGGACCTGAAGCCGATTCGCTCCAACAACTACGACGCGGCGCTGGAGTATTACTTTGGTCCGGCCAGCTACGTGAGCGGCAGCGTGTTCTATCGCGATATCAACGGCTACATCCAGAACTACGTGACGGATGTGACCATCGGTGGCCAGCCGTTCCAGCTCAATTCGCCGCAGAGTGCGGGTTCGGGTCACCTCGATGGCGCGGAAGTGGCGTACCAGCAGTTCTTCGATTTCCTGCCTGAACCGTTCAACGGCCTGGGCATGCAGCTCAACTACACCTATATCGAAGGTTCCACGCGTTCGCCGCAGTTCATCGGCGGGCCGGTGGTCACCTCGCCGCTGCAGAACGTGTCCAAGAACAACGGCAATGCCGTGCTGATGTATGAAAAGTTCGGCTGGTCCGCACGACTGGCCTACAACTACCGCAGCCGCTTCATCGATGGCTTCAACCAGCCCACCGTGGCCGGCGTGAACGACGAGATCAAGCCGGCCAACCAGGTCGACTTCTCGCTCGGTTACGACATCAACAAGTACTTCACCGTAGTGTTCAACGCGACCAATATCCTTGGCGCGAACCTGCATCAGTATTGGGGCGATGGCGACACCCGCCCGCGTGACATCCGTTACCAGGACCGCACCTACGGCCTGGGCGTGCGCTTCAAGATGTAATCCTCTCCCACTTGGCGGGAACGGTAGTGACATGCCGTTTCCCGCCTCCTTTTTTGGGAGGCTCACTCATCGTGCGCCGTTGCAGGCGTGAACCGGGATTCCGTGCATGACTCGCTTGACGTTAGGTTTGTCCACGCTGGCCGTTTGCATCGCCACGTTGCTGTCCACCCGTGCGACCGCTCAGGATGCTCCTGAACCCGCCGTGGGCACGCATCTGGCGGACGCTTCGGGCTATGTGTCGATCACGCGCATCGAGCACGGTTCGCCGGAAGACAAGGGACGCCTGCTGATGGCGTTCGAACAGGACGGTATGAACGGCATTCCGCTGTGGGAAAGCCGCGACGGTGGCGATCATTGGCGCTTCCTCATGAATGTCGCCGATCAGACGCACAGCAAGGACAAGAACTGGCAGCTGCGCTGGCAACCGCATATCACTGAACTGCAGCGCGCGAGCGGCGATCTGCCGGCAGGCACGCTGGTGCTCTCGGCCAACGCCACCGGCAACGATGCGCAGGGCAGGGTGAACGAAGAAGACCTGCAAATGTATACCTCCACCGATGCCGGCAAGACCTGGCATTACCGCAGCTCCATCATCAAGGGCGGCGGGCGGCCGGAGGACAAGGACAACAAGGGCGTGTGGGAATCCAATATCCACGTGCTCGACGACGGCCGCATGGTGGCCTATTACTCCACCGAGCAGCACAAGGCCGAGGGTTATAACCAGGCGCTGGGACACAAGGTCTCCGACGACGGCGGCAAGCATTGGGGCAAGGAAGTGCTGGATGTGGCGATACCCGGTGGCGTGGAGCGCCCCGGCATGGCCATCGTCACGCGCCTGGGCGACCATCGCTATGCCATGACGTACGAGAACATCGATGGGCCCAGGAATGGCCAGGTGTTCATCAAGTTCAGTCGCGACGGACTGGACTGGGGCGATCCGCAACGCCACGGCGAACCGGTGATGACGCTCTCGGGCTTCTGGCCCGCCGCGTGTCCCGTGGTTCAGTGGTTCCCGCTGGGCGGTCCCGAAGGCGTCATTGTGGTGTCCGCGGAACGCGGCGGCGGCGGTGCGGATGAAGGCGGCCGCTCGCTGTACTGGAACAACGCTTCCGGTCGCGGCCCATGGTGGGAAGTACGTGCACCGGTACAAAAGCGCACCGGCAATATCCATGCGGGTTGGACGCAGGCACTGCTGCTGCGTGATGACGGCCGCATGCTGCATGTCACCACCTCGTCGTCGCCCGAGGCGCCGACCAGTGTCAAGCACAACGAAATCCTGTTCAACACGGCGAAGTTGAACTTCAATCGCTACGAAGCCGAAGACGCGCAGTTCACCGGCGCGGTCTCCGTGCCGGATCGAAAGGCGTCCAGTTTCCGCAAGGCGCGCCTGAGTGCGGGTCCCGAAGGTCGCCTGCGCTTCGTGGTCAACAGTACGGGCGGCGAACACGCGCTGCGTGTGCGCTACGCCGATCTCGGACTGGCGGCGCAGCCTGCGATCGTCGTCAATGGTGCGCGTCTTGCCAATGCCAACCTCACCAAGACGGATGACGGCTGGCTGCTCGAGAACATCTCGGCGTCCTTGTTGCCCGGGTTCAACACCATCGACGTGGACGGCGGCGCCCACGTGGTCGACGTCGACTATCTGCAGATCGACGGCGATGCCGCCACGGCGGGTCAGCCGTGAAGCGCACGTTCGCCGCCATCGCTGGCATGTTGCTGATCGCGGCCTCGCATGCGCAGCCGCCGGCCACCATGCATGCGCTGCTGCCGTCCGGGCCCGACCCGTGGGTAGCGCAGCGCGACGGCGTCTATTACTACACGAGCACCGAAGGCAACCGCATCTCGCTGCGCAAGACCACCGACATGGCGCATCTGGCCGATGCCACGCCGGTGGTGGTGTGGCGTCCGCCGGCCGAAGGTCCCAACTCCCATTCGATCTGGGCGCCCGAGCTGCATTACCTGGACGGCAAGTGGTACCTGTATTACTCAGCGTCCGACAAGGCGCATGACGACGACGCGCATCGCCACGTGTGGGTGCTGGAGAATGCGTCGAGCGATCCCACCCAGGGCGAGTGGATCGACAAAGGCATGCTCAAGACGCATCTCACCGGCATCGACGGCACCGTGTTCGATCATGCCGGCAAGCGCTACTTTGTCTATTCCGCCTATGTCGACGATCACAGCGACCTGATCATCGCGCCAATGAGCAATCCGTGGACGCTGGGCGAGCCGCAAGTGGATATCGCCCATCCCACTTATGCATGGGAGATGCAGGGCGGCCGCAAGATCCTGGAGGCGCCGGAGTTCATCGAAGGTCCGCGCGGGCAGGTGTTCCTCACCTATTCCGCCAGCGCGTGCTGGTCGGACGGCTATTCGCTGGGCCTGCTGAGCGCCGCCGCAGACGCCAACCTGCTCGACCCTGCGTCATGGCGCAAATCGCCCACGCAGGCGCTCGCCAGTTCGCCGGCGCGAGGCTTCTATGCGCCGGGGCACAATGGCTTCTTCAAATCGCAGGACGGCAAGCAGGACTGGATCATCTTCCACGCCAATGGCGGCGCGGACTGGAAGTGCACTGCACGCCGCGCGCCTTACATCATGCCGTTCCACTGGAAGGCCAATGGCGAGCCGGACTTCATGGGCGGTCGCGAAAACTGAGTTGGACCGTGCGGGGCAGGGCGCGATCCGACGTTGGTCTGGTTTGATCGATCCCGGCGGGCGTGGCACCCTCCCAGTCCACACCCCCCGGACGATGCCGTCCGCGCCACTGGAGCGTCCATGTCCCGCACGTTTCTCGCTTTCGCGCTAGCCGCGAGTCTGACCACCACCGCGCTGGCCGCGGTTCCCGCACCGGAGCAGCCTGGCCTTGCACAGATCCGCCCGGGCGACTTGCGTGCGGATATCAGCTTCCTGGCGTCGGATGCCCTGCAAGGGCGTCTCTCGCTGCAGCCGGGTGACGATGCGTCGGTGCAGTGGATCGCCTCGGAATTTGCCAAGGCCGGCTTGAAGCCTGCGGCGACCGATGCGCAAGGCCAGCCGAGTTTTCTGCAGGCCGTGCCGTTGATCGAGTATCGCCCTGATGGCAAGGCCACGCGCCTGACGCTCAAGCGTGCCGGCAAGGAGACCGAATGGAAGGATCCGGAAGTCTCCGGCGCCTTTCCCACCGATCAGGACGTCTCCGCGCCCGTGGTGTTTGCCGGCTACGGCATCACCGCGCCGGAGCTGGGTTATGACGACTACGCCGGCCTCGACGTGAAGGGCAAGGTCGTCGTGGTGTTCGATCACGAGCCGCAGGAGACCGATCCGAAGTCGATCTTCAATGGCACCGGCAATACGCGCTACGCGACCGGCTACGTGAAGGTGTTGAATGCGCAGGAGCACGGCGCGGTGGCGGTGCTGCTGGCGCCGGAGCCCTCGCATAACCATCCCTCGCAGCTGGAGGTGCGCAAGCGCATCGGCCACCAGGCTGAGCACGCGGCGAACCCGATTCCCGCCCAGGCGCTGGCGGACAGCCCGGTCCATATCCCTAGCATGGTGATCTCCGCCGAGGTCGAGGACGCGCTGCTGAGCACCAGTGGCAACACAGCCAAGGCACTGCAGTCCGGCATTGATGGCGACCTCAAGCCGCGCTCGCAAGCCCTGCCCGATACCACCATCAGCCTGCACCTGAAGAACAGCTCGCGCCGTGAAGCGACTACCTGGAATGCGGTGGGATTGATCGAAGGCAGCGATCCGAAGCTGGCGCCCGAGACCATCATCATCAGCGCCCACCACGATCACGACGGCCAGGCCGGCGACAAGATCTGGCACGGCGCCGACGACAACGCGTCGGGGACAGTCGGTGTGGTGACGCTCGCCCGTGCCTTCGCCGCCAACCCGACCAAGCCCAGGCGTTCGATCCTGTTCGCGGTGTTTGCCGCTGAAGAACGTGGCCTGCTCGGCGCGTACTATCTCGCCGCGCACCCGCTGCGTCCTCTCGACACCACGCGCGCGATGATCAACTTCGACATGATCGGCCGCGACGAGAAGCCCAGCCCGCAGACCGACGGCC
Source organism: Dyella sp. 05T440 (assembly GCF_056395965.1). Classification (NCBI taxonomy): domain Bacteria; kingdom Pseudomonadati; phylum Pseudomonadota; class Gammaproteobacteria; order Lysobacterales; family Rhodanobacteraceae; genus Dyella; species Dyella sp. 05T440. The sequence goes on from NZ_JBFTKN010000001.1 coordinate 172,301, forward strand.
TGATCGAGATTCCCGCCGATACCAGCAATCGCCTCAACCTGATCGGTGCCGCGTACAGCCCGGACTACCAGCGTACGGTGGCCAAGGCCAATGGGGACGTGGGCCTGGTGCTGGACGATCGCTTCGATCACGAATACGCCTTGAACGTGTTCTTCCGCTCCGACCAGTTCCCCTTCGTGCTGCACAATGTGCCCGCGTTCTGGTGGTTCACCGGCTTCCATCCGGACTATCACCACCCCAGCGATACGGCCGAGAAGATCGACTATCCGAAGATGGCCAAGATCCTCAAACTGGCTTACCTGAGCACCTGGCAGTTCGCCAACGAGGCCACGCCGCCGCGCTTTGTGTCGCATCCGGGCAGCGACAAGTCGCCCTGAGCTATCGCCATACCCGCGATGAAAACACCCCGGCGCGCCGGGGTGTTTTCGTTTACGGGCTGAACGACACGCGTTGTTGCGCGCGAGCGATCAAGGCCTTTTCGATCGCCGGCCAACGATCGTGCGCCGTACCGTGCTCACCCAGTTGCGCTGCGGTGAAACCGGTAGGGGCGAGATCCTCGCCATAGATCACCATCAGCTCCTTGCGCTTCTGGTCATCGGGAAGATGCACGAGGCGCACATACATGGCATTGGCTGGCCGCTGATAGCCCTTGGCGGCGAGCAGGCGACGCTGATGGTCGCCATCGGAGTCCTTCTCGGCCGGCTGTTCGGCGCTTTGCACCCAAGTGTCGAGATAGAAGTCCAGGCCGTTGATGGTGATATGGCGCGAGCCGGAGTAGTCGTGGTGCAGTTCAGGGCGTTCGGGTATGTAAGCCTCAAATTGCACCCAGTACAGGCGCTGGATGCGCTTGTCGGGTCCGGCGTCCACGAAGACGTGCATCTCGCAATCGTCGAAGCCCAGCAGCATCCAGCGATCCGAACCCACGTAGGTCGCGGTGGCTGGCAGATCGACGCGTATCTTCGGATCGTGCGTCGAGGTGACGGTGCTGCCGCTCACCGTACGCTGCGGTTCCGCTGCGAGCGCCGGCAGCGCGCAGGCCAGCGCGAGCGACAGCGTTGCCATCGTTTTCCACATGACTCACCTCTTCGTTCCGTGTCGGGATCAGGGCAGGACATCGTCCCGCTGCAGGTGGTGTGGCAACAAGCGTGCCACGGTTCATGCGGCTCGCACATCGCCTGGCACGGCCATCGCCACGAATGGATCGATGCGGGAGCACTGTCCGCGGACGCGGTGCGGACGTCCGCCGATGCGAGCGCTCAGCTTTTCTTCGCGCCTGCCTGTTTGGCCAGATACTCGCAATTGTTGCCGTAGGTACGCAGATCGTTGCGCACCGGATCGAGCGCCATCCAGAAACCGTAGCGCACCGCGCCGCCACGATCGGCCAGCCATGCGGCCATCAGATGCGCGGACAGCAACTGGTTGAGTTGCGCGAGCGCCAAGGGCTGGCTGACCACCACCGATTGCTCGACGGCCGATGCGCTGACGCGGTCGCTGCTGTTGATGGGCTGATCGTTGATCTCGAAGTACGAACGGCTGGCGCGCGCGACCATCTGCCGGGCGCGGTCGGCGCCGATGGCGTAATACGCGGTGATGGTGAGGCCATCGGGGCGGCACTGCAGAGTGATGCGATGCTCGCCTTCACGCGTCACCTGCGTGAGCGAGATCGAGGCGACACTGCTGACCGGGCTGTTGACCGCCGTGGGCAACAAGCGCCCATTGTTGGATAGACCGTTGGCCAGCATTTGATCGGCATTGAGCCACGTCACTTCGCCGCCGGGCGAGGTGCCGAACACCTGCGGATTCACGCCCATGTCCTTCAGGTACGCCGCAGCATCGCTACCGGGCGTAACCGTGCCTGGCAGCGGCTGCGCGCCAAAGCGATCGCTGCCCGTCGGCGCCCAGCGAAAGAGTCCGCCCGCATAGGCATAGACACAGGCGTTCACGCATTGCGAGGATTTCGGCACGATGGGCTGGCGCGCGGTCTTGCGCGGCGAACCCAGGTGGGTGGTCATGTTGCCGGCGCGAAACAGACGACCCAGCGCCATGCCCGCAGCCACGTCGCCGCCGGGTGAGTTGAGATAGATGTCGCTGTTGGGCGGGATCCTGCGCGACTGGATCATGGCCTGCACGCGCTGCGCGGCGCCGGCATCGATGGGTCCATACAGATAGACCTGTGGCACCTTCGCCACCGAGATGGTCATGCGATCGTCGTTGACCTGCACGGCAAGCTGTTCGCTGGCCGAACTCTGCGATCCATTGCGCGACGGAGATTCACCATGCGCCTGCACCGCGAAGAGGCTCGTCAGCAGCGTGCTGGCCAAATAGAGCGAACGGCGGCATCGAGCGCCGGCATGGCGTTGAACTTGAACGGCTGGCACGCGGCTGATCCTGCGACAGAGGTCGGCAAGTGTGCTTCAAGGCGGATGTCTCGCGAGTGAAGAGGAGGTAAGGCGGTACTGCCACGTGCCGGGATGGGGCGGACACGGCCGGACGTCCGCGTGTTTGTCCGCGGACGCGGCCGCGGGCGCGCGTAGCGTGCGCAAGTCACTGATCTGTGATGCTTCGTGGTTTGGCACGCCGTTTGCTGATGTCCCCATGACGGCATGCCCCAGGCAGTCAGACCGTACCCGTTCGGGCGAGGGGCCCGGCGGAAAGCCAATCACACCAGCCAGGAGAGCTGACTTGAATATCTTGCGTGCATCCCTGTTCGCCACGTTGTTGCTCGCGATCGGCGCGCCCGTCGATCGCGTCCGCGCCGACGATGCACCGGCCAAGCCGGCGGCATCCGCGACCAAGGCGGACCCATCGATGATTTCGCGCGACGAAGTGCGCCGCATCCTCGACAGCAATCGCATGATCTTGACGCCGCAAGGCATCGACGAAAAGATCAAGCTGCACATCAACGGCATCGACCAGTGGATCTCGGTGCGCGGCAAGGATCGCCGCAACCCCATCCTGTTGTTCCTGCACGGTGGCCCGGCCTCGCCGGCGATGCCCGAGGGCTACACCTTCCAGACGCCGTGGGAGGATTACTTCACCGTCGTGCAATGGGATCAACGCGGCTCCGGCAAGACGTATCGCGCGAACACCGAAGCGGCGATGGCACCGGGCATGACGGTGGACGGCATGACCGACGACGCCGCGCAGGTGGCCCAATACCTGCGCGAGCACTACAACAAGAAGAAGATCTTCCTGCTCGGCCACTCCTGGGGCACCGTGCTCGGCGTGCATCTCGCGCAGCTGCATCCGGATTGGTTCTACGCGTATATCTCGGTGGGACAGGTGGTGAACGGCCGTCGCAATGAAGCGATTGGCTACAACTACGCGCTGGGCCGGGCCAAGGCCGAGAACAACACCAAGGCCATCGCGGAACTGGCATCGATCGGACCGTATCCGGGCGATACCAAGCTCACCATCGACCGCATCGGTGTGCGCGGCAAATGGGAGATGTACTACGGCGGCCTGGCCTGGGGCCGCAAGGATTTCCAGTTCGACGTGGACGCGGAAGAGCTCTCACCCGATTACAACCGCCAAGACCTCGATGCGATCGACAAGGGCAGCCTGTTCTCGCTCAACCACCTGCTCGATCCGCTGCTGGACGTGAACTTCGATCAGGTCACGGACTTCAAATTGCCGGTGATCGTGTATGCGGGCGCGCACGACTACACCACGCCGCACGAAACCGCCGAAAAATGGTTTGGCGATCTCAAGGCGCCGTCCAAGCACCTGGTGATCTTTGCCGACTCGGCGCACATGATGATGCAGGAGCAGCCCGGCCGCTTCCTCATGCACCTGGTGAGCGATGCGCTGCCGCTGGCGCAGAAGGTGGGTGATGCGGCGCCGGCGGAAGTGACCCGCGACCGCTGAGCACGAAAACGACCGAGGCGTCGTGCATGGTCTGCACGACGCCTCGGTCACTCTGCATAGATCGAATCAGGTACCGGCGTGCTTGGCCGCATCCTCGATCAACGCCGCCACTTCCTTCGGGTGCGACTCGTAGACCGAGTGGCTGGCGCCTTGCACTTCGATGGTATGGCTGCCGGCGCGCTTGGCGTACATGCGCTCCAGGTCCGGATTGATGATGCGATCGGCTGTGGCCACGGCGTACCAGCTGGGCTTGTCCTTCCATGCAGGATGGCCAGCAGGCGCTGCAAACACGGAAGCCGCGGTCAGTTCCTGCGAGTTCGCTTCGAACTGCGCCTGCTGCAGCGGCAGATCGGCAGCGAAGTCGGCGGGGTAATGGGCCGGGTCGAGATAGAGGAAGCCGTCGGCGGTCTTCTTGATGTCGGTCGTTTGACTGGTAGCGCTGGGGAACTTCTTGCCATTGGCTACTTCGGTTTCGCCCTGGTCGAGCGCATGGGCGGCGATATAGACCAGGCCAACCACGTTCGCGTCGTTGCCCACGTCGGTGACCAGCGCGCCGCCATAACTGTGACCCACGAGAATGGTGGGGCCATCCTGCATGTCCACGATGCGTTTCACGGCTGTCACATCGTCGTTGAATGATGTGAGCGGATGTTCGGCGACGGAGACGTGGTAGCCATCTTTCACGAGGATGTCATAGACGGGTTTCCAGCCACTGCCGTTGACCCATGCGCCATGCACGAGGACGATGTTGTGCACGGGTTCGGCGGCCAGTGCGGGGCCGGCGGCAAGGGTGCCAAACAGCAAGGCTGCGGCCAGGATGTTGGGGTGGAAGAAGCGCTTGTTCACGGGGATAACCTCTCGACAGGGAAGTGGGGTGATGGCGTCGGTATGCCATCGAAAACGTTGCGGTCATGGCCGGGTGCGAGCGGCATGTTTCCCGGATGGACACAGCCTAGCCCAGGCGAAGGCGTTGATTTATGAAGAATCCAGCGACGATTGAGAGGTTTTTGCGATGAGACCGTTACCCACCGAACTCCTTCGCAGCTTTGTCGTCGTAGCGCAGACCGCCAGCTTCACCGCGGCGTCCGAGCAGCTGTGCCTGTCACAATCCACGGTCAGCCAACATATTCGGCGCCTGGAGGACCTGGTCGGCGTACCCTTGTTCGAACGCGATACGCGCAATGTGCGGGTGTCGCGCCACGGCGAGTCGCTGCATCGCTACGCCGTGCGGATTCTCGATCTGATGGACGAGGCGATGACCACGGTGTGCGGCCCGCCGTTGAACGGCACGGTGCGCCTGGGTCTTCCGGAAGACTTCGCATCGTCGCGGCTGACCGGCGCGCTGGGCAGCTTCGTGAGGCGCAATCCGGAAGTGGAACTGGTGATACGCACGGGCCTTAGCGGCGATCTGTTCCGCGAGCTCGACGAGAACAAGCACGACCTGGTGTTTGCCAAGCGCCTCAGCGGCAGCCAGCGTGGTTACGTGGTGAAGAGCGAGCCCTTGCACTGGTGCACCGGTGCGTCATCGCCGGTGCGTGGCGATGAGGCCGTCTTGCCTTTGGCCGTCCATCCCGAACCCAGCATTTCGCGGACGCGCATGTTCGAGGCCTTGAAGTCGGCAGATCGTTCGTACCGCATCGCCGTGGTGAGCAGCAGCATCATGGTGATCCAGGCCGCGGTGATGGCCGGCCTGGGCGTGTCGGCATTCACCGGCTATGCCATGCCCGAGGGCATCGTGCCGCTGGCCGAGGATCTTCCATCGCTTGGCGTGCTCGAATACGTGATCGACCGGCAGTCATCGATCTCGCAGGCCGCGCAGGCGTTGGAACACGTGCTCGCGGACGCGGCGAAGGAGCTTTGAGCGCTCCTTCGCGCGCCTGGCTTCAGGCGAGATGCTGGTGGAAGAATTCGTAGGTGCGTCCGTTCGCCAGCCTGGCGGCGTCAGCGTCGTAGTGCGTTCCGGTATGCCGCGCAAACGCGTGGCTGCAACCGGGATAGCTGTAGATCGTCACGTTGCTCTTGTTCGAAAACGCCGCCTTGATCTTGGCCTGCGCGTCCTTGGATATGAATTCGTCTTCCTCGCCCAGGTGCATCATCAGCGGTGCCTTGATCGCCGGCGCCTCGGCCAGGTATTTCTCAGTGCCGCCGCCGTAGTACTCCACGCCCGCGTCGATGCTTGATCGCGCGGCGGTGAGGTAAGTCATCAGGCCACCGAGGCAGTAGCCCATCACGCCGACTTTGCCGTTGGCGCCCTCCAGCTTGCGTGCGGCGGCGACCACCGCCTCGACATCGCGCTCACCGGCGTCGAAGTCATACGCTTCATACAGCGCGAAGCCTTTTTTCCAGTCCTGTTCGGACCATTCGTTCAAGTCGAGCCCCGGCTCCTGGCGCCAGAACAGGTCCGGGCAGATGGCGATGAAACCCTGTTCCGCCAGTTCGCGGCAGGACTGGCGCAGGTCGTTGTTGATGCCGAAGATTTCCTGCAGCACCACCACCGCTGGTGCGGGTGTCTGATCGGGATAGTCGATGTAGAGCCGAAAGCTGCCGTCGGCCGTCGAAAGAGTGTGGTACTCGCCCATGACGTACTCCGGGGATGTGTCGCCCCTGTGCCAGCGGGCGACGTGGCAGACCCTGCAGGATGGAGCGGCCTCAGGCCACCGCGCGCACCCTGAAGGATTTGGTGGCGCGCACGGCGACCACGATGAAGACAATCAACACCACCAGTTCGGTGGCGCCAAACAGCTTCTGCTTTAGGTCCGGCGCCAGCGCGTTCAACACTGGCCACTTCGCGAAAATCTGCGCGACCAGTACAAACATCAGGAAGTACTCGCTGATCACGATGCCGATGGGAAATTGCGCCGTCCAGAAGCCGGAGCGGCCAATCGAGCGTCGCGCCATGACCGTCCAGGCCAGCACGATCAGGGCAATCACCCCCACCACGATGGCCGGCGTGACGCCATGAAAGGGAAAGAAGAACCCGGTGACGCTGGTAATGACTGCCGTCCAGAGGAAGCTCGTGATGGCGCCTGAGCGATAGCGGCCGACCATCAGGTCGCGAATGGCCCAGAGGCCGACGATGGTTGCGACGAGACTGATCAGCGTGTGGAAAGCGGTAAGCCAACCCAGTGGTGTATTCATCAAGGCGCTCCGTGGTGGTGTCGCGGAAACTAACGTGGGCACGGCTCGCGCAGGGGCGATGCATCGCGATGCCGCCATCGGCTGTTGTGTTGCGCTTGGTTACTCGGGCGGTCCCCTGGCCACCCGCTGCCCACTATGCGCCTGTGGCCGGCCTGGCCTCAATCCTTCTGTGGGTGGGCGCGCTGCATCGAGGCGTGTTGTGAAACGCAGGTGACAGCGCCCGCGTGGCACGCCAGTTCTTGTAAACCGCCGGGCGCAGGGGGCATATTGGTCGGGCAGCAGCAGTTCGCCGTTGGGAGAAGTCATGCGGGTCCGCCTCGAAGATGTAGCACGCGCCACAGGTGTCTCGCCAAAAACGGTTTCCCGCGTTCTCAACGAAGAATCTTCGGTGAAGGAATCCACCCGCCAGAAGGTGCTGGCGGCGATGGAGTCCATGAACTACCGACCCAGCCCGGCGGCACGTGGCCTGGCCGGCAGCCGCTCGTTCCTGGTGGCGATGCTTTATGACAACAACGACAACCCGGCCTCGACCTATCTGGCCGAGGTGCAGGACGGCGTGCTCGACGCCTGCGATGCCCACCGCTACAGCATGATGGCCTGCCCCCTGCGCATGCGCGGGCAGGATTTCATCCGCCGCGTCGATGCGCTGGTGTTCGATCACCACATCGAAGGCGTGATCATGACGCCGCCGCTCACCGACTACGCACCGCTGCTGCAGCGCCTGAAGGAGCACGGCGTGCCGCATTCGAGCATCTCGCCGGTGCATCGCGAAGCGTCCATCGGCGTGTGCATGGACGAGCAGCAGGCGGCCAAAGCCCTGGTGATGCACCTGGTGGAACTGGGTCACCGGCGCATTGCGCACATCGTGGGCATCGCCAATCACGGCGCCAGCCGCTGGCGCATGGCCGGCTACAAGGAAGCGCTCGCCACCGCGGGCTTGCCGTTCGATCCGCAATACGTGGTGCAGGGCGAGTTTTCATTCGGCTCGGGCGTGCTGGCTGCGCGCGAGTTGTTTGCGTTGCCCGAGCAGCCCACGGCGATTTTTGCCGCGAACGACGATATGGCCGCCGGCGTGATGTGGGCGGCCAACGAGCGTGGACTGAAAGTGCCGCGCGATCTCTCCGTCTGCGGCTTCGACGACACGCCGCTGGCCACCCAGTTGTGGCCGCCGCTGACCACCGTGCGCCAGCCCAGCCGCGACATGGGCAAGCTGGCCGCGCTGCAGTTGATGGAAGTGCTGCGTGGTCGGGGGGATGGGCTGCTGGTGCAGGTGCCGTATGCGCTCCAGCTGCGCGAATCCACGTCGAAGGCGCCTTAAGGACTTCGGACTCGCTTACCGCCGCTCCGGCCTTGGTCCGAGGCGGCCTKAGTCGCGCACAGGGTGCGCTCCCACAGAGGAACAGGCCGGCACACTTGTGGGAGCGCACCCTGTGCGCGACGGGCCTCCCTCAACGGGTCCTTTTGCGCGGCAAGCGCCCCATCTTCCCATAACACCCTGCTTTAAAAGAGAAAAGGCAGCCATGAGGCATCCTCGCGGCCCTCGCCCCAGCTTGCTGCATCGCAAATTGACAGCGCTGTCATTTCTGTCAGTCTCCGGACCGACTGGCTCCGAGGGGGAGCCATCCCCCCTGTCTGCTGGAGAGAGCCGTGCGGGCTTCCGTTCGTCGTTTGCCTTGTGTTCCGACCGTTCTTGCCGTGGCCCTGGCCTGCGCCATGGGTGTCGCATCCGCCGACGACGCGTCCACCGTGCACCCCGACAGCTGGCCGCGTGCCAGCTGGCCCTTGCCCAAGGATGCGGCGCTCGAACAGCGCGTTGCCGCCCTGCTGGCGAAGATGACGGTGGAGGAAAAAGTCGGCCAGCTGGTCCAGGCCGACATCCTCAGCGTGACGCCGGACGATGTGCGCAAGTACCACCTTGGCGCGATCCTCGCCGGCGGCAATTCCAAGCCCAACGCGCAGCTCACCGCCACGGTCGCGCAATGGCAGGCCTTGTCGGACGAGTTCTATCGCGCGTCGATGCAGCCCAGCGGCAGCGCGCATGCGCCGATCCCGCTGCTGTTTGGCATCGACGCCGTGCACGGCCACAACAACGTCGTGGGCGCGACGCTGTTCCCGCAAAACTCCGCGCTGGGCAACGCGCACGATCCGGAACTGATCCGTCAGATCGGCGAGGCCACCGCGGCTGAAGTGCGCGCCACCGGTATCAACTGGAGTTTCGCGCCGACCCTTGCCGTACCGCAGGATGTGCGCTGGGGCCGCGCCTACGAAGGCTATTCGCAGGATCCCAAGCTGGTCGCGCAGTACGCCACGGCGATGGTGGAAGGCCTGCAGGGCAAGGTCGGCACGCCGCAGTTTCTCGACGGCTCGCATGTGCTTGCCTCGGCCAAGCATTTCGTCGGCGACGGCGGCACCAGGAACGGCAAGGACCAGGGCGACGCGCAAATCAGCGAGGCGACGCTGCGTGATCTCCACGCTGCTGGCTATCCGCCCGCCATCGATGCCGGCGTGCAGACGGTGATGGCTTCGTTCTCCAGCTGGAACGGCAGCAAGATGTCCGGCAACAAGGCGCTGATCACCGACGTGCTCAAGCAGCGCATGGATTTCCAGGGCCTGGTGGTGGGCGACTGGAATTCGCACGGCCAGGTGCCCGGTTGCGCGAACGACGATTGTCCGGCTTCGTTCAACGCCGGCCTGGACATGCTGATGGCACCCGACAGCTGGCGCGGCCTGGTCGAGCACACGCTGGCCGAGGTGAAGTCCGGCGTGATCCCGCAGGCGCGACTGGACGATGCGGTGGCGCGGATCCTGCGCGTGAAGTTCCGCGCCGGCCTGTTCGATGCGGGTGCGCCGTCGACGCAGCCGGTCGCGCAGAAGGCCGCAGAAATCGTGGGCAGTCCCGCCCATCGCGCCATCGCGCGCCGCGCGGTGCGCGAGTCGCTGGTGCTGCTGAAGAACAACGGCGGCGTGCTGCCGCTCGATCCGCGCAAGCACATCCTCATCGCTGGTGATGGCGCGGACAACATTTCGCGCCAGAGCGGCGGCTGGACGCTCAACTGGCAGGGCACGGGGCTGAAGAATGAAAACTTCCCCGGTGCGCAGTCGATCGGCGCCGGTTTCGCGGAGCAGGTGAAGGCCGCGGGCGGCTCGGTCGAAATCGAAACGGACGGCCATTTCAAAGCCAGGCCGGATGTGGCTGTGGTGGTGTTCGGCGAGGACCCTTATGCCGAATTCCAGGGTGACATCCCCAACCTGATGTTCCATCCCGGCGATGATCACGAGCTTGAATTGATCCGCCAGCTGCGCGCGCAACACATCCCGGTGGTGGCGGTATTCCTCACTGGCCGTCCGCTATGGGTGAATCGCGAGATCAATGCGGCCGACGCCTTTGTCGCGGCGTGGCTGCCGGGCAGCGAAGGCGGCGGCATCGCCGATGTGCTGCTGCGCAAGCGCGACGGCGGAATCGCCAACGACTTCCACGGCAAGCTGGCCTATGCGTGGCCGGGCACGGCCATGGTGGGGCAGGGCAAGCCGCAGTTCGCGTTGGGTTACGGGCTCACCTATGCCGATCGCGCGGCGGTGCCCAGGCTCTCCGAAGTGTCGGGCATCAGCGGCGAGCAGATTCCGATCGGCAATTATCTCGATCGCGGCAAGGCCGTGCACGGCTATCGCTTCACCCTGGTGGACGGCCAAGGCGCATCGATGACTGGCGATGTGTCGCCGGCAACGACGCCGGACGGCGCGCTGCATATGGCCGCACTCGATTACAAGGCGCAGGAGGATGCGCGCCTCTTCAGCTGGAACAGCGACAACGCCCAGCTGGCGATCCACGCGCGCACGCCGCTCGATCTCGATCGCGAAACCAATGGCGACGTGCTGCTGGTGACGACGCTGCGTGTCGATGCGATGCCGGCGCAAAACGCATGGGTCGGCATGGGCTGCGGTGCGCATTGCGAAGGCCACGTGCCGTTGGCCAAGACACTGGCGACATTGCCGCCGGGCCAGTGGACGCGCGTCGGCGTGCCGTTGAAGTGTTTCCGGGCCGCTGGCGCCGACATGCATCACATCGATCAGCCGTTTGCGTGGGGCGCCGGCAAGGGCACCAGGCTGGCGATTTCACGCGTGGCCCTCGGCACGGACGTCGATCAGGTGGTCGATTGCGTCAAGTAAGGGAAGCGAGGCGAACGGCGGGCCCGCAGAGGTTTGCGAGGTCAGCCCAGGCCGCCTCAAGAAGGGTTTGAAGGAAGGGATGTGTCAGCGATAACGCGCCACGGATGGCTGAATGACGATTTGCTCTTGCATCAAAACCGGCATCAAGGCGGTTCGCTTGAAAGGCGAAAACGAGCTACAGCAAGGGTTCCGGGGGAATCTTTAACTTGCTGCCGCGCGTCAAGCTTCTGCCGGGGAACCGGTCTATGATCCGCATGACAGCGCTGTCATCAATCTAAATGACAGCGCTGTCATCGGGGATGACATCAAACCAGTCGCCGTCGAGGGCGGTGACGAACAACAATCCGAATGAATTGAGGGGAAGCCAAATGAAGTTGCGCTATTCGGCGTTGTACATCGCCATGTCCCTGGTACTCGCGCCTGGCGCAGTGCTGGCGGCGGATCAGGATGCAGCGCCGCAGAGCGCGTCTTCGCAAAACGCCACGCCGCCGGGCGAGCGCAAGGTGAAGCAGCTCGATGCGATTTCGGTGAGCGCGACCAAGAGCGAGACGCTGCTGCAGAAAACGCCCGTCGCAGTCAGCGCCATCACGCCCGACACGCTCGACAAAGAGCGCGTCATGACCGTGCAGGATCTCACCAAGCTGGTGCCGGGCCTGCAGGGCACCAGCCAGGGCGACCACGGCGTGGTCACGCTGACCTTGCGCGGTATCGGCAACGACAGCGCGAAAACCGAATACGCCGATCCTGAAGTCGCCACCTTCGTCGACGGCGTGTACGCGCCGCGTGCGGAAGCTGCCTCCGGCCTGCTGCTGGACATGGATGGCGTGGAAGTGCTGCGCGGTCCGCAGGGCACGCTGTGGGGTCGCAACTCCACCGCCGGCGCCATCAGCTTCCAGACGGCCAAACCCGATATCGCTGCGGGCTTCTACGGCAATGCGCAGGTGGAAGCGGGCAACTTCAACGAGTTGGGCGCGCGCGGCGCATTCAATCTGCCGATCAGCAGTACCTTCGCCATGCGCGTAGCGGTGGTGCACGAGCAGCACGACGGTTACGTCGACTACCAGAATCCGTCCACCGAGCTGCCCAGCGTGGCGCAGCAGCAGCAGGCGTATCTGGCCTCGCCCGCATCGGGCGGCACGCTGGCCAACTTCAAGCCGATCGACCCCAGCCAGTACGTGCAGGGCGGCAAGAAGTACAACTCGCAGGATCAGTCCGCCGCGCGCGTGAGTGCCTTGTGGCAGCCCAGCGATACGTTCAAGTGGAACCTCTCCTACGAGTACTTCCTCGATCGCGGCACGCCGGATCTGAGCCTGATGCAGACGCCGCGCCAGGGCCAGGAGTTCTGGTCCGCGCTGATCGACACGGCGCCGTACCTGGACCGCACGTCCAAGACGGTGCGCAGCCGCATGGACTGGAACATCAACGATGGCATGGAGCTGAGCTACATCGCCGGCTACAACCGCTACTCGGGCAAGAGCGACTTCGACCAGGACGTCGGTGTCAGCGTGCCCACCAGCTTCACCACCAACGGCGTGTACCAGGACGACCGCACCAACTACTCCAACTACGAAAGCTGGAGCCAGGAAGTGGACCTGAAGTCGACCGGCCCGCAGACCGTGGACTGGATCGTGGGCGCGTACTACGGCTACGAAGACAACAACATCCGCTTCGACATCCCCATCATGAACGGCACCAAGTACGGTTCCGTGAACTGGCAGGGCTCCTTCATCCAGCCGAAGGAAACGGTGGAGTCGTACGCCTTGTTCGGCCAGGCCACCTGGCACATGACCGATCACTGGCGCCTCACCGGTGGTGCGCGCTGGTCGCATGACGACAAGGAAAACAAGGGCGGCATCAACTGGGGCTGGAACTACGATCCCAATGTGCCGCAGCTGCCGATCTCCCCGGGCGTGTATCCGGATCCGTCCAACGGCTTCAGCATTTCGCAGCGGAACACGGCCAAGTACAGCAAGAGCAAGCCGACCTGGCTGGTGCGCGTGGATACCGATGTCGGCGCCAACGGCCTGCTGTACGCCAGCGTGTCCACCGGCTACAAGTCCGGCGGCACGCAGGACGCGGGCACGCTGTACAAGCCCGAGACGCTGACCAACTATGAGATCGGCAGCAAGTTCAGCTTCCTCGATGGCCGCATGACCTGGAACTCGGCCGTCTATTACGAAGACTTCAAGAACTTCCAGCTGTCCGCGCCCATTGTCTATCCCGACGGCAACCATGGCCTGGGCTTCTCCAACGTGGGCGGCAGCACCAAGGTGTTCGGGATCGAATCGGAGCTGGCGTACCAGACCAAGGACGATCGCGCCAACCTGATCTTCTCGGCCATTCCGAAGAAGGAGCTCGGCACGCTGGTCTACGCAGGCAGCAACGATTACCAGGGCCTGCCCGCCTGTCCGCCGGCGTCCAACCTGGCCAACTGCGCAAACGTCACCGGCAACGATCTGCCGCACGCGCCCAATGTCTCGCTCACCGCGATCTACGAGCATGACTTCCATCTGGGCAACGGCGGTCGACTCACGCCGCGCGTCAGCGCGCAGTACCAGAGCTCGCAGTGGCTGAGTTACTTCAACCTCGGCTCCGGCGACCAGCAGAAGGCGTATACGCGCGGCGACCTCTCGCTGCGCTACACCGAGCCGGGCGACAAGTGGTGGGTCAACGCGTACGTGCAGAACATCTCCGACGGAAAGGTCCGCACCAGTGCCGGTCGCTTCCTGATGTCTGATGGTTCGCTGCAGTACGTATCGCAGTACCTGGCGCCGCGCACCTACGGTGTGCAGCTGGGCGTGTGGTTCTGATGAAGTTCGGGGCGGCCCCATGACATACGCGCCGCCGATGGTTTGCCGTTCTATAGGCGATGCTCCGGGGAGCATCGCCGCCTCTCCCCTTGAATGGCTTTTTTGCCGGGCCCGCGTGGGGCGGCCCGGCAGTTCTTTCTTACTATCGTCTGCGGATGCATTGCCGCAGCGCGCTGGCCTGCCCGCCAGCCGGGAGATCCCATGGCTCGTCTGAAGAAAGTGCTGATCGTCGGCGGTGGCACCGCCGGCTGGCTGGCCGCGTGCTATCTCGCCAAGGCGGTGAATGCAGTCGATCCCCATGGCGTGCAGGTGCATCTGGTGGAATCGCCGGATATCGGTCTGCTCGGCGTGGGCGAGGCGACGTTTCCCTCCATTCGCGGCACGCTTGCCGCCATCGGCCTGGACGAGCGTCGCTTCCTGGTCGGCGCGACGGCGACGTACAAGCAAGGCATTCACTACCGCCATTGGGTGCGCCCGCCGGGCACGCCCGGTGCGGATCATTTCTTCCATCCTTTCAATGCACCGAGCCAGCGTCCCGGTGGTCCGGAGCTGCTGCCGTATTGGCTGCTCGGCGTGGCGCCGGAAGGCGTGCCGTTCGCCGATGCGGTATCGATGCAGAGCGCCCTGGTCGATCACGGCAAGGGCCCCAAGCGCCTCAAGGACCCCGATTACCAGGGTCCGTTGAACCACGCGTTCCATTTCGATGCGGCCTGCTTCGCGCGCGTGCTGGCCGAGCATGGCCAGGAAGCGTTGGGCGTGCAGCGCCATGTGGCCACGGTAGAGCGCGCGGAGCTCGACGAGCACGGCGCCATTGCGCGCGTGGTGACCAAGGAACTGGGCGAACTCACCGCCGACCTCTACGTGGATTGCACCGGCCTCAAGGGCATGTTGATCGGCAACGTCATGCAGTCGCCGTTCCGCAGCCGCGCCGACGTGCTGTTCGCCGATCGCGCGGTGGCCATCCAGGTGCCTTATGCGCAGCCGGATTCGCCGATTCCGTCGTATACGATTTCCACCGCGCAAGAAGCGGGCTGGATCTGGGATATCGGCCTGCAGAAGCGGCGCGGCGCAGGTTATGTGTATTCCTCGCGGCACACCGACGTGGAGCGAGCGGAGGCGGTGTTCCGGAACTATCTTGGTCCGGTCGCAGAGGGCCTGAAGGCCTTCCATATCAAATTTGAAACCGGCTATCGGCCGGAGCACTGGCGCAAGAACTGCGTGGCGGTGGGACTTGCCGGCGGCTTTGTGGAGCCGCTGGAATCCACCGGCATTGCGCTGATCGAGTTGGCGACCTATCTGCTCACGCATTTGCTGCCGAGCGATACCGACACGATGGAGCAGGCCGCGCGCCACTTCAACGAGATGATGATCGCGCGCTACGACCGCATCATCGATTTCATCAAGATGCACTATTGCCTAAGCCAGCGTCGCGACTCGAAGTTCTGGATCGACAACGCCGATCCGGTGAGCATTCCCGACACGCTGCAGGACAAGCTGGCGCAGTGGAAGCATCGGCCGCCGCATCGGCTGGACTTTGTCAGCGACCTGGAGATGTTCCTGGTCTCCAGCTGGCAGTACGTGCTCTATGGCATGGAATTCAAGACGGACCTGTTGCCCATGCGCAACCTGTATCCGCGCGTCGACGAGGCGCGGCAGGAATTTCGCAATATCCAGGTGGCCGCATCACAGGCCTTGCACGATCTGCCCGATCATCGCGCCCTGGTGGAGCAGATGTGCAAGGAGTTTCGCGAACGGGCGGGTGTCGAGAACGCAGTGGCGTAGCGCCGCTGACCTCCGCGCTCAATGCAAGCACGCCAGCGCCTCGATGAAGCGCTGGCATGCGGCGGCTCAACGCCCGTAGTGAATATCGCCGATCGCGTGGTCCACGGCCGCCTGGGCCTGGTCCACGTGCATCAGGGCGCGATGCTTGAGTTCGCGCGACTGCGGATCGTCTTCTTCGCGATCGATATCGTTGTGCACCTTGGCCAGCAGCTGTGCAGCCTGATGCAGGCGGCCCGGCTGGTCCGTGCCCATGTCGACCGACGGGTGATCGTCCAGGTTCTTGCCGTCGTCATAGGCGGCGTGCTTGATCTCGCCCATCGCGCGGTCGATCTCCGAGATGGCGATATCTTCCTGGCTGCTCACCGCAGCATCGCCCGGACGATGCGAGAGCATCCAGCGTGCCGCACGCAGATCGGACAGCGCGTGCAGGTAGGCAGGGTGGCGACCCGGCATATCGGCGTGGGCAGCCAACGGCAACAACACGGCCAGGCTGGTCGTCAACATCATGCGCTTGCAAAGCAACTTCATGCGGCCCCCTCGGGTAGGAAAGTGGCCGCATTATTCAGCGCCCCCGCTTGCGCAGGCCTTGCCGGAAGAACCTGCGTTTAGCCGGCGGTTGGCGATGCGCAAGCGTGCTCAGGGCAGTGTGGCGACGCCTGTCGCACCGAACGTGCGGATGGTTTCGTCGATGGCGAAGTCCGTCGCATTCATCGACGGGTCGGCGCGATAGCGGTCCCAGTCCCGCTCCATCGCGCGCAACAGCACGCGACGTGGTGTATCGCCGATATCGGCGGGTGATTGCCCGGCGCCTGTCCCATAGGTCGCCGGAAGCTTGGCCTGCATGAGCAGGCATAGTGCTTCCTCGATGTCGTAAGCCGTGCCGCCGTGCGCATAGATCAGGTTGATGGCTTGCGATGCCTTGTGGCGCTTCTTCCAGTCGTCAGCGTGGCCGCTGAGCATCATGTGGGTGCCGTCGTAGCCCACCACCGCAGGCAGGCTCGCATCTTTCATGGTGGCAAACATGATCGGGGGATTCTGCATGTTTCCACCGAGCGGGCCGAGCGCGATCACCGCGACCTTCACCGTGGAATAGGGAAAGCGCAAGCGCGTGAGTCCTTCCAGCCGCTCGACGTTGCGGGCCTTCGCCTCTTCGGCCTTCCATGCAGCGATGGTCTCCTGCTCCCTGGGTTCCACGTTTCGCCGCCAGTAGGCCATGAACGCGGGGAAGTGCGACTCACCCTGCTTCAACGCTGCGACCAGTGCAGCGCTGTTGTCATAGGTGTAGGCGAGCCGATACAGGTCGGCGTAGCTGCGGATATCCGACACCATCGCGTACGCGGGGAGAAAGGCACCGGTATTGAGCTCTTTGACGTCATCGAGCGGCACGGACGCTCGCAGGTCGGGGAAGTTCGCGTTGTCCCGATGCAGCAGATAGAACAGGAAGTCGGCAAAAGGCGAGGCGACAAATTCCAGCGAGGGAGCAGCCTGGCTTGCATCAGTCGATGGCGCAGCATGGACAGCGCCTCCCAGCAACATCAGAACGGCGACGAGAAAACCCAGCGTGTTTCCAGCTTTGCGTGCGCGCATGTCAGTCCCTCATTGGCGTGGCAGTTCGACAACCCCTGAAGCCAGGCACATCCATCCGGCCGGAGTCGTTGGGTCCGGTCAGACACGCGAATGCCGCAGCATCGCGTCTATCTTTCTGAGTTCAGGCGACGCAACAAAGGGGGACGTCGTCGCCAGATGACTGCATCAAACCCCAGTCACCCGTCGGTGACAAGGGGGAGATATCGGCCACGCGGCACACGTTGTGCGCACGCGTGGCGATCTGCTGCTCCGGCATCACACGTAGCGATCGGCCAAGGCATCCGTCGCGCTGACCAGGACATCCACGATGGCGGGATCGGCCGCGCTATGACCGGCCAGCACGATATGGAATGCCGCCTCTGGCCATGCATTGGCGAGGTCGCAGGCGCTCTTCACCGGACAGATGATGTCGTAGCGGCCATGCACGATGGTGGCGGGGATGTGCCGCACACGGTCCACGTCACGCAGCAGCTGATCCGGCTCGAGGAAGACGCGGTGGCGGAAGTAGTGTGCTTCCGCGCGTGCCACGCTCACGGCGGCATGCGGGTCCTCGAAACTGCCGGGCTCGTCGGGATCGTGGACCAGCGTCGTGCTGCCGCCCTCCCAATTGCCCCACGCGATCGCCGCGGCGATGCGGACGGCCTCGTCGTCGCTGTCCAGGCG
Source organism: Dyella sp. 05T440 (assembly GCF_056395965.1). Taxonomy (NCBI): domain Bacteria; kingdom Pseudomonadati; phylum Pseudomonadota; class Gammaproteobacteria; order Lysobacterales; family Rhodanobacteraceae; genus Dyella; species Dyella sp. 05T440. The sequence continues at coordinate 190,315 of NZ_JBFTKN010000001.1, forward strand.
TCGCCAGTACGCCTCCACCATGTCATGGCGTTCCTCCTCGGGGATATGCGCGAGATAGCGTTCCCATCGCTCGGGAAAGATCCAGCGCGCACCGCCATCGAGTTCGTTGAACCAGCGCAGCTCGCCGGGCCGGCCGAGGAAGATGCCGCGCAGCACCAGCCCGAGCACACGTTCGGGATGCTTCTGCGCATAAGCGAGCGCCAGCGTGGAACCCCACGAGCCACCGAACACGACCCAGCGTTCGATGCCGAAGAATTCGCGGATGGCTTCGATATCGCTGACCAGATGCACGGTCGTGTTGTCGCGCAATTCCGCATGCGGCGTCGACTTGCCGGCGCCGCGCTGGTCAAACAGCACGATGCGGTAGCGCGCCGGGTCAAAGAAGCGGCGGTGATACGGCGACACACCAGCCCCCGGGCCGCCGTGCAGGAACACCACCGGCAGGCCATCGGGATTGCCGCATTCCTCGACGTGCAATTCGTGGATGTCATCCACGCGCAGGCGATGGGTGCGGTAGGGCTCGATCTCGGGGTATAGCTCGCGCACGGGTGTTCTCCGTTGAAGTGCTCGTCCCAGCATAGCCATCCCTGGTCTCGTGGGGCAGTCGCGCACAGGGTGCGCTCCCACAGTGTGAAGGCTACGGAGCCATGGTGGGCGAACAATGGGCGCTGGCCATCGTGCTAACGATGGCCAGCGCCCACCCGATCCATCCGCCAATTTCCTTCATGCCGCTTCCCTGGGGCGTTAAGGCGAGGCGGGTCGTAACCCGATCAGAGCTTGTAGTTGATGCCGAACATCACCGTGCGGCCCCAGGTGTTGTAGTCGAGCGGACGTCCGATCGACACGCCATTGGGCAGCGCGGAAATCTGCGCGGTCTTGTACGCCGAGTTGGTGAGGTTGTAGACCTGCAGCAGCACCGACAGGCCGTTCCATGAGCCATCGGTGAAGTTGTAGCCGGCCTGGAAATCGGTCTGCTTGTCGGCGAGCACTTGCTGATAGCCCAGCTGGTCGAACAGGGCGATCGCTTCGCCGGTGAAGGAGGAGCGATAGCGTTCGGAGATGCGCACCGACCAGCCGTATTTCTCGTAGTAGAACGCCAGGTTCGCCACCTTGCGCGAGAGGCCGGGCAGGGTGGACGGCGCGCCCGGAATCGAGGACACCGAACTCACCGGCACGGTGCTGTTGGTCAGCGAGAAATTGGCCTGCATGCCGAAGCCGTCGAGCGGACGGGCGATCAGCGCGCCTTCGAGCGCACCGGACAGTTCCAGGCCTTCCATGCGGCCGCCCGTGCCGTTTTCCGGCGTGGTGAACGAGCCGATGTTGCTGGTCGGCACCAGGGTCGGATCGTTGTTGACGTACTTGGAGAAGTCGTAGTTGAGCACCGTCTGGTTGTAGATGTAGTTCAACAGATTCTTGTTGAACACCGCGACGGCGACGTAGCTGGACTTGCCGAAATACTTCTCCCACGACAAGTCCGTGCCCACCGCGACATAAGGCTTGAGCTCCGGATTGCCGCCGCTGCCCGTCCACAGCACCTGGCCGGCCGCGGGGCCATCGGTGACCTGATACACGCCGGCCGAGGTGGCGACCTTCTCATCATCGATGCGTCCGCGCGTCATGGTCTTGGCGAAACCGAAACGCAGGTATTGCTGGTCGGCGATCTCAGCCGCCAGGTTCAGGCTGGGCAACACGTTGTTGTACGTGGTGCCGCCGCTGATATTGCCCACCAGGGTGTTGCCGTTGGTCTGCAGCGCTGTCGACGACTGGTCGGTGTGTACAAACTGGACGCCCATATTGCCGCGCAGCGGCACGTTGCCCAGCATCGTGTCGATATTGAACTTCACGTAGGCGACCGGCACTTTCTCCTCGACGCTGTAGTTGCGCGCCCAGTCGCCCTGGCCGTTGCCGTCGGTGAGATAGAACTGGCTGTTCAGCGCCGCCAGCACGTTGTAGTTGAGGATCGGCCCGATGCCGCCGTAATTGATCGAGGTGGGTCCGTACAGGAAGGCCGGATTGACCGGTACCGAGTAGCCCGGCTGGTAGGTGCTGCCGGTCGAACCGTTGCCGTTGAGCCACGCGAATTGCACGTCCGCCGACTTGGTCTTCTTGCGGTCGGAGTAGTTCACGCCCACATCCACGGTGCTGAAGATCCAGCCCACCGGATGGGAGACCTGCAGGCGGATCGCCTTGATCACATCGTTCTGGTGGTCGAACTCCTGGCGGCCGTTGTAGCCGTAGCCATCGGGGTCGGTGAACTGGATGCCCGATGGATCGGCCGGGTTCACGCCCGCGTTGAAGTTCGGAAAGCCGTAGTTGAGCGGCGTGGCGAACTGCACGCTGGTGGTGCCCTGGCCAGGAATGCCGGTGAACAGGTAGGCGTCGTGCAGGTCTTTCTTCGCGCTGGAATAGGACAGATCCGCCACGCCCTGCCAACCGCCGCCGAATTCGAACTGGTTGTTCCAGCCCACCGAGAACAGCTTGTCGTGTTCCTTGGTGTACTCGTTCTGCAGGATCGGCCGGATGCCATCCATCGTGCCAGTCGTGACGACCGGATAGGGTTGCGACGGCACCACGCCCACATTGCTGTACACGGCGGGGCCGGCGTTGTCATAGGGGCCGCTCGCCCACTGCACGCCGTTGGTGGTCTTCTTTTCGTTGAAGGTGGAGTAGTAGGTGTCCAGCGTCGAGTGGTACCAGTCGTTCGGCGCCCACTCGAGCACGGCCATCAGGCCGTTGCGCAACTGGTTCTCCGACTGCGCGCGCAGCTGCATGCCTTCCTGCGAGAGCACGCCGTCGGGCAGGCCCGGCGAATGTGGTCCGCCCCAGGCGCCTTCGATGCTGCCCGGGCCGTTGTTGAGGCTCCACCACCACGCCTGGTACTGCTTTTCCTGGATCGGCGAATCGAGTTGGGCGAAGCCGATGGCCAGGCCCAGCGTGTGATCCAGAAACTGGTCGACGTAGGAGAAGCTGGCGCGATGGCCAAGATCGCCCACATCCGAGCCCGGGTTGTTCTTGCCGTTGGTGGTGTACTCGCCGCGCAGGTTGGCCACGATGGTACGGGTGGACAAGTCCAGCGGCTTGAGCGTGTGCAGGTCCACCGTGCCGGACAGGCCCTGGCCGATCAGGCTCGCATCAGGCGTCTTGTACACCGCCGCGCCGCTGATGAGTTCCGCAGGGTATTGATCGTATTCGACGCCGCGGTTTTCGCCGATGGTGGCCTGCTCGCGGCCGTTCAAGGTGGTGCCGGCAAAGTCGGGCGCCAGGCCGCGGATGGAAATCTGGTTGGCACGACCATCCACGCGTTGCGTAGCGAGGCCGGGCAGGCGCGCCAGGCTTTCGGCGATGCTCGCATCGGGCAGCTTGCCGATGTCTTCGGCGGAGATGGCCTCGATGATGTTGTCCGAGTTCATCTTGGCCTTGATTGAATTCTCGATGCTGCCCGCGATGCCGGTGACGGTGATCGCATCGAGCGTGGCGGCTCGGTCTTCCGATTTGGGCAGCGCGTTCTGGTCGGTCTTTGCAGGCTTCGTAGCCGGCGTCGGCTGGGTGCTCTGCGGCGTGCTGGATGGATCCTGTGCCTGTTGCGCAAACACCGGTTGCGCAGCCGCCAAGGCGATCAGGGCAGCGGCACATGCAACGGTGAGTGGGCGCTTGGCCCCGATGAAACTTGCGACGAAAACCTGCGAGCGGCGACCGTTCATTCCCTTCCCCATGACGTGATTCGATGACTGCACCCCCCGGTGCAGCACGCTGAAACGCACTTGGACATGACCGGCAATTTCTTGCGGTCAGACTTTGGGCGGTAGGTTTCTGCGTGGAGGGGGAGCATGAGCGAGAGAATTTGCCGCTGTCATCATGCGACGCAGCAAGTTCGTTCATGGTGCTGAAGGAGACGCGCTCCCCGGTTCAGCGAGGTGAGGAGACTGTCGTCTATTTGCTGGACGACGACGTGCAGCCGGCAACGATGGGCGCTGCGTTCGGGCCGGCGGTCATGTCGTACAGGTCGCCGTTGTTGCCCTTGGTCCACCACGTATACGGACCGGCCACGTATTTCACGCCGGAGCCGGCCATGGTGTCGACAAACAACATGGGCTTGTCCTTCACCAACAGCAGCGCAAAGCTCTGGCCGCCATGGCTGTTGTAGTACGTCACCTTGAGCGACTTGCCAGCCTGGCATTGGTAGTTGCGCTGCAATGTCCCGTCCACCGGGATCTCCGGCACGTTCAGCGTATCGGCCAGCGCCGTGGCGCCAGCCACGGAGACTGCCGCGCCCAATACCAGGCGCAGCCCGTTGCGATGCAAAGCGTTCATGGCTTACTTCACCTCGTCGTAGACGTATTCATGCTGGTCGTCGCGCAGGACCAGCTTGCGATTGTCCGCCGTGCCGGAGACGACGAATTCGAAACCATCGGATCCCGGCGAAATGGTCACGAACGACAGCGAGCCGTCGTCGTTCTTGCGTGACGCCACATCGCTATGCCACGCGCCGAAGTTGAAGACCAGGTTCTTGCCGCTGCGATCCACCTGGATGCTGCCCACGGCCGGGTTGCGATAACGGTCCGCCAGCTTGGCTGCCTGGGCGGGATCGGCGGGCACGGTCAGGCGCTTGCGCTGGGCGGCGATCTCCGCCTTCAGCCGCTTCACGCCGGCATCGATGTCACCCTGCGCCAGCGGCTTGCCGTCAAACAGCACTTCGAGCAGCCGGCGCTGGAACGGTCCGCGTATGAACACGCCGGCGTCGGCATTGGTGAGGATCACCGCACCCACGCCCTGCTCGGGCAACCACAGCATGTCCGAATGAAAACCGGCCAGGTCGCCACCGTGATGCACCACCGGGACGCCCCAGGTGTGATCCACCATCAGGCCCATGCCATAGGTGGCCGTGGTGCCGAGCGCCACGTTCGGCTTGCGGCGTTCCAGCAAGGCTTCTTTTGATACGTAGCGTTTGCCGTCCGGCAGTATGCCGTTGGCCAGCTCCATCTGCACATAGCGCAGCATGTCGCTCACCGCGCTCCACGCCGCACCGGCGGGACGCGCCGCGCGGATGGAATCATTGATGCCCATGCCGGCCACCGCCGTATGGCCGTCCACATCCATGCCGTGTGGCGTGGCGTGGTCGCCGAGCAGGGCGCGGTCGTAGTCGAAGGTGGTGATCTTCATGCCGAGCGGATCGAACACCTGCTTCTGCATCGCCAGGTCGTAGGCCGCGCCCAGCTCCATATCCGGATACAGCACATGGCCGCCGATATAACCGGCCGCTGCCGCCATCAGGTTGGAGTACTGGAACAGCTCGCCGAACTTGCTGGTGGGCTGCATGCCCGACAATGCCCGCAAGACTGTCTCCGGCGTGGCGTCGCGACTGTTGAGCAGCCATTCCATGTCCTGCCGCGGCATGCCGGTGCAGGCGCAGATCAGGTGCTTGATCAGCACTTGCCTGGTGGTTGCCGCGTCGCCCAGCCTGAAGCTGGGCATCACTTGCACCACGGGCGTGTTCCAGGTGAATTTCTTTTGATCGACCTCGCGCGCCAGCATCAGCGTGGTCAGCGCCTTGGTATTGGAGGCGATCATGAACAGCGTGTCGGCGTCGATCGGCTCGGGCTTGTTGATCTCGCGCACGCCCAGGCCGCCGGCGAACACCACCTTGCCGTGATCGATCAGGCCGATGGCGACGCCCGGCACGTCGTACGCCTTGCGTGCATCGTCCACGAAACTCTTGAGCGTTTCGATGCGCGCCGCATCGAGCGGATGCGCCTGCCTGCCGGCGAAACTCTCGCGCTGGTAGCCCTTGGGCAACAGGCGGTCGGAGATCGCGCGCAGTTGCGAGGCGCGCTTTTCGCCCACCGCATTGGCCACGTCGTAGATCAGCACGGTGTACTGGTCGCCATGACGGTAGGCGATGGCGGTGACGCCGCGCTTGTCGTTGGCGGAGGTCTCGTAGTTGTAGATGCGGATCTGGTCCCAGTTGTCGCGCGGGGATACATCGGTCGCCACCTGCAGCGGCCAGGTCTTGGCGGGGGCATAGGCCTTCCACGCTTGCGCCACGGCGTCATCGGGAGTGCCGGCCTTCACGTCCACCAGCACGGCCTGCGAACCGGCCTCGGGCGGATTGAGCGTCAGCTTGTTGCCGCTGGCGTGCAGCGTCCAGTCGGAGGGCAGCATGAATTGCGTGCCGGACGATGTGCTCTTGGGAGCATCGGCCTTCACCGCCGCGCCCGCGGCCGGTGCAGCAGGTGAGGTCGCGGTGCCGGCCAGCGAAGAAGCGGCCAGTGCAAACAGCCCGACAAACACAACGCAACGCATCAACATGGAGGTACCTCGCAGCGAGGGAAACGCTCTGTTGTCACGCGCCGGAACGGCGACCCGGCGCGACATGGTCGGAGACACGGGTGGTCCGGGGGAGTCTACACAGGTTGCGATGGCGTGCCAGTGCGCGTGGCCTCCACAGCGCACGCGCTACGCCGTGCCATACAGACGCCGCGATGCGGTCCGGTCCGGACGGCGCGGCCTTGCCACCGAGCGTACGGCTAAGCGCGACCTGACCGTTCCATCGATAGGGGAACTGCGATGAAGCGTTGGCTGTCCTTGCTGCTGTGCCTGCTGGTCGTCCGCCCGCTGTCCGCGGCGGATGCCGGCAAAGACCCCAAGACCGTGCTGCTGGCGTTCTACAGACTCGCCATGCAGGACTTCAAGCCGGCCGAGGCATGCGAGAAACCAGTGAACCCCCATTCGATGTTCTGGGCGCAAGTGCATGCCGCCCTCGCGCTGAGTCGCACTCAATTCAACGCAGCAGCGTGCACGCCTTCGCCGCGCACACGGCCGGGACATCGGCCGCTCACACGCTTGAACAGGCGGCGAAAGGCCGCTTCGCTGCTATAGCCCAATTGCTGGGCGATGCCCGCCACCGATTGCTGGCGGTCGCGCAACAACTGCTCGGCCACGCTGACGCGCCACTGCGTGACATATTGGATCGGCGGCTGCCGCATCAGCTGGGTGAAGCGCTCGGCAAACGCGGAACGGGACATGCAGGCCAGGGCGGCCATCGATTGCATGGTCCAGGCCTTGCCGGGATGGTCGTGTACGGCCTGCAGCACGCGGGAAATACGCGGATCGGCCAGTGAGGCAAACAGGCCCTGGCGTTCTTCCGTGGTGCGGGAGTAATCGCAGATCGCCAGCGTGAACAACGCATCGGCCAGCTTGTTGAGCAGCACAAGGCGGCCGGCGCAGTCGGCGTGCACCACCTGCGCCATGGTCGAAGCCAGCTGTCGGAACGGAGCGCTGGCGTCGGCGGCATGGATGACCATGCAGGCGGGCAAGGCCAGATTGAGCGGATGCTGGGAACTGCCGGTGAAGCGGAACTCGCCGCAGATCAGGCTGGTCTGCAGCATGTCGTCCCCGTCCCCGTCCCCGTCCCCGTCCCCGTCACCGCCGATGCCGCTGAGCCGATGCGGCGCACCGTGCGGAAAGATCACCAGGTCGCCGGTTTCAAGCGTCACCGCGCCGCCGAGTTCCTCGCTTTCCACCTGGCAGCGGCCGGTGCCCACCAGATGGAACAAGCCGCACTCATAGCGCGGTGCATCCGCAAACCACGAACCGCAACGATGCAGCTCGGCGACCACCTGCACCTGCAGCATCGACCGGTTGAGCAGGGACTCCAACGCCGGTTCCACCAGTCGCGGGCGCGGGCCGGCGGGTAGCGACGGATTCGGTTCGATGGACATGGGGTTCCTTCCGGCGGGTCTCATCAAGGACTTCGCCGCCGGTAGGCTGCCGGTTACATCGCCGATTGGATGACCGCTTAGAGGGCTGATCCTCCTGGCAGGGCCAGCTGTCCGATCAGCCCATCGCCCAGCCACTGCGCCAGCAGGGCGGCCATGCGGGGCAGGTCTGAATCGCCATGACGCTGGGCGAGGCGTTCGCACAGTTGCGCAAAGGTGTCGCCATGGAGGGCGCCGAGCAGTGCAGGCAATTCGCGCGTTTCAACCTGCCGGTAGCGCACGTCCAGCGCCGGCCGCCATACCAGCAGATGACGTGGCCGGCGCCAACGCCGCAACGCCGGACGAGGCTCGCCCCGGTCGGCCGCACGCCGGAACGCATCGATATTGCAGGTACTGCGCAGCAGATGCGCGTGCGGCAGAGGATGCAGCCGCAATGCCGCCCATCCCTCGGGCGCGATGCCCGCCAGTTCGGCGGCGCTGACCGTGCCATGGTCGGCTGCGTCGAACGCGGTGGAAATGCCCCAGTCCAGTCGCGCCATCTCGGCCAGTTCGGGCCGGTCACGCCATGGCGCCGTGCGGGTGAGAAACCCGGCGAGGCCTGCGCCATGCCAGCGAATATTGAAGTGCGTGGAGGGATGCGCGGCCACGTAGTCGTCCAGCAGCCCGGCGAAGCGTCGCCCGGACAGCAGGGCCAGACCGGGAAACTCCGTTGCCAGCGCCTCGCGCAGACGCATGCGATAGCCATGCTGGTAGATGGCGAGCCGGCTCGACTCGTCGGCCCTGTCGTCACCGCGCAACGAGCCGGGCAAGGGCGTGCCGCCCGCCAGCATCGCATCGGCCAGTTGCAGCTGCAGGGCGCGCAGATTGCTCACGCGGCTTCCTGCATCAGCGCGTCGGCCAGCGACCTGGCATGGTCGAGTTCCACCAGCAGCTCGGCGAGCGGAGGAATGTGGTCGTCGCGCTCGATCATGGTCGACACGCGACCGAAGCGCCGCACGGCCTCCACGTAGAGATCCCACACGGCATCGACCACGGGTGCATCATGCGTGTCGATCAACAACTCGCCGCCGTGCTCGTGGCCGGCCAGATGGAATTGCTGCACGCGTGCAGGCGGCAGGCCGTCGAGATAGTCCAGCGCGGCAAACCCATGGTTGTGCGCGCTCACGTGCACATTGTTGATGTCGAGCAGGATGAGGCAATCGGCACGCTCGGCGACGGCGGCGAGAAACTCCCACTCGGTCAACTGCGACTGCGCAAAGCTGATGTAGCTCGACACGTTCTCCAGCAGGATGCGCCGCCCCAGCTTGTCCTGCACGCGGCGCACGCGGTCCACCACATGCACCAGCGCTTCCTCGGTGTATGGCAGCGGCATCAGGTCGTGCAGGTTGACCCCGTGCACGCCGGTCCAGCACAGATGATCGGAGATCCAGGCAGGTTCGACGTGTCGCGCCAAGGCCGCAAGCTGGTCGAGATAAGCCATGTCGAGTGGATCGGTGCCGCCGATGGACATCGACACGCCGTGCATCACCAGCGGGAAACGCTCGCAAAAACGCTCCAGCCAGCGCAGCGGCCGGCCTCCGGGAACCAGATAGTTTTCCGAAACGATCTCCAGCCACTGGACGTTGGACGGTTCGTCGATCAGCGTTTCGTAGTGATCGACGCGCAGGCCGAGACCGAAGCCCAGATAAGGCAGCTGGCGGGAAGTGGGCATGGCGTTTCTCGCGATAAAAAGCGCGGGGCTTTCGAGCGGGCCGAAAGCCCCGCGATCAAGCTCAGGAGGCCTTGGCGGCTGCCTGGGCGGCGTCACATTCCTGCTGGCTCTTCTGCATGGTGAAGCCCTGGCCCTTGCAGGCGTTCTGGCCCTTGCAGGCATTGCTGGCCTGCTTGCAGGCGCCATGGCCCTTGCAGGACGACGAGTTCATGCACTTCACGCTGGCGGTATCGGCCGACTTGCTGCCGTCGGTCTTCTCGGCCGCCGAAGCGGACATCGTGGTGACGGCGAACAGGCCGGCAACCATCATCGCCATGGCGGCGCCGTTGAGCTTGTTGGTCTTCATGGAAACACTCCTGACAGGTGGACGGCCGCTTGCTGGCGGCTTGGATGGACAACGTCGGGCCCGGACACCATGGCCAAGCACTGCCGACTTCAGCATTCTCGACAGACGGCCAGCCGCGCGCTGTCCCCACGCGTCTCCCTTTTGTGCCCGATCGTCCGGCGATGGAGGTGTCGCGCAGGACCGGACGGCGGGCAAGAAAGCATGGACGACCAGCCATGGCGGCGATCGCCAGCGCTTCGCATGATGCCCGCACCTCAATCCCCGGAAGCTGACGTCATGCGCCCCTACCTCGCCGACAAGGCAACGCAACTGCTCGCATGGCTACAGCGCATCGAATGGCTCGGGCCCTTGGTGGTGCGCGTGGTATTCGGTTACTTCTGGCTGGAAACCGGCATCGCCAAGGTGCACAACCTCGATGGCTTCACCCAGCGCTTCGTCGGCTGGGGCATTCCCTTCCCGGCGTTCAGCGCGGGACTGTCCGCGTGGACGGAATTGCTCGGCGGCCTGCTGATCATGCTCGGCCTGTTCACCCGCCTGGTGTGCATCCCCATGCTCATCAACATGGCGGTGGCCGTGGTGCTGGTCGTATCGGCCAACCTCACGGGCCTGGATGACTTCGTGGAAGCCGACGAGATCGTCTACAGCCTGATCTTCTTCTGGCTGCTGATCAGCGGCCCGGGCAAGGCCAGCCTCGACACGCTGCTGGCGCGGGCGCTGGGAATTCGCACCGCATCCGAGGCGACACCGTCAGCGCGCATGGCCATCCCTGTCATCGACTGACGGTGGGGCACAGGAGTCTTCGTGATCATGAAAACCAAGTTTCACCGATGGATGTTCGGCACGCTGTTGCTGGCGCTGGCCGGCACCACAGCCGCCGCTGAAGTGCCTTTCGACCAGGCGTCCTATGTGCGGACGCTGGCCGCGGGCAAGCCCGTCGTGGTGTACCTGCACGCCGACTGGTGTCCGACCTGTCGCGCGCAGCAACCCATCGTGGATCGCCTGTCAAAGGAACCACGGCTAAAGGATGTGACCATCTACGTAGCGGACTTTGACAAGGAAACGGCGCTGGAGAAATCGCTCAAAGTCACGCAGCAATCGACGTTCGTGGTTTTCAAGCAGGGCCACGAGGTAACGCGCTCCACTGGCCAGACGACAGAGCCTGCCATTCGCGCGGTGCTTGAGCAGGCGCTCTGATGGATTTTGGTCTGGGCACTTATGTGCTGGGTTTCCTGGCCGGCATGGCGACGCTGTTGTCGCCGTGTGTGCTCCCCATCCTGCCGATCCTGATCGCATCGGCGCTGTCCCGGCATCGGTGGGGCGTCGCGGCGCTGGCATTGGGCTTGAGTCTTTCGTTCGCGTTGACCGGAACCCTGCTCGCCACGCTCGGTGCTTCGATCGGCCTGGAGGCTGGCACCTTGCGCGTTGCGGCCGCGGTGCTGATGGTGGTGTTCGGCCTGGTGATGCTGTTGCCGCCGCTGCAGCGTACGTTTGCGCGTATCACCGCGCAGCTGGGCAACCGAAGTCAGCAGGCGCTGGGTTCGGTGCGTGGCGAAGGCGGCTTCAGCCAGTTCCTGATCGGCTTGCTGCTGGGACTGGTGTGGAGTCCTTGCGTGGGGCCGACCCTGGGTGCGGCGACCACGCTGGCGGCACAGGGCACGCATCTGGTGCAGATCGCGCTGTTGATGCTGGTGTTTGGCCTCGGCGCCGGACTGCCACTGCTGGCGCTGAGCACGGTGTCAGGCGCCGCCATGACACGCATGCGCGGCTCACTGATGTCGGCGGGCAGCGTGGCCAAATCGCTGCTGGGTGCCTGCTTCGTGGTGATCGGCGTGCTGGTGATCAGCGGCCTGGACCGCCGCTTCGAAGCACTGGTGCTTTCGGTCAGCCCGGATTGGCTGACTCGCCTGACCACGTCGCTATAAGGTGCTTGCGCAACGCTAGCGCCACTTCACCGATGCCAGCAGGTCCGACAACCCCACCCACAACAGCTGCATGCCGATGCAGAAGGTGACCAGCGCAAACAGGCGCATCACGATCTTGGTGCCGCCGGAGCCCAGCCATCGCTCCAGCGTGTCGGCGAAGCGCATGCAGATGTAGATGCTGGCGCATAAGACCACCAGCGCAGCGGCGACGCCGAGGAAGTGGACGGCCGACAAGCCATCCTTCGGCGAGCTGGTACCAAGCGCGATGGCCACCGAGATGGAGCCCGGACCCACCATCAAGGGCAGGGTCAGCGGGTAGAAGGTCTTGGCGGCCAGCGATCCGCTGCGCGAGCCGGGGTTCACTTCCTGCGCCTTCTCGTTGGCGGCATCGTCATCGTCGGGCTTTTGCAGCAGGTTCCAGCCCGCCACCGCGATGATCATGCCGCCCGCCACGCGCAGCACCGGAATGGAAATGCCGAAGAAGGTGAGCACGTAGGCGCCCATCAGCAGCGACACCAGCAGGATGGCGAAGCTGTTGGTGGTGACGCGCCAGGCCAGTTCGGTGCGTTCGGCAGCCGTAGTGTTGGGCACCATGCTCAACACGATGAAGGCCGAGCCGATCGGGTTGATGATCGGGAACAGGCCCGTGATGAGCAGCAGGGCGGTCTGGGTGAAATCTCTCAGCATGCTCGCAGCTCCCCGGGGCAGGCTTGCGGTGGGATCACGATGTGTGGCGCACCGGGCCCGCTGGCAGCCCGCGGGGAAAACCTAGCATGTCGATCCGCCGACCGCGCCCCTCATGCCTGCGTGTTTGCCTCGTCGGGTGTCGCGAAGCGGTGAAGGATGCCGCCCAGGCTGCGCAGATCCTGGCTGTTGTGCCGCGCCACGCGATGCAGCGCCTGCGCCGAACCGCCGCGCAAATAGCCCAGCCACGCGGCCGGCGCTTCGGAGCCGGGCAGGTCGTCCTCGCGCACGACCTGCAGCAGTTGTCGCTCGGCGGTGGCCAGGCGGCAGTTCTCCCAGGCACCGCGCCAGCGGCGCCGCACGGGGTGGAGCAGGTCGATATGCGCCAATCCTTCGAGCGGACACGCACGGTGGTGCAGGCGAAAGCGCGTCTTGAGCAAGGGCGAGTCGTACGACTTGCCGTTGTAGCTCACCAGCACCGCATCCGGACGCAGCCACGACGCGAAGCAATCGAGCATGGCCGCTTCGCCGGCCAGCGTGGTGATCAGCAGCTGGCGTTCGCGAAAGCGGCCTTCATGCCAGTCGCCCACGCCGATCATGAAGGCGCGTGTGCCGGTGCCGCCGGCCAGTCCAGTGGTTTCCGTGTCGAACAGCACCAGTCGTTCCGCGGCGATCTCTTCGTCGACGCGCGCAAACGCGGCATGGAAGGCAGGCGGTTCGGGCGGCCACGCGCTGCTCGTTTCGCACAGCTGCAGGCCGGGTGCGATGGTCTGCCCGGGTAGCGACGAGGGTTCGATGCTTGCCTTGCGTCGTGGCGTGGCGGCCGCGCCTTGCGTGCGCTGGCGGATGCCGAGCAGCTGCGCGATGTTGTCCGGCAACGCGGGACGCGGCTTCGCCGGCACAGCCACGGCGGCGGGTGCGGGCGGCACCACGCCGGCCTGGCGACGCAGGCCGCGCAATTTATCGGCCAGCGCGCTCATAGGGCGACGATCAGGTCGAGCACACGCGTAGCGAGCGATTTCAGCGAACGCTCGTTCTGTTCGTCCGCGGCCAGCACCGGGCCAACGCAGGCAGGACAGCCGCCGCGGCAATCGCAACGACGCACCAGTTCGCGCGCGAGGCGCACCAGATCTTCGCGTCGCTCATACAACGGTGCGCTGAGTCCCACGCCACCAGGAAAGGCGTCGTAGAGATACAGCGTGGGCACGAAGGGGCCGCTCATCGATGGCTCGCCCTCGCCGAAGCCCGAGCGAAGCTGCGCGCGACCGTTGGCGTCCGGCGTGGCGAACCACGCACCGTCGCCGCTACCCACGGCCTTCTGCAGGTCGCGCGCTTCGGCCGTCACCGCCACCGTCGCCACGATATGCAAGGCATGCGCCGCCGCTAGGAAACCGTCGAGCGCCTCCTGGCGATGATCGAACGCCTGTTCCAGCGCGCGTTGCGGCAACTGCCACCACACGGCGGTGGTATGCAGTTCAAGGTCGGGCAGGTTCACCGGGCCGTAGCCGATATTTTCGTGGGTGTAATAGCGGATCTTCTTGTAGCCCGCCACGCGGCGCGCTACATGCACTTCGCCGTGATGCGCACTGCCATTGCCGGCCGGCGAGCCATCGAATGCCTCCAGCACTTTGAGCTTGGTGTAGTCGATGGCGTCGGTGTAGTAGTCCACGTTGGTACGCGTGACGAAGGCCTTGCGGCCGTTCCAGTCCAGCCGCTCCACCTGGTAGGGCACCGACTGGATCATATGGATGGCGCCCTCGTACAAGGTGAGCGAGGCCGCGCTGAAGTCCACCTCCGCCACGATGGTCTGGCGACCATCGGTACGATCCACCACCACGAAGTTGCCGTCGGCCACCGAACGCAAGGACACCGCGTTGGCGGGGTAACTATCGGCGATCCATTCGAAGCGCTCGCCTTCCTGATGCAGCACGCCTTCTTCGGCAAGCACCTGCAGCCATGGCGTGGCGTCCTGCGGGCCGAACAGCTCGCCGTCGCGGAAGGGCAGCTCGAAGGCGGCGCAGCGGATGTGATCGAGCAGGATCAGCGGCTGGTCGGCGGCGATGCGCGCATGTTCCGGCGTGGCGTCCTGGAAGAATTCCGGATGACGCACCAGATACTGGTCAAGCGGATCGCTGCTGGCGACAAGCACACCGAGCGAGGCCTGCTGGCGTCGACCCGCGCGACCGAAACGCTGCCAGGTGGCGGCGACGCTGCCGGGATAGCCGTTGAGCACCACCACGTCGAGCGCACCGATATCCACGCCCAGTTCCAGCGCTGAGGTGCTGACGATGCCATCCACCTGTCCCGCCCGCATCTCACGCTCCGCCGCGCGACGTTCGGTGGGCAGATAGCCGCCGCGATAAGCGCGAATGCGCGGCGCCTTGCGCGGATCGCTGTCGAACACGTCCTTCAAATACTTGGTGAGCACTTCCACCATCAGCCGCGACTGCGCGAACACCAGCGTCTTCAGTCCCGCCCGGATCGCTGTGCGCGCAATGCGGTTGGATTGCGAGCGCGCCGAGGCACGCAGGCCCAGATCCGCATTGACCACCGGCGGGTTCCACAGCAGCACATGTTTCTCGCCCACCGGAGCACCGCTTTCGGTAATCGCGGTGACTGGTTGTTCGATCAGCGCGCTCGCATGCTCCGCTGGATTGCCGATGGTCGCCGAGCACAGGATGAACTGCGGCGTCACCCCGTAGAAAGCACACACGCGCTGCAGGCGGCGCAGCACGTTGGCCACGTGCGAGCCGAATACGCCGCGATAGGTATGCACCTCATCGATCACGATGTAGCGCAGGTTCTCGAAGAACTGCGCCCACTTGGTGTGATGCGGCAGGATCGCCTGATGCAGCATGTCCGGATTGCTCACCACGATGTCGCCATGCAGGCGGATCGCCTGGCGCGCATCGCCCGGCGTGTCGCCGTCGAAGGTGAAGGCTTTGACGCCGAGGTCGCCGGCCTGGTTGAGTTCCAGCAGCTCCGCCACCTGATCCTGCGCCAGGGCCTTGGTGGGAAACAGGAACAACGCCTTGGCGCGCTGGCGGATCGCTGCGCTGATCACCGGCAAGGTGTAGCACAGCGATTTGCCCGAGGCGGTGGGCGTGGCAATCACTACATGCTCGCCCGCAGCGGTGGCATTCCATGCCTGGGCTTGATGCGCATAGAGCTGATGGATACCGCGTGCTCGCAGCGCCTGGGCAAGTGCTGGCGGCATGTCGCCGGGTAGCGGAGCGAATTGACCCTCCCGTCCCGGGAGGACGAACGAGCCGGTGATGCGGTCGCCGTAACGTTTGGCAAGCCGCCGGGCGAGCTGGTCGCCGCCGGAAACGGGTGCAGCCAGCGCACCGTCGCCGCGCACCGCGCGTTGGGCCATGGGGTTAGGCAAGGCGTTCATCGGTGCGCTCCATCGGGGGATGGCATTGCACCCGCAGGCCGTCTCAATCCCTGAGACGGCCCGGTGCGGCGTGGCTTAGAACATCCAGGTCAGGCTCATGCGGGCCGCCTGGTCGTTCGCCCGGCTGGCGAACTGGCCGTTGTAGCTGGCATCCACCGTGACGTTACGCGACAAGGCGAAGCTCAGCCCGCCGGTGAAGGCTGCCGCATTGCGAGCCACCGGCACGCCATCGACGGTGTAGGCCAGGTTGCCGTTGGCAAAGCGCAACGCGCTGCTGGTGGCAGTGTCACCCCAGGCGTGCTGCCAACCCAGGCTGAAGTGCGCACGCAGGCCGCCGCTGGCATCCAGCGCAAACGCGCTGCGCAGGCCGAGCGTGGCATAGGTGGACGAATCGGTCTGCGCATTCGCGTCCAGCGCCGCGGCGCCATCGCCTTCGCTGGCGGCATCCGTGTGCAGACGCACATAGGCCACATTGAGGAAGGGCGAGAACGTCGCGGCCGGCGTGCCGAACGCGTAGCTCGCGTCGATATAGGCCTGCCCGGTGTTGCCGTCGTACTCGCTGTTGTAGCGTTCGTTGAAGGTGTCGAAGGCCACCGAGCGATGGCTGTCCACCGTCTGCCAGCTATACGCCACCGCGCCCTGCAACTGGAAGGCGTCGGCATGCAAACCGCCGTATACACCCAGGTGCGTGCCGGTGGTGTGCGACGACGAACCCAAGGCATCGACATTCGCGCTGTTCTGGCCAAAACCCGCCACCGCACCGATGCGTGCCTGCGAACCCAGCAACATGTCCGCACCGACCAGCAGGCCGCTGCCGTTCGCTTGCAGGCGCGAGGCATTGCCGTCGCCATCGTGATTGCCCCAATGGCCCCAACCGGCGGTCCAGGCGGATACGCCGTTGTCGTTGGTGGCACTGGTTCCGGTGGCGCTGTTGTTGAGGCCAAGCAGGTGATCGTTGATCGCGTCGCGCACGTAGCGGCTATCGTCCATCAATGCGGTGCGTGTGCTGGCGTAGATCTCGCCGGAGAGCTGGTCATACGCATGGCGCGCCGTTGCTGCGTCAGCCATCACCACGGCGTTGTACAGGGCGCTATTCCAGCCCAGCGCTTCGACCGCCGTGGCCGTGGCGCGTTCGTTCGGCGTCTGTGCGACACCGGCGAAGCTTACGTCGTTGCGCTCCAGCGACAGCGTCACGCTGTTGGCGCCATAGGCCAGCGTGGGCGTGAGGAAGGCGAGATTGCTGCTGGCCGAAGCAAACTGCCCAGTGATGCCCTGCGTGGCGGTGAGGATGGTGTAGTCGGTGCGCGGAGCCCAGTTGCCCGTCGTACCCAGCACCACCGTGCTGCCGGCGATGCTGGCCTTGCCGTTGACGGTGAGCAGGTCGGCCTGGCCGGTGGGCGCCGCATCGATCACCAGCGCGCCGTTGGCAGCCTGCGTGTAATTGCCGTTGATGGTGAGGGTGCCGATCGAGCCACCCGGCTGCAGCATGCCGTTGTTGGTGACATTGCCCACGATGGTGCCGTGACCGCGCAGGGTACCGCCCGCGGCCACCTGCACATTGCCGCCCAGCGTCGCAGACGCATTGCTCGCATCGCCAACTTCCAGCGTGCCGGCCTGCACCGTGGTGGTGCCGGCAAAACTGTTCTTGCCGTCGAGCACCAGCATGCCGCTGCCGCTCTTGGTGAACGAGCCCGTGCCGCTCAGCACGCCGTTGTAGATGCCGTCGCTGGCCTGGTCGAACACCAGCGCCGCGTTGTTGGTGATATTGCCCTGCAGGCTGGCGGTACTGCCCAGCAGCGTGCCGCCACTGATGGTGGTGCCGCCGCTGTAGCTGTTCGCGCCGGTGAGGGTGAGCGTGCCGCTGCCGGTCTTGTTAATGCCGAAGCTGCCACCAATGACGCCCGACTGCGTGGCCGCATCGCTTCCATCCACATCGAGCGTCGTTGCACCTTGCAGGCTGATCGCATTGGCGAGGTTGATGCCGTTGCGATAGACCAGCGTCGGCGCCGCGGCCACCAGCGTGCCGGTGCCGATCGCGCTGCTGTTGCCCAGCACCAGGGTGCCGCCGCTGACCGTGGTGTTGCCGCTGTACGTACTGGCGCCGTTGAGCGTGGTGGTGCCGGCGCCGATCATCACGCTGGCAAAGTTCGCGATGGAACCGGCATAGCTGAAGCTGTTGCCGGCGCCGGGCGCAATGGTCAGCGTGCTGCTGCCGGTGCCGCCATTGATATTGCCGTTGATCACTGCCGAGCCGCCCAGGATCTGCAGGCTGCTGTTGCCGCTGCCCAGATCCACCGCCAGGTTGCTGCTGTCGGCCGTGATGGTGCCGTAGTTGATCACGGTGGCGTTGTTGCCGCCGGTGTAAACCGCCGCTGCCGTGCCGCCGCCTTCCAGCGTGCCGCCGGCAAGGTTGGTGATGGTGACGGTGAAGGCGTTGGCAGCGCCGGTCACGGCGATGGCGGAGTCGCTCTGGCCGCGGATCAGTCCGCTATTGGTGACGCTGGTATTCCCATAGATGCCCTGGGTGGGAATCGACGCGTCGGTGGTCGGGTCCTTGTCCAGGCCGGCCAGGGTGATGCCGCGGCCCGTGCCGGTGTTGACGGTGCCGTCGCCATTGGTCGCCGAGTTGTCGCCTTCGATGGTGCCGGAGTTGACGATGGTGCCGCCGCCCACGGTCACGCCTTCGCTGGTGTCGTTGTACGCATGCAGCGACTTGATCGTGCCGGTGTTGGTGATGTTGACCAGGCCATCCACGTCGACACCGTCGCCGTCGCCATTCACGCCGTTGCCGGTGATCGTGCCGTGGTTGACCACGGTCACCACTTCGTTGGCGTTGAAGCCGTCGATATTGATGCCCGAGCCGTTGTCGCCCTGGATGGTGCCGCCGAGGTTGTTGGTCACCGACAAGGTGTACGCGCCGCTGGTGGTCACATCCGTGTTGCCGCCGGTAATGCCGTGGCGCGCGCCTTCGATGGTGCCGGTGCCGGCCACGCTGGCCGAACCGGTGGTGGCATTGACGATGGTGATGCCGCTATTGCTCTGCGCATCGATGCCATCGCTGCCGTCGGTGCTGCCCGCTGCGTTGGTCGATTTGATCAGGCCGTCGTTGTAGACAAAGCCGTTGACGCCGGGACGCACGGCGTCCGCTTCGTACGCGTCGATTTCACCGCTGGCGTAGTTGTACAGCTTATTGCTACCGGTGGTGATCGCATTGAAGTCGATCGCCTGGGCGCCACCGAGTGACGCATTGGACGAAACCAACTTGCCGTAGTTGTAGAACACGACGCTGCTGCTCGCCTTGTTCATCTGGATGACGTCGTTGTCCGCCGTCTGCATCAACGCGCCCACACCGTTGGTGACGGTGAGCGTGAGGTTGCCGGTGTTGTCGCGGATGGCGCGGCCGGTGGTCGTATCGATCAGGCTGCCGTTGTTGGTGATCGTGCTGCTGCCGGTCACGGTGACGGCGACCGCCGTGCTGCCGCCGATCGACAGCGTGCCGGTGGCGTCGATGGTGCCCGTCTGGCCCGCGGCGAGGGTCTGTGCGGTGTTGGAGGTTTGTCCGGCGGTGATCTCGAACGTGGCGGCGTGGGCGGTATCGACCAGCGCGAGCAGGATTCCGGCGACGAGCAGCTTCTTCTTCATGGGGCCCCCTGTGGCGTAAGCCCGCAAGTGTTGCGATGGCATTGCGTAAGACCCATGACAGCTTGGCTACGCCGTCCGGCCCTTTCCTTAGCGTTGTCTTAGAGAGCCTTCGCGGCCAGCCGCAGGCGTCTGACCTGGCAGAGAAAAAATCAGGCGGGACAGTCGCTTAAGTGTTTCCTAAGGCGCATGACCGATAATCCCGGCGTACATCGCCAGCAGGGCGAAGGAGCGTCAGGTCGTGCACATTCTTCTGGTCGAGGACGACGCGCAGCTGGGAGCGGCGATCCAGCGCGCCCTGGAACGGCTGAGCTATACGGTGTCGTGGCTGCGCGACGGCCGTTCGGCGCTCAACGCCATGCGCGATCGCACCGCCGACCTGGTCTTGCTTGATCTGGGCCTGCCCGGTCGCGACGGTATCGAAGTGCTGGTGGAGGCGCGCCGCGCCCATGTGGATACGCCCGTCCTGGTGATGACGGCGCGCGACGGGCTCACCGCGCGCGTCGATGGTCTGGATGCCGGCGCCGACGACTACCTCACCAAACCCTTCCATGTGGAAGAACTGGCTGCACGCATCCGCTCGCTCACCCGCCGCATGCGCGGCCTGTCGGTGAACCGTATCGAAGTGGGTGCGCTGAGCCTGGACGTGGGCACTTCAGAGGTGACCTTTCGCGGCGAGGCGGTCGACCTCACCCGCCGCGAATTCGCGCTGCTGCAGGCGCTGATGGAAAGCGCCGGCCGCCTGGTGCGGCGCGAGAGCCTGGAGAATTCCCTGTACGGACTGGATCACGTGGTGGGCAACAACGCACTCGAAGTACTGGTGCATTCGCTGCGCCGCAAGCTGAGCTTCGAGACGGTGCGCAACGTGCGTGGTTTCGGTTACATGATTCCGCAGGATCCCAAGTGAGCCGCGGCAGTTTGCGCGGACGTCTGCTCTGGTTGGTCCTCGGCGTTCTCGCGGTGGTGCTGGTGCCCTTGGCGATCTACAGCCTGCGTCGCACCACCAATGAAGTGAACGAGCTTTCCGATGGGCGCCTGGCGCAATCGGCGCGCACGCTGCAGACCTTGATCAGCGAGATCGGGCTGCCTGCCCTGCAACGCCGCAACGCCGAAGCAGGCGTGGTGGTGCCGATCACGGCGCGCTCCACCCAGGAGCTGGTGCTGCATGGCCACACCTATGAGTCCGAAGTCGGCTTCCAGGTGTTTGACCGCGACCATCGCCCGCTCCTGGTGACCGGCAATCTCACTGCCTTGCCGCCGCCCGACACCGCCAAGCCCGGTTTCAGGAATCTGCGCTACGGCAATTATCGATGGCGCCTGTTCACCCTGCCGCCGACCGCCGATGGCGTGGTCGTGCGTGCGGCCGAGCGCTATGACAGCCGTGCCGACATCCGCACTGCGCTGTGGATCGAGCATGGCCTGCCGCCGCTGATCGCGCTCCCCGTGCTGGCCTTGCTGGTGGGCTGGGCCGTGCGGCGCGGGTTGCGTCCGCTGGATGCGCTCGCGGAAAAACTGGCCGCGCGCAAACCGGGCAGTCGCGACACGCTCGACGTCGCCGACGCGCCGCGCGAACTTGAGCCGGTGCTCGCTGCACTCAACAGCCAGTTCACCCAGCTCGAGGAGGCGCTGGAGCGCGAGCGCCGCTTCAGTGCCGACGTGGCGCACGAACTGCGCACGCCGCTGGCCTCCACCATGATCAACCTGGAGAACGCCGAGGCCAGCCGCGATACGCGCGAAGCCGACGTGGCCCTGGCCGGCGCGCGCGAAAGTCTCGCTGCGCTGGCGCGCCGGGTGGAACAGCTGCTGTCGCTGGCGCGCCTGGAGGCGAGCTCGCGCGCCGAGCAGAACAGCGATATCGACCTGCTGGCGGTCGCGCGCAATGTCATCGAGGAACTCTCATCGCTGATCGGCGACTCCGATGTGGAACTGGACGTGGCCCTGGCCGATGGCACGCTGATCGTGCACGGCCACGAAGTGGCGCTGGCCGCGCTGCTGCGCAATTTGCTGGAAAACGCGCTGCGCCATGTGCCGCTGGGCGGCCAGGTGCGGCTCAGCATCCAGCGCGAGCAGGACCAGGCCGTGATCGACGTGATCGACAATGGCGAGGGTATTCCCCCGGAACGCCGCGCGGCCGTTTTCACCCGCTTTCACCGCGAGGCCGGCAGTCAGGGCGAGGGCTACGGGCTGGGACTTTCCATCGTGCAGCGGGCGGCGCAATTGCACGATGCGTCGATCCAGCTGCTCGATTCGCCCTATGGCCGCGGCCTGCGCGTCTGCGTCCGCCTGCCGCTGGGCGACTGCCGCGCCTGAGTCCGCGAGATCCTGGCGGCGCTTACAAAGTGAACGCTAAGCCAGTTTCGCTAGGGTATGGACTCCCTACTCATGCCTGGATTGTTGGTGTCTTCTCTGTCTGCCAAGCATCGCAGCTTCGCGGCCATCGCCTTGGCCATGTGCCTGGCGGGCTGCGCCACCAGCCAGCCCAAGCCGCTGCCGGAACAGGCCGCTTCCGCGTCATCGCTGTCGCAGCTGCAAGGTTATGACGCCGCCGCGCTGCCGCTGGACATGGCCGCGGTCGAGCGCCTGGTGCTGCTCAATAATCCCGACCTCAAGACCCAGCGCGCCCGGCACCAGGCGGCGCAGGCGCAGCGGCTGCAGGATGGCGTGCTGCCCAATCCCACCGTCGGCGGCAGCATCGGCTATCTGCTGTCGGGTCCGGGTGACGCGACGGCCTGGACGGCCTCGATCAGCCAGGACATCGCCTCGCTGATCACCCTGCGTCCCCGCCGCGAGGCGGCGAAAGCCAGCGCCGATGAAGTCGACGCCGGCCTGCTGTGGGAGCAATGGCAGACCGTGGGCAAGGCGCGCCTGCTGGTGATCGATCTGGTCGAAGGCCAGCGGCAGATCGCGCTGCAGACGCAGGCACTGCAGGCCCAGGCGGAGCGCGAATCGCGTATCGCCAAAGCCGTCCGCGATGGCAACCTCGAGCGCGTGGCGGTGGCTTCCGATCTCGCCGCTGCCGCCGAGGCACGCAGCGCACTGAGCGACATGCAGCGCCGCCAGCTCGACCAGCAACAGCAGCTCCATGCGCTATTGGGTCTGCAGCCGGGCGTCGTGCTGCCGCTGGCGACAAACTTGCCATCCGCCCAGGTGGACCCCGCGGCGATCCGCACGCAGTTCGACAGCGTGAGTCGTCGCCGGCCGGACCTCGTTGCTCTGCAGCTGGGCTATCAGGCCCAGGAAGCGAACTTGCGCGCCGCCGTGCTGGCGCAGTTTCCGCCGCTGGCGATCGGCTACGACGCCTCGCAGGACAATAGCCGGGTGCGCAATGGCGGCCCCGCGGTGAACTTCACGCTGCCGATCTTCGATCACAACCAGCACAACGTGGCGATGGCCCGCGCCACCCGCGACCAGCTGCACCAGGAATACACCACGCGCCTGGCGACTTCGCACGACGACGTCGAAGCGCTGCTGGCGCAATACGCACAGCTCGATGCGCAGCATCAGGCGCTTACTCCCGCTACCGACGACGCCGTGCACGCTGCCTCTGAGGCCGGCCAGGCGGCGCAAGCCGGCTTGATCGACCTGCGCAACGTCACCGATCTGCGCGTGGCCGCCCTCAACCGGCAATTGGCGCAACTGGCGACCGAGCAGGCCATGCTCGAACAGCAGGCTGCACTGGAATTGCTGGTCGGTCGCGGCATGCCGACTTCTCTCGAACAGGATGTGATGGCCCCATGAGTTACCGACAGCCATGGATCGCTGCGGCGCTGGCCGCGTTTGTTTTGGCCGCCTGCTCCAGCAGCGAAGCACCGGACGAAACGGCCGTGAGCGCCGCGGTCACCACCGTGCCGCTGAAGCAGGGCAGCGTGGCCGATACCGTGACCGCCTACGGCAGCGCCGGTCCGGCCGCCGATGCCGCGCAAGTGATCAGCGTGCAGGCCGCGGGTCGCGTGACGCGCTGGAACGTCACGGCGGGTGAGTCGGTGAAGCGTGGACAGTCCCTGCTTGCCTTCGCACTGGCGCCCTCGTCGGTGGCGGCCTATCAACAGGCGCTGACGGCGCAGAAGTTGGCCCAGGCGCAGCGTGCCCATACCGCGCAGCTGCTGTCGCAGCAACTCGCCACCCGCGATCAGCTCGAGCAGGCCGAAAAGGCCTTGCAGGATGCGCAGTCCAATCTCGATGCACTGGTGCAGCAACAAGGCCGCAGCGCCACCATGGATGTCACCGCGCCGTTCGATGGCACGGTGGTGACGGTCGACGCACCGCAGGGCGACAACCTGCAGGCGGGTGCCGCCTTGCTCACGCTGCAGCGTGGTGACGGCATGGTCGTCACGGTCGGCGTCGAGCGCGATGCGATGACGCGCGTGCAGGTCGGCGCGAAGGCGGATCTTGCGCCCATCGATGGCGGTGCCGCCATGCACGGCACGGTGCGCCGCGTGGCCCATGCGTTGGATGCGCACACGCATCAACTCAATGTGGAGATCGTGCCCGATGGCGCACTGGTCAGCGGTGAGGGCTTCCGCGCCGACATCATCGTGGGTCAACGGCAAGGCTGGCTGTTGCCGCGTGATGCGGTGCTGGGCGACGACGCGGATCGCCATGTCTTCCAGGTGGCGAACCACAAGGCGGTGAGCGTGCCGGTCAAGGTGCTGGGCGAGACGGACAGCATCACCGTCGCCAGCGGCGCACTCGACGCCAAGCTGCCGCTGGTTACTGAAGGCGCGACGCAGCTGGACGACGGCATGGCCGTGCGCCTGCCGACGGAACAGGCCAAGCCATGAGCTTGCCGACACTCTTGGCGCGGCACGCGCGTGCCATCGTCATCGTGGCTTTCGCACTCGCGCTGGCGGGTCTGGCCAGTTCGCTCACGCTGCCGGTGGGGCTGTTCCCGCAAGTGTCGTTTCCGCGCGTGGTGATCGATCTCGACGCCGGCGACCGGCCGGCGGACCAGACCGCGCTGCTGCTGACGCGGCCGGTGGAAGAGGCGATCCGCACGGTGCCGGGTGTGGCCGGTCTTCGATCGGAAACCACGCGCGGTTCGGCACAGATCTCGGTCGACTTCGGCTGGGGACGCGACATGATCGCCTCCACTCTGCAGGTGGATTCGGCCATTGCACGCGTGCTGCCGAGTTTGCCCGCGGGCGCCAGCTACAACGTGCGCCGCATGGATCCCACGGTGTTTCCCATCATCTCCTATGCGCTGCAGTCGGACAGCATGTCGCCGGTTGCGCTGCGTGATCTCGCGCAATACCAGATCGTGCCGTTGCTGGCGTCGGTCGAGGGTCTCGCGCGCGTCGACGTGCAAGGCGGCGAAACCGCCGAAGTGCAGGTGGAGGCCGACCCGCGCAAGCTCGCGCAATACGGTCTGAGCCTGGACGACCTGGCCACCGCCGTGAGCGGCGCCAACCAGCTGGAGGCCGTCGGTCGGCTGCAGGATCGCAATCAGCTTTATCTCGTCGTCGCCGATCACTCGCTGCAACACATCGAAGCGATCCGCAAGATCATCGTGAAAAACGATGCGCACGGCTGGGTGCGATTGTCGGATGTCGCCACGGTGCGCGATGGCTACGTGCCGCAATGGATCAAGGTGAGCGAGGACGGCAAGCCTGCCGTGCTGTTCAACGTGTTCGAGCAGCCGGACGGCAATGCGGTGCAGATCGCCAGCGAAGTACGCGCGCGGCTGGCCTCGTATCGACTGCCCAAGGGCGTGACGCTCAAGCCGTGGTACGACCAGAGCGAGCTGGTGGTGGAGTCCGCCCATAGCGTGCGCGATGCGGTGTTGATCGGCCTGCTGCTCGCCGCGGTGGTGCTCTTGGTATTCCTGCGCAATCTGCGGGTGACCCTGATCGCGATGCTGGTGGTGCCGGTGACGCTGGCCGTCACGGTGTTGCTGCTGCAAGTGTTCGGCATGAGCTTCAACATCATGACGCTCGGCGGCATCGCGGCTGCCGTCGGCCTGGTGATCGACGATGTGATTGTGATGGTGGAACACGTCGCGCGACGAGCGGGCACGCTGGATGGCGGTGGCGAAGCCGTCGTTTTGCCAGCGGCGCGAGAGTTCCTCGCACCACTGACTGGATCAAGCCTCGCCACGCTGATCGTGTTCGTACCGCTGGGTCTGCTCAGCGGCGTCACCGGCGCCTTCTCCAAGGCGCTCTCGATTACCATGGCCAGTGCGCTGGCCGTCTCGTGGCTGGTGACCGCGTTCGTGGTGCCGCCGCTGTTGCGGCGCTGGATCGACTTTCGACACTGGCATGATCCGGGGCTCGATCACGAAAGCTGGCTGTCGCGTTCGCATGCGCGCCTGTACGACGCGTTCGCGCGCCGCCCGGCGTGGCTGCTTGCGTTCGTCGTGCCGCTGCTGGTGATCGGCGGCGTGGCTTACACGCACGTGACCACGGGTTTCATGCCTTCGGTGGACGAAAGCGGCTTCGTGATGGATTACTACACCAAGCCCGGCACCTCCTTGCCCGAAACGGCGCGGCAGGTCGCGCAGATCGAAGCCATCCTGCATGCGATGCCCGAAGTGGACACGTTCTCCCGCCGTCTCGGCACCGGGCTGGGCGGCGATCTGGGGCAGTCGTATCACGGCGACTTTTTCGTGCGGCTGAAACCCGATCACGCGCGTGCCACCGAGGACGTGATGAGCGACGTGCGCGAACACGTGGAGCACGAGGTGCCCGGTGTGGAGGTGGAGCTCGCACAGCTGATGGAAGATCTCATCGGCGATCTCACCGCCGTGCCGCAGCCGATCGAGATCAAGCTGTATTCGGCCGATCCGGACACGCTGGTGCCGCAGGCGCGACGCGTGGCCAAGGCGCTGGCCGATATCCCCGGCGTGGTGGAGATCAAGGATGGCCTGCAACTGGCCGGCGATGCCTTGAACGTGCGGATCGATCCCGACCGCGCCACGCTCGAGGGCATGACGGTGGCGGCGGTGACGCAGGCGATCAACAACGCGCTGACCGGCGTGGTGGCCACGCAGTTGCCGCAGGCCACCAAGAGCGTGGGCGTGCGCATCCGCATGCCGGACTCGATGCAGTGGCGGCTGCCGCAGCTGCTCGCCTTGCCGGTACGCGCACCCGACGGACATGTCTTTCCATTGAGCCGCGTCGCCAGTATCGCGACTGAAAACGGGCAACCGCAGATTTCCCGCGAAAACCTGCAGCAGATGACGGCGGTGACGGCGCGCATCGACGGCCGCGGCATGGGCGCTGCCGTGGCCGACGTCAAGAAACTGCTCGCGCAGCCGGGCATGCTCGATGCCGATACGCGCTACGAACTGGGCGGCCTCTACCAGCAGCAACAGATCGCCTTCCTCGGCCTGGGCAAGGTGTTTCTGATGGCGCTGGTGGCGGAATTCGTGCTGCTGCTGTTTCTCTACGGCCGTGCCGGGCTGGCCCTGGTGGTGATGGGTTGCTCGTTGTTCTCGGCCACGGCGGTGTTCATCGCGCTATGGCTGTGCGGCGTGGACCTCAACATCACCGCGATGATGGGCATGACGATGATCATCGGCATGGGCACGGAGATGGCGATCTTCTACGTGTCCGAGTACGTCACGCTGTCGCGCGAGCTGCCGCCGCTGCAGGCTTTGCGCCTGGCCAGCCGCGATCGCCTGCGACCGATCACCATGACCACGCTCGCCGCGATTCTCACGCTGTTGCCGCTCGCGCTGGCCTGGGGGCAGGGTGCTGGCATCCAGCAACCGCTCGCCATCGCGATCATTGCGGGGCTCGCCTTGCAATATCCGTTGGTGCTGCTGGTGATGCCGACCCTGATCGGCGTGGTGGCAGGACATGCACGAAGGCGATGAGCGGCCACCAGCGCCGGCTGGTGCCTAGCTCGGAAGACCGGCGATGCCTTCGATCGGATGATCGTGGGGCGGCTCCGCCGCCGGCACGGTCGTGGGCACGATGCCCTCGGCATGCTCGCCGTAGATGACGCGGTTGCGGCCTTCGCGCTTGGCCTGGTACAGCGCGTTGTCGGCATCGATCATCAGCTGGCGCAATTCGTAGCCGCTGCGATCGGTAGACGCCACGCCAAAACTCGAGGTGATCACCACGTTGCGGGTCTCGCCCCACAGCGGGGTGGCGGCAATCGCCTGGCGGATGCGCTCGGCGCGTTCGCGCGCCTGCGACGCGCTGCAGTCAGGCAGGTACAACGCAAACTCTTCGCCGCCGAGGCGCCCGAAGATGTCGCGGCGATGCAGATGGTGCTGGCAGGCAGCGACGGCGCGCTTGAGCACCAGGTCGCCGATGACGTGGCCGTGCGTATCGTTCACTTCCTTGAAGTGATCCAGGTCCAGCAGGATCAGACACGAGGTGCGGGTGGCCTTGGCCGCCGCGCGCAACGCCAGTTCGGTCTCGTCGATGAAGTGCTGGCGGCTGTGGATGCCGGTGAGGCTGTCGCGTGTCGCCAGACGCTTGAAGCGCATCTGCGAGCGCTTGATGCGCAGCAGCCATAGCGCGATCGAGGCCACCACGGTGAGCAGCAGGGCGATATACAGCCGGCTGGTCTCCATGTCCTTGTGGTCGAGCTTGCGCTGCAGTTGCAGGATCTCGTTCTGCTTGTTGAGCGAATCGACCTGCACCTTGTTGGCCAGCAATTGCTGCCTGACCGTCTGATAGGCGATGGCGCGGGCGCTCACGTCGGTGAGATAGCCCTTGTCCGCATCCATGTACAACTTGTGGAGGTCGAGCGCGGCACGCGTGTTGCCTTCGCGTTCCTCGACCTGGTACAGCACCTGGTAGGCCGGCCCCAGTGAATCGGAGTATTTGTCCTTGATGGCTTCGGCAACGGCTTCGCCCGCGTATTTGCGCGCCGCCGTGGCGTCGCCCAGCTGCCAGTAAGCCTGCGCCAGCGTCACGTTGACCGCGTTCATCAGCACGCGATAGTGGTACGAGACGAATTCGTCGTAATGCGCCTGCAGCAGGGCGATGGCGTCCTTGGGGCGCCCCTGGTCGATCGCGTACTTGGCCTGGTCGTTGCGCAGCGAGTTGGCATACAAGGCCTGGTTGGCCTTGATGCACGTATCGATGCCGCGATCGTATTCGGGATCGGTGCCGCGCACCTTGCCTGCGCGGAACAGCACGCGCAGCTTGAACGCCATGCCCTGGCACGCGCGGTCGCGCAATTGGGGGTCATCCAGGATGCGCTGCGCGTAGCTGGACGCCAGGTCGAACTGCCCCGCCGCGGCAAGGAACTGCGCGCCTTCACCGAGTGCCTGGTAGCGGGCCTCCGGATCTTTCGCCGCCGGCATCAGATCCATCAGTACGCTCAGTTGGGTGAACGCTTCCTCGTAGTGCCGACTGAAGCCGAGGATGTTCACCAGCGTGGCCAGCGCGCGAACCTGCAGCGTGGTCTCGCCCGAGTGCGTGACGATGTCGTGCAGCGCCGGCCCGGCGACGTCGTAGCGACCTTCGAACGCCAGTTGCCAGGCATCGAGATAGCGCAAATGCCATTGCTGGTCGGAGGAAAGCTCGCTCGCGCGCTGGTCCAGTTCACCGAGCAGGCGCAGGAACTGGGCGTGGTCGGCGGTTTTGATCTTGTCGGCCTGCGCCAGCATCTGCACCGGATCTTGCGCAGGCGCAGCTGCGGCCGCGACGGCCGCACCTGCGTGCCAACCTGACAGCAGCACTGCCAGGATGATCGCCCGCCCGAAGTGGCCGGCGCGGAACATCGTCATGCTTTCTTGCTGGGCTTGGACGGGGGTGCGTCGCTCTCGCTCTCTTCGCCTTCCTCGCCTTCCTGCTCTTCTTCCTCTTCCTCGTCGGGGCGACGCGGCACGGTCTGGAAGCAGCACAGCGGTACGACCTTCAGCAGCGCATGAAGCTCTTCCACGTTGCGAGCCAGGATGGCTTCACCGGCGGTAGCCTCGATCTTTGCATCGGCCAGCGCCAGTGCGATTTCGTCCTTGGCGCCCTGAAATAAACGCGCGTCGCTGCCAAGCCTTTCCAGAAACTCGATCACGTTGGACATGCGGTTTTCCCCCCTAGCGGTTGATACGACGGCCACAACTTCCTTGCGCCTTGCGCGTGAACGGCGACGCTGCGCTTTTCCCAGGCGGAAGGAGCGGCAACGAGGTCTCGCTTGTTTTCCCCGATATCCCCACGCGACTGGCCGATTCGACTTTGCCCCTGGCTCGGCGCGATTTGTGATGATAGCGCTGTTTTTTGCTGGAAATGTGCAAGGTGAAGACGACGCCGGACCTGCGCCGGCTCGGCGTCGAGACAGACCGGGCCGCCGCGGATCGCATGTCGACTTAGATGCGGTGCGCGCCGGCGATGGCAGCGGTATCCGCCAGCGTGAGATCGGCCATGGACTTGGATCGATTCGATAGCATGCTTCGTTGGGCTTGGACATTCGGGCAGCAGTCGCTGCCCACGCAAACGAAGCTGGCGGCCTGAAGGCGAGCTTGGGCGACGTGCTCCAGCACCGAGGTGACCGGCAGGTTAGCGTCCGATTGTGTCATTGCGCGTACGAAGAGGTCCCCACGAAGGACATCACTTCGGCCAGGAAGGCGTCCGTATGTTCGCCATGCAGGCGATGCCCACTGCCGAACTGGCGGGTGACGGCGTGCGGAATCTGTGCGGCCAGCAGGGGCAGTCGCGCGCTGACCAGGCCGTCGTCATGGCTGGCCAGCAACAGGCACGGGGCGCGCACGCCGCCCAGGCGTGCCCACCATGCCGGCATCGGCGTGCGCAGTTCCGGCAGCACGGTACGGGCGGAGCGCACGTCGAATTGACGCAACAGCATCAGGCGCAGCAGTTTTCCTCCACCCAGCAGATGCAGGGAGCGCACCCAGGCGGGGCCGGGCCGGGCGGCTGCCAGGGCGGCGGCGTCCGCCATGTCGCGGGGTGGTACCGGGGCGGCTTCAATGATCAGGCGACGGATGCGCTCGGGCTGGCGAGTGGCCAGTTTCAGGGCCAGATGCCCGCCCAGCGAATGGCCGATAAGGTTGATGGCGCCCAGCCCGAGCGCATCGAGCAGGGCGCTCAAGTCCTCTTCGAAATCCATCAGCGAATAGGTGGGCGTCCACTGGCTGCGCCCGTGCCCGCGCAGGTCCGGGGCGATTACCCGGAAGCCCTGTCGCGCCAACGCTTCGGCGATGTACTCCCAGCTGCCGGACTGGCTCGCAAACGCGTGGATGAGTACCACTGGTTCGCCGCCCTCGTCACCGCACGAGCGATAGGCCAGCCGATGGCCGCGCAGCGGGAGGAAGCGATGCATCGACAGGCGGCTATCCAAGACATCCGGGCTCCACGGCGCGATGGTGGCAATGTCGCATGGCGACCGGCGATGCGGTAGCAGGAAAGTCGTTACTGGCTCGCTTCATATTGAGCTGGCTATGATCGGTCGGTCGACGGGGTGTCGGCAGCACAACATCGGTCAGGCCATGGAGAGGAATAGGGCGATGAAACAGCGAACGATTTTTGCGATGGGCTTGTGGGCTGGCGTTTTAATCGCGCCGGCATGGGCGCAGCAGGACACGCCGGCTCAGTCGGAGGCGCCCTACCATGAGCCCCTGAGCGCGGCGGCAAAGACACAAGCGCCTTCGGCGCCGACACTGGCAGCTCGCGCGTCGTTGCCAACCTTTGCAGTGCAGCCCACCGCGGCCCAGCGCGTCTCGCAGAACGCGATGACGTTTGCGGCCCTCACTGCTGTCTCGCTGGCAGCCCAAAAGCGGGGCAGCTTCCCGCCCCCTGCATCTGCGCCATCGCAGCCTTATCGCCCCGCTATGTCCGTGCCTGAGCCGGCAACCACCGAACGACTTTGCCCGCCCCTGGGTTCGCAGAACATGCCGGCGGCCTGCAACACCGACGCGATCGTGACGATGGAGCACCGCGGGCCCGGCGTAGCCGTCAAGCCCTGAGCACTTCAGTCGCTTGATCGGGACGCCGGTGACACTTCCAGCGAGTGCACTGGCGCGTTGCGCAACGTCGTGACTGCCGAGGTGTGATCACTGGCTTTACGTCGTGGGCGAGGTTCCGCTGCCCGTCTTCAGTTTGGCCAGTGCATCGAGCAGGGTCTGTCCCTTGGGCGTGCCCAGGCCCGTGCATGCATCCCACCCTTTGGCTGCCTTGAACTTGCCGTTGCTGCCCTGGGTGATGTCATGGAACGCGGCAAGTCCGATGCTGTAGAACGCCTCATGCGGATCGCCGATGTTCTGCCCCAGCTGCTGGTTGAAGCGCGCGATGAGGGCCGCCCACAGCGGCGCGACTGCGCTGGTGCCGCCGATCACCTCGTTCTGTCCGTCCACGCGCACCTGATAACCGGTATTGGGATCGGCGTCGCCCGCGACGTCCGGCGTGCCGCGCCCGACGAAGCCATTGGCGGCCTTGGGGACTTTCATCGCCTTCTGCCAGGCCGGCAGCGCAAAGCTCGCGCTGACGCCGCCACCGGTGGCGCCTTCGTTGGTGGCCAGTTCGTTCCACACGGTCTCGCTGGTGATCGCCGTGCCGCTGGCCACCAGCTTGGTGCCGCCGCAGGCGAGCGCATAAGGGCTGGAGGCAGGAAAGTCGACATGCGGCTTGCCATCGCTCTCGCCATCGGTAAAGCCGCTGTCGCCACAGGCGACGGTGACGGTAACGCCAAGCGCCGCGGCATCCTGCAGTGCGCTCTCCATGGCGTTGAGCGATGAGGCGGACCAGCTGTCTTCCGGGCCGCCCCAGCTGATCGAAATCACCGACGGCTGATGGGTGGCGTCGTGCGCGGCCTGCGAGATGGCTTCGTAGAATCCCTGGTCGGTATTGGGCGCAAAGTACACGTCGATGTTCGCGCCGGGCGCGAGCGCGCCAATCACTTCCACATCGAGCATGACCTCGCCGTCCGCATCGCCACCGGGCTGGCTGCTGCCGCCCTGCACGGATACCACGTTGACGGTGGGCGGCTTGATGCCCAGCGACTGCATGCATTGGGTGAAGTCGCTCTGCGTAAAACCGCCACCGAGTTCGATCACCGCCACGCTCTGGCCCGTGCCGTCGAGCTTCGCGGGAAACTGATACAGCGTGCCCAGTGCCACCGGCGTATAGGTTTGTGCGGGCTTGGCAGCGGGGCGACGGAAGTGCGGGCGCGCGATGGGTCGCTTGTCGAAGCCGAGCACCGCAATGACGCGGGACGAAATATCGCCGGGCAGCGACGGCGGCAGATGGCACCCCATCATCTCCGGGCCGCCATCGGGCATCTGATAACGCCCCAGTTGCACGCCGAACGCCTGTTGCAGCGCCTGCGGCGTGCCGCGCAGATGCATCACGCGACGATGCAGCTCGCAACTGGTTTCGGTGAGTCCGTGACCGCGTGCGAAATTGCGAATCGACTCGGCATCCGCCGGATCGGCGCCCCACTGCGCACCGAAATCCTCGCGCGGCACGGCGGCCTGGTGCGGCCACGCAGCGGGCGTCGGATGGTCGCCGCGGCGTCGCATCACCACCGTGATATCGATGGGATCCGTACCTTCATGCGGTCCCAGGTAACGGGCTTCATTGGCGAGCGGCCAGTGATGCTGCTGGACGGCGGGCGTACTCATGGTCTGACTCCTGCGGGGCGGCGGGCAGAGAGACTGCACTCTCAAATGTTGCAGCAGGGTGTTTGCGCGGCGGCGCGTTCATGCAGGGTGCGGTTTTGTCGTCTCATCGACCGCGTCAACCTGCCTTTCCCGGCGAACCCTCCAACAGGCGCTAAAATGGGCCGATGTCCTGCCCGAGAGTTCACCCATGAGCTATCCCGCTGTCCGCATGCGTCGCATGCGTCGCGATGCCTTCTCGCGTGCGCTGATGCGCGAGAACACCTTGCTGCCCACCGACCTGATCATGGTCGCCTTCATCATCGAAGGCGAAGGGCAGCGCGAACCGGTGCCGTCCATGCCGGGCGTGGAGCGATTGTCCATCGACGAACTGCTCAAGCTCGCCGGCGAGTGCGTGCGCCTGGGGATCCCGGCGCTGGCGCTGTTCCCGTCGCCCGGTGCCGCGGTGAAAACCGAAGATGCACGCGAAGCATGGAACCCGGACAGCCTGATGCAGCGCGCCACGCGTGCGCTCAAGGCCCAGTATCCGGAGCTCGGCCTGATCGGCGACGTGGCGCTCGATCCATACACCACGCACGGACAGGACGGCCTGATCGATGAGGACGGCTACGTGATGAACGAGCCCACCATCGAAGCGCTGATCAAGATGTCGCTGGCGCAGGCCGGGGCCGGCATGGATTTCGTGGCGCCCTCGGACATGATGGATGGCCGCATTGGTGCGATTCGCGATGCGCTGGAGGATGCCGGCCACATCCATACGCGCATCCTCGCCTATTCCGCCAAATACGCTTCGGCGTTCTACGGCCCGTTCCGCGACGCCGTGGGTTCGGCCGCCAATCTCGGCAAGGGCAACAAGCACACCTACCAGATGGATGTGGGCAACAGCGACGAAGCACTGCGCGAGATCGAGCTTGATATCCACGAGGGCGCGGATGCGGTGATGGTGAAGCCGGGCATGCCTTACCTCGACGTGTTGCGTCGGGTGAAGGATGCGTTTGGCATGCCGACGTTTGTGTATCAGGTGAGCGGTGAGTACGCGATGTTGAAGGCGGCTGCGCAGAATGGGTGGCTCGACGAGAAGGCTGTTGTGTTGGAGTCGTTGACGGCGTTCAAGAGGGCGGGGGCGGATGCGATCCTGACTTATTTTGCGGTGGATGCGGCGAGGTGGTTGAGGGGGGAGTGAGGGTTCTCGCTCGTTGTCCCGGCGCGCGCATTCACTAGCTCGTCATCCCGGCGCAGGCGGAGATCCAGAGCCTCGGTTTCTGGTTGTCGCGTTACCGCAAGGGTGCCGCCTACGCGGCGGGCGTTTCGATCGGCTGCCGCCGCTCGAGTCACTTTTCTTTTGCTGGCCCAAAAGAAAAGTAACCCAAAGAAAATGGCCTGATAACGCCCGCAGCATCGTGTTGGGATAAGCCCGAACGCTCGAGGCTCGCTGTCATGGAACAACCTCCGAGGGTACACAGCGGGTACTTCAAAGCGCTGCGCAACGCGCCCGAATCGCTGAGGACTCAAAGCGGGGCCTCGCTTCGCATCGGCTTTAGTCCCGTACATTGCGAACTGAGTACCGCGCCTGGCGCTTGTCTGTGGGAGCGCACCCTGTGCGCGACAAACCTACGGAGCGATCCACCGCACTTCTCCCTCTCCCCTCCGGGGAGAGGGTCGGGTGCTCGCGGGGGCATATCTATTCTTCGTTTCAATGCCGGCGATGTGAGTGCAAGAGATAGCAAGCGCCTCACTACGTCCACCCATCACACATGCCGATACGTCCCCAGATCCGCCTGCACCCCCAACTGCTGCATGAAAGCTGCGGGATCAAACCGCTCCTGCGCATAACGCGCCTGCATCACCGCTTTGGCGGCGGCGAAGTGGGATTCGTGGCTCCATTCCACCAGGGTCATCACATTGAACTCGCCGGCCAGGTCGGGTTGGGTGAGTACCAGGTTCTGGCGGCAGCCGGGGAGTTTGTCGAGCAGGCGCTGGGTGAGGTGCAGGCGTTCCATGAAGGCCGCTAGGGCTTTGGCGGGGACGTTGAAGCGGTCGATGCGGTAGATGGATCGACGGGCGGTCGGTGGGCTCATGGGTATGCCTCGCAATGAAGTGCGTGGCACTCTAGGACCTCAAGCTAACTTGAGGTCAAGAGGTGTCGCATGAGTGAGGGTGCGAAGCACGGGCTGCCGACCACGCTGGGCGTGGGGGAGGTTGCGCGTCGCAGTGGTGTAGCGGTCTCCACGTTGCACTTCTACGAGACGAAGGGACTGATCCGCAGCGAACGCTCGGTAGGCAATCAGCGGCGGTATGCGCGTGCGGTATTGCGGCGCGTGTCGTTCATTCGTGTCGCGCAGCGCGTGGGCATCTCCCTGGCCGATATTGCTGCTGCGCTGGCTGCGCTGCCGGCCGGCGAGGCGCCCAGCCGACGCGACTGGGCGCGCTTGTCCGCCCAATGGCGCGCGGAACTGGACGAGCGCATGGCGCAGCTGAGGAAACTGCGCGACACGCTCGACGACTGCATAGGCTGCGGCTGCCTGTCGATCGACCGCTGCCGCCTGCGCAATCCCGGCGATCGACTGGCCAGCGAAGGCGCCGGGCCACGGCGGCTGCTCGTCAAGCAACGAACTTAGGCGTATGGCGCCTCGCCGTTGCCGAACGACCAGTTCTCCTTGGCCGTTTCCAGCAGGTTGATGAAGACATCCTGCGGTCGCAGTCCGGGTTCCTTGCTGAGGAGCTCCGCGGTGTACTTGTAGAACGCCTTTTTCTGCTCGACGGTGCGCGTGTTGTTGCAGGCGATCTGGATGATCACCAGGTCGTCGGTGCGCGCAATGCCGAGATAATTGGAGTCGTAGTCGAATTCGTCGGCGTCGTGCTGGTGCACCACGATGAAGCGGTCGTTCTGCGGCACGTTGAAGGATTCGATCATCGCGCGATAAATGCTGTTGCGAATGGCGGCGATGTGTTCTTTGGATTTGCCGCGGCGAAGCGAGACGCGTACGAGAGGCATGGGGGAATCTCCGGTGAAGGATCAGGGTTGTGATACGTGGCCAACGTCGTAGCGTTGGCCAGAGGTGTGGGCAGGAAGGCTCTCATCCCACAGGCGAAAGCTCACTCGCGTCCACGTGGTGGGCTCGAAGGCGCTGACGGCGGCGACGGCGCCGCGCTCGATATCACGCTGCAGCACGCTGCGTTGTTCCTCGCGCAGTGACTCGAGCGCGGCATAAGGCGCGATCGGCTGGATGTCGCGTGTAGCAAAGCGCGCATGCTCGGCCTCCGGCGAGAGATACACATCCCACACCGGCCACACGCGAATGGATGGCCAGCCGAAAGCCTTGGTGAGATTGGCGAAGCCCTCGCTGCCGAGAAAGCGTTGCATTGCCGCGCTGTCGCGCCACACGTAAAACGGCGCGTAGAGATTTTCATCCGACGACGGACCGCGCTCCGCGTGCAGATACGCCTTCAGCATCAGCCCCTCGAAGTGATCGAGCAGGTGCCCCTTGTCCGCGATGCGCTGCCGGACGATCGCCATGTCGTAGTCGGCGGGCAGGGTGAAGCTGTATTGCATCGCGATCACGAGTGAGCCTCCTCGTCTTTCAATTCGCGCAGTACCGCCGTGGCTGCAGGCCAGGCGGCATAGCAAGCCAGATGTGCCGTGAGCGTCCCGAGTTCGCCCGCCACATCGCCGAAGCTGCTTTGCCCGTGGCCGGAACGAATGCCCATGAACGACTCCTCGTGCGCTTGACGAAGCGAAGCCTAGGGCGGAGAGTACCGTCCTGAAAAGCGGAAAATATTGAATCAATAGTCCATAAAAACAGGATGATTGCCATGCGGCGGATCACCTTTGATCTCGATGTGCTGCGCACCTTCGTGACGGGCGTGGAGCTGGGCAGTTTTGCCCGCGCTGCTGACCGGCTGGGGCGCTCGACCTCGGCCGTCAGCGCGCAGCTGAAGAAACTGGAAGAGCAGGCCGGCACGCCGGTGCTGCGCAAATCCGGCCGCGGCATGGCGCTCACCGAGTCCGGCGAAACCATGCTTGCCTATGCGCGCCGCCTGCTCGAGCTCAATGACGAAGCCGCCGCCGCGCTGCACGGTGCAGAGCTGGAAGGTGCGGTGCGGCTGGGCCTGCAGGAAGATTTCGGCGAGAGCCTGCTCACTGACGTGCTGGGCCGTTTCGCCCGGGCGCATCCACGCGTGAAGGTGGAAGTGCGCATCGCGCGCAACGCTGAGCTGCTCGAGCGCGTGGGCTCGGGGCGTCTGGACCTAGCGCTGGCCTGGGAGGCCGGCATGACCACGCCTCATACCGAACGCATCGGCACCCTGCCGCTGCGCTGGATCGACGGCGCAGGTGCCGGCTCCAACTGGCCACGCAAGGACGGCGAGCCCTTGCCGCTGGTGATGCTGGACGCGCCCTGCATCATGCGGACCGCCGCCACCACGGCGCTGGACCGCGCGAATATCCCCTGGCGCATCGCCTTCACCAGCGCGAGCCTGGCGGGCACCTGGGCCGCCGTCGCGGCAGGGTTGGGCGTGTCATTGCGTACGCCCGCCGGACTCCCGGCCAGCGTGCGCGCCCTGCTGCCACACGAGACCACGCTGCCGTCGATGGGCGAATTGGGCTTGTGCCTGCACCGCGCCGAGGCCGAGTCGTCACCCGCCGTGGAGCGCCTTGCATCCATCATCACGCAACAATGGCAAGGCCTTTCGCTTGCTGCATAAGTCGTAGCGTTGATCGCTGACTTTCTCTTCAGGGGTCGGCTTACACAGCGTCAGCGTGGAATAATGCGATTCCCCCGAATGGAGCGCACGAGTGGATAGCCGCCATTTTCTGCAGACAGCGCTCGTATTCCTGCTGGCGACCGTCATCGCGGTGCCGCTGACCAAGCGCTTCCGCCTGGGTTCCGTGCTCGGGTATCTGCTGGCTGGCATCGTCATCGGTCCGCAGGAGCTGGGCCTGATCTCCGATACCGCGGGCGTGGCCACCATCTCCGAGTTCGGCGTGGTGCTGATGCTGTTCGTGATCGGCCTGGAGCTGTCGCCCCAGCGTCTGTGGGTGATGCGCAAGCAGGTGTTCGGCACGGGCCTGCTGCAGGTGCTGGCGACCAGCCTGGTGATCGGTGCGGCGGCGTACTACCTGTTTGGACTCACGGTGAATGCCGCCACCATCGTGGGCGGCAGCCTGGCATTGTCGTCCACCGCGTTCGGCTTGCAGATACTCGCCGAGCGCAAGGAAGCCGGTACGTCTTACGGGCGACAGGCGTTCGCCGTGCTGCTGTTCCAGGATCTGGCGGCGATTCCACTGATCGCGGCCGTGCCGCTGCTGGCCAGCGCATCGACCAAGCATGGTTTTGATGTCTACGCGGTGCTGCGCACGGTGGCTGCGATCGTGGCGGTAATGGTCGGTGGCCGCTATCTGTTGCGTCCGATCTTCCGCTTCGTGGCGAAGGTCGACAATGTCGAAGTGTCCACCGCCACCGCCTTGTTGGTCGTGATGGGCACAGCGTGGTTGATGGAGCTGGTGGGCGTGTCCGCCACGCTGGGTGCGTTCCTGGCCGGCGTGCTGCTGGCCGATTCCGAATACCGCCACGAACTGGAATCGCATCTCGAACCGTTCAAGGGCTTGCTGCTCGGCCTGTTCTTCATCAGCGTGGGCATGTCGATGGACCTGACCCTGCTGATCGAGCAGCCGATGCGCGTGTTCCTGCTGGTGCTGTTCCTGTTGTTGATCAAGGGCGCTCTGCTGTGGCCGCTGGGTCGCATCGTGGGCGGCCTGAATGGTCGCGATGCGCTGCGCCTGGCGGTGTTGCTGGCCTGCGGCGGCGAATTCGCGTTCGTGCTGCTCAAGCTCGCCGGCGAGCAAAACCTCATCACCACCGAGCAGCACAGCCTGCAGGTGCTGGCCATCACCTTGTCGATGGCCTTGACGCCACTGATGGTGGCCGTGCTCGGTCGCATGCTGTATCAGGCCAAGACCAAGAAAGAGCGCGAGTTCGACACCATCGTGGCCGACAAGCCGCGCGTGATCATTGCCGGCTACGGGCGCATGGGGCAGATCGTGGCGCGCATGTTGCGCGCGCAAGGCATTCCGTTCGTGGCGCTCGATCATTCGGTGGAGCAGATCGACCTGGTCCAGCGCTTTGGCAACTGGACCGACATCTTCTACGGCGATCCGGCGCGTCCGGAATTGCTGCGCGCCGCGCAGGCGGACCAGGCGGCGGTGTTTGTGCTCGCGGTGGACGATCCCGAGGCAAGCCTGCGCACGGCACGCGTGGTGCGTCGCATGTATCCGAGCCTGAAGATCATCGCGCGTGCGCGCAATCGCCAGCATGCGTGGCGACTGATGGATCTGGGCGTGGATTTGCCGGTGCGCGAAACGCTGTATTCCAGCTTGAAGATGACGCGCCAGACACTGGAAGCACTCGGCATGTCGCCGGAAATGGCGGCCGATCACGTCGAGCGTTTTCGTCGACAGGATGCCGAACTGCTCAAGCGCCAATACCTCGTCTACGACGACGATGCGCGCATTGTGCAGACCACGCGCGAAGCGCTGGTCGATCTGGAACAGCTGTTCCAGGCCGACGCTTCGCCCGAGGTCACGCGTGCCTTGGAGAAGCCCACCGATGCCAAGGCAAATGACGAAGATGTGACACGCTGACGTTGGGCTGACGGGATTTCTTGCGTGCCGTTATTGCACGTGACTGCATGCGAACTTGCGTCAAATCCGCAACTCATTTCGCCGCGCATCGGGAAAGATAGGCGCGCCTGAAGGTCGTGCCGTCGCGGGGCGGGCCGCCTGAGGGATCGGGCCTGCCCGACGTCGACCTGAATTGCATGGGCCAGCGTGCGCCACTTCATCCCGTCGTCATTCGATTCGGACGACTGGGCGACACCATTCTTTTGCAGCCACTGCTGCACAAGCTGCATCGCCGTTATGGCAGTGCATGCCGGCTCGTTTCGCTGGGCGAATGCTCGCGCGTGTTGTACGAGGGCCATGAAGACGTCGCCGAAGTGCGGAAGGTCGACAGCCAGTATGGTTCGCTCTGGCTCAATCCGCAGCGATTGCGCACGGCGTTCGCGTTGCGCGAACTGCGCGCGGCGCCGTTCTACATCTGCGAGCCGGATGTACGTACGCGCACGAAGATAAGGCCGATGCTGGCGCTGGCCGGCATTGCGCCCGAGCATTGCGTGTTCATCGAAGACACGCCGTTTATCCAGGGCGATCATTGGATCGACTGGCTGATGCGGTTTGCGGATGAAACGCCAGCGGCCTTTCACGATGCCCTGTGTTCGTCGCATGCCCTACCTTGCGCGCCACGACTGGAGCCAACCGCCATAGAACTCGGTGAAGCGCAGTTGTGGCTGGCGCGGCGCAATCTGCACGGACGTCCGTTGGTACTGCTGCAACCCGCGAACAAGCGCACGATGCGCTGGAATGGCATACGCAAGCGCGAGGACGACGACAAGTCGTGGCCGGTGGAACGATGGGCTGCCTTGTGTCGCGCCATCGTCGAAGCCATGCCCGATGCGTGTGTGCTGTTGTGTGGTTCGGCGGCCGAGGCGGCTTATCTCGCCACGATTGGCGACGCGGCAGAGCATGCGCAGGTGATTGTCCCGCGCGAAGGACTGCCGCTCGGTCATTTGCGCGCGTTGCTGCATATCGCGCACAGCATGGTGTCGGTGGATACAGGGCCTGCGCATCTGRCAGCCGCGGTGGGTTGTCCGCTGGTCGTCCTGTTCGGCAACCGCTGGCCCTCCATGTGGACGCCGCGCAGCGCAACGGGCAGCGCGGTGCACGCCATTGGCGGATTGCCGGATGTGCCCAGCGTGGATCGCATCGGACTGGATGAAGTCGTGAGCGCGTGGCGGCAGTTGCCGCCACGCCCCGAGACGATGGCTCGTCGTCTGGTCGAAGAGGCGCTTCAGTCGGCCGGCTGGGCCGGCTGCCTCAACATCTGCCGCACGCTGGGAATGGCCGAGCCGCTGCGCGCCGCCAGTTCGTGAGCGATGTCGACATAGCCGATCGCACGCGCCACATCGGCCGGCGTGCGGCCGAAGGCATCCGCCGCCTGGCGATCGGCGCCACGCGCCAGCAGCACGCGTGCCGGCGCGAGCAGCGCATGCATGGCGCAGGAGTGCAGTGCGGTGACGCCACGCTGATCGGCGTGTTCGAGCGTGGCGCCGGCATCGAGCAGCACCGGCACCAGCGCGCCGATGTGCGTGGGATCGCAATCGCTGCCCGGACGCAGATGCGCGCCAAGCAACAGCAGCAAGGGCGTCTTGCCTTCCTTGTCGGCCAGGCTCACGTCGGCGCCGCGCTTGAGCAGTGCGTCGAACAGGCGGCGCGCGCGCAGGCTGTCGTTGTGATCGAAGCCGTACTGTGCCGCCGCATGCAGCGGCGAGTGACCGCGCTCGTCCACGGCATTCACCTCGGCGCCGCCGTCGAGCAGTTGCTCGGCAAGATCGGGATAACCCATCGCGGCGGCAATCATCAGTGCGGTCGCTTCGCCCGGCAGGCGCTGGTCGACGGCCACGCCGTTCTGCAGCAGCAAGGCCACCAGTGCTTCGCGTCGCGCGCTGACGGCAGCGGCAAGCGGCGTCATGCCGTTGGTGGCGGCGAGCGTGGTGTCGGCACCCTTGTCGAGCAGCAGGGCGGCGACGTCGCGCTGGCCGGCGCCGCAGGCATGCAGCAACGCGGTGGCGCCCTGGTGATCGCGGGTGTCGACGGCAAAGCCCAGTTCGAGCAGGCGCTCGACCGCCGTGACCGCGCCGGCCTTGGCGGCGGCAGGCAGATCGTCCGCGCGCAGGGGACGCAGCGGGCGCGTCCAGTCGCCCCAATTCATCCAGCGCTCGATCGCCTCGTGCTCCAGCGCCAGGCCCAGCGGCGTTTCGCCATTGGCATCGATGGCTTCCGGATCGGCGCCATGCGCCACCAGCGAACGCACCAGCGGCAACGCGCGCTCGCCATGTTCCAGCGCGGCGAACAACGGCGTGCGGCCGCTGATATCGCGTGTATTCGGATCGCAGCCGCGTGCCAGCAAGGCTTGTAGCAAGGCCGCGTGGCCGTACGTGGCGGCAAGATGCACCGGCGTGCGTTCGCGTGCATCGGCACCGAAGGGATCGGCGCCGCGCTCGAGCATGGCCAGCGGCAAGGCCGCGCCCTGCGCGCTGTCTTCCAGGCGCAGCAAAGCCTGCGCGAGCAAGCCGGCGCCAGCGGGCGTAGCGCCGGCACTCAGCAGATCGTCGATGGCCTCGGTGGCGGCGGGCAGTTGCGGCAGCAAGGCGTCGAACAGGCGGCGTCCGAGCGGCGGCAGCGACGATTCGATGTTTTCCACGGTTTCAGCGTCGTCGACCAACTGGGGCTGCAAGCGTGCTTCGGGATCGAGCGCATGATCGAGCAGCCAACGGCGCGCGGCGCTCTGGCCGGCGCCGGCCAGATCCAGATAGAGCTGGGCGAGCTGCGACTGCGGCCACTCGCGCACGCGCTGGGTAAAGGTGGACACCACCGCCCAGTGGCCGAAACGCAGCGCGTCCAGCAGGTGCGCCGGCGTGTCCGCGCCTTCGGGCAACGCATCCATGCTCAGGCTGGCGGGCAGCGGCGTTTCCGGATCGAGCAGGGCGACCAGATCCCAGCGGCCCGCGGCAGCGGCGTAATCGAGCGCGCTGCGGCCATTGCTGCCGGCGGTCTTGGCTTCGGCGCCCAGGGCGAGCAGGGCGCGCACCACATCGGCGTGCGCCTGCGGCGACTGGCAGGCCAGGGTGAGCGCATCGCGACCATGACTGTCACGCAGGCGGGCGTCGGGCTGCGCTTCGGCAAGCAGCTTGACGATGCCTACGGCGCCGGCGCGTGCCGCTTCCATCAAGGCGGTGCTGCCGTGGCGATCCGTCAGGTTCACATCGGCGCCGGCGGCACGCAGCGTACGGGCAATCTGTTCGTGGCCTTCGGCCGAGGCAGCCATCAGGGCGCTGCGGTGGCGCGCATCCACGGCGTTGATGGCGGCGCGATGCTTGAGCAGCAGCTTCACGCCTTCGACGTCGTCGTCGGGCACGCCAGCGGCCGTCACCAGGGCGGGTTCGCCATCGGCGGGCGTGGGCTTGGCGCCGTGCTCCAGCAGGAACTTGGCCACCGGCCAGTTGGCGGCGCGGCAGGCCACGGCCAGCGGGCTGAGGCCGGCCTTGTTGAGCGCATTGATGACGGCGCCGGCGTCGAGCAGCATCGCGGCAACGATCGCCTCGCCGCTGAGCACCGCGCCATGCAGCGGCGTGTTGCCTTCCGCGTCGGTGGCCAGTGCGCTGCCGCCGTTGGCCAGCAGCGTCATCACCGCTTCGGCACGGCCATGCCAGCTGTCGCGGGTGGCGGCGAGCAGCGGCGTCAGGCCGCCGCTGGCGCGATTGACGTCGGCGCCCTTGGCGATCAGCGCGCGCAACAGGCGCATATCCGGCAGCAGGGCGGCGAGCATCAGCACCGGGCGCTGGTCGCGATCGCCCGGCGCAGGCGCCGTGTTCGGATCGGCGCCGGCTTCCACCAGGGCCAGGGCGCGCTCGATGTCGCCCTCGCGCGTGGCCATCAGCAAGGCATAAGCCTGCTCAGGCGTACCGGCGGTGCGTTCCTGCTCGGTGAGCGTCGGCGCAGGCTTGGGCGGCGGTGTCGGCGCCGGCGCATCGATCACGCCAGCGGCGGGCTGACGAGGGCGACGGCGTTCGCACAGCATGGCTCGCAGCGTACGGTTGGCGACGATCAGGCAGCCCAGCGGCATCAGAACCACGCCGTAGATCACCAGCGCCGCGGTGCGCAGCTCGGAAGGCAGCACGCCATACAGACCGGTGAGCGCGATGGCGATGAAGGCCAGCGCCAGCAGCGCAATCGCCGAAGGCAGGAAATGGGTAAAGAAGCGCTCTTCGCGTGACAAGTGGCGACCAAACGCCAGGCTGCGTGCCGTGGCGGTG
Source organism: Dyella sp. 05T440 (assembly GCF_056395965.1). Lineage (NCBI taxonomy): Bacteria > Pseudomonadati > Pseudomonadota > Gammaproteobacteria > Lysobacterales > Rhodanobacteraceae > Dyella > Dyella sp. 05T440. The sequence continues at coordinate 234,180 of NZ_JBFTKN010000001.1, forward strand.
AAGATCCACGAGCCGTCACTCTGGGCGGGATAAGCGTCGTCCCACACATAGACCAGGCCAAACGCCGGCCACAACCGCCACAGCGCCGCCAGCGCCACCACCAGCGCACCGGCCAGCAGCAAGGCCGCGCCGAGGCTGGGCGACTGGTTGAGCTTGAGCATCGGCCACGCCACCAGCAGGAACACCAGCACCACATAGCCGGTGAACATCACTAGGTAAGCCGCGCCACGGCGCAGCACGGTGCGGCCAAAACGCGGTTCCGGGTCGAAGCCGATCGCATGGCATACCGCCGCCATGGTCAGCGCATTGGCGACCAGCAGCGGAATCAGCGCGAGTGGATGGGCCCCGAAGGCGGCTATCGCTGCGGCGACCAGACCTGGAACGAACCAGGCGAGGGCTTGCAGAAACGGAGGCGGGCGACGCGTTTTTGAGTAGGCCATATGCGCGGAGTATAGGAATCGTGACGAGGCCAGAAGGTAATCCGGTGTTAACGGATACGGCGGCGTGCGCTTTAGTGATCGCGATCGTCGTGAGGATCGAGCGGCGCGCTGTTGTAGACAAGATGGTTGGCGGTGGCCAGCGTCTCGTTCGGCGGCAATTGCAGATGCCAACCCTGCGCGTCCAGATGCTTGATCACCTGAGCGGCGTCTTCATACGGCAGCTTGCGCTCGCCGGACAGTTCCACCTCGAGCACAAAGCGCAGGTCGCCAAGCATGAGGGCGAGCGACTCGGGCAGCCTCTCGAAATCGTCGCGGCGGCCCACCCACAGATAGGTATCGGGCTTGCGCTGGCTGGCGTAGACAAAACAGTGCATGGCGGCACCCGTCGGCAATCATGGGAGGGGCGCACCCGCGGGCGCGGTCTGAGAGATTAGCACCGCTTGTCACGCCACCGCGATTTTCCGCGTAGTCCCCTGTGCCAGACGCGTTACACCCCCTATCTTCGCCTATCGACGACGAACAGAGCGGATGAGCGGGTAATTCACGGGGAATTTTGCTGCAAGCGCACTTGTAAAGCTTGCGTTGTGTCGGCACAGTGCCGGCCAGGGGTGTCAAACGCGCGTATGAAAATCAAGCGTGGACGTCAAGCCCCTGCTACCACCCCGATGCCAGATCAACGATAAGCAGGAGCATTGCTGATGCAGATGTCATACCGTCAATTTTCACGTGCGGGTCGTCCGCTCACGCTCGCTGCGCTGAGCCTGGCGATCCTTGGGACGCTTGCTGCACCGCAGCGCGCCCATGCCAGTGCGTTCCAGCTGCATGAAGACAGCGCCGCCGCGATGGGTCGCGCCTATGCCGGTTCCGCCACTGCCGGTGGCGACGTGTCGGTGGTGGCCAACAACCCGGCCGCCATGAGCGACCTGAAGGGCACCTATTTCCAGGCTGACGTCACCGCCATCAATTTCGGCACCACCTTCAGTGGTTCCGCGCACGACGCGCTGGGTCGCCCGATCAGCGGCGGCAACGGCGGCGACGCCGGCACCACCATGCCGGTCCCGGCTTTCTTCTTTGCCACCCAGCTGGGTGACAAGTGGCACGTGGGCGCGGGCTTCACCGTGCCGTTCGGCTTCCAGACCGAGTACGACCACAATTGGATCGGCCGCTACAACGCGCTCAAGTCCAAGTTCGAATCGCTCGACGGCACGCTGTCGCTGTCCTACGACGTGACCGACAACTTCGCCCTGGGCGTGAGCGGCATCGCGCAGAAGACCTCGGCCGAGCTGACCTCCGCCATCAACTACAACGCCGTGGGCCTGGGCCTGGTGAATCAGGCCGTGCAGGCGGGTGCGATTCCGCCGGCCACCGGCGCAACACTGGCCCAGCAGGTCGGCGCCATCGTGCCGCCGGGTTCGGACGGCGTCGCCCGCATCAAGGGTGACGACTGGGCCTATGGCTGGCAGGTCGGCATGCTGTGGCGGATCACCTCGAACGACAAGTTCGCGCTGGACTACCGCTCCAAGATTTCGCACACCATCGAAGGCACGGCCAACTTCACCGTACCGTCCAACGTGCAGGCATTGCTGAGCAACCCGACCGTCGCCGCGCTGCTGGCCGGTGCGGGTGGCGTGCCGTTCACGCATACCGAAGGCACCGCGCCGTTCACCACGCCCGCCGTGGCGACCGCCAGCTACTGGCACCAGGAAGAGAAGTTCGGCCTGGGCGCCGACGTGGCCTGGACCAAGTGGGACGTGTTCAAGAACTTGAACGTGTACTACGCCAACCCGGCGCAGCCGACCACCACCGAGCCGTTCAACTGGCGCAACAGCTGGTACGTGTCCGTGGGCGGCGAGTACTACGTCAACGACAAGTTCACCGTGCGTGCGGGTCTCGCACTCGACACCACGCCGACCGTCACCGCCACCCGCGATCCGCGCGTGCCCGATGGCACCCGCCAGCTGGCCTCGTTCGGCGTCGGCTACAAGGTCAACGACCACTTCGTGCTGAACGCTTCGTACGCGCACATCTTCGTCAACAGCGCGCGCGTGAACGCCACCAGCGCCACCGGCGACGTGATCACCGGCGAGTCGGACGACTACGGCAACCTGCTGAGCCTGTCGGCGCAGTACAAGTTCTAATCGCGGTTCATCGCGAGCAACGGTTGCAAAAAAACTCCCCGCGAAAGCGGGGAGTTTTTTTATGGCGTCACGGGTGAAAACAAAACGCCACCTTGTGGGAGCGCACCCTGTGCGCGACTGGCCACATCGAAGCGCCAACGTACGGTGTGGCCGTCGCGCACAGGGTGCGCTCCCACAAAGGGGTTTTCGCCCATTGAGGTTTCGCGCGCTTCAGCCCACCCGCATCAACAACTTCAACATCCGCTTGAACTGCGCCCCGTACGGCGGATTGAGCATGCCGGTGCCGTTGAAGCGCGCCTGCCGGAAAATCGGCTTCATATGCGAAAACGTGCGGAAGCCTGCCTCGCCGTGATAGCCGCCGATGCCCGACGGGCCCACGCCGCCGAACGGCAGGCCATGCTGCGCGATGTGGTACAGCGTGTCGTTCACGGTGACGCCGCCGGCCTGCGTGCGCGTCAGCACCTCGTCGATGGTCGCGCTGTTCTGCTCGAACAGATACAACGCGAGCGGTTGCGCATGGCTGGCGACATAGCCGATCGCTTCGTCCAGCGAGTCGTATGGCATGACCGGAAGCAAGGGACCGAAGATCTCGTCCTGCATCACTGCCATGCCGTCGTTGACGTTGGTCAGCATCACCGGCGCCAGCAGGCGCTTGGCAGGGATGTCATGCGCGTCGCTCATCGGCTCCAGTGTCGCGCCCGCGGCCACGGCCTCGTCGCGCAACCTGCCCAGGCGTTCGTACTGGCGATCGGAGACGATCGAGGAGTACTGCTGCTGCAGGCGCAGATTGGGATACAGCTTGCCGACCATGTCGCGCGCGGCGCTCACGAACGCAGCCATCTGCGCACGCGGCACCAGCACATAGTCCGGCGCAATACAGGTCTGCCCCGCATTGACCAGCTTGCCGAACACGATGCGTTCGACGGCATGATCCAGCCGCGCACCGGGACCGACGATGGCAGGCGATTTGCCGCCCAGTTCCAGCGTCACCGGCGTGAGGTTGGCTGCCGCCGCGCGCATCACGTGATGGCCCACGGCAGTGGAGCCCGTGAACAGCAGATGGTCGAACGGTAGTGCCGAGAATGCCTGCGCCACTTCGGCGTCGCCGGTGACCACGGACACTTCGTCCGCGGAGAAATAGCGCGCCACCTGATCGGCAAACAACTGCGAGAAGCGCGGAGTGAATTCGCTCATCTTCAGCATCACGCGGTTGCCCGCGGTGAGTGCATCGATCAGCGGGCCCACGGCCAGGAACAGCGGATAGTTCCACGGCACGATGATGCCGACCACGCCACGCGGCTGCGGCAGCAGCGTGGTGCGCGCGGGCAGGAACACCAGATTGGCCAGCTTGCCGCGTGGCCGCATCCAGCGGCGGCCACGGCGTAGCGAGTGCTTCAGATTGGAGAGGCTGGGATACAGCTCCAGCAACTCGGTCTCTTCCGCCGGGCGATGGCCGAAATCGGCATCGATCGCTTCGGCAAACGCGCCGCGCTGCTCGTCGAGCATCTTCTCCAGGGTGCGCAATCGCGTGGCGCGAACGTCCCAGGGCGGCAACGGATCGCGCGACTGCGCTTCACGCATGCGCAGGAGGATGGAATGCAGTGACGAGCTGGGTTCTTTCATGGTCATCGGCTCACGGTCAGAACTTCGCGCGCAATTCCAAGCCCCACATGCGGGGCGGCGTGATGGAGGCGAACGGCGTGCCGAACACGGAGGTGCTGATATTGTTCACGCCGGTCACGTATCGCTTGTTGAACACATTGTTGCCGTACAGCGCCACGCCCCAACGGTCGCCCGGAGAGTGCCAGTCGATGCGTGCATCCGTGCGCTGCTCGCTGCTGCCGATCTTGAAGTTCGGGCTGATGTTGCAGGAGCCCTGATACTGCGAGTCGTCATTGCAGCGCGTTGCTCCACGATAACCCTGCGACAGATCGAACTCCAGGTCGCCGTTGGCCACGTTGCGCCAAGTGTAGGCCAGTGACAGCGCGCCGGAGAAGTACGGCGCGCCGGTGGGCTGGCCGCTGAGATCCACGCCGTCGGGCGCGGTGGCGCTGCGATACTTCGAATCGATATAAGCGCCCGCGAAATTGATGCGGAAACCTTCGATAGGCTGCCATTGCGCTTCCAGTTCCAGGCCCTTCGCTTCCTGGTTGCTGCTGTTGACCACATAGATCGGCAGGCCGGTCGCGGGGCTGTTCGGATCGAGCGCCAGCGACTGCATATTGTCGTAGCGGTAGTAGTAGACCGAGCCGTTGAGCAGCAGGTTCTGATCCGGGAACAGGCTCTTGATGCCGCCCTCGTAGTTGGTCACTTTTTCCGGCTGGAAAGTCGAGCCGGGCTGCACGCTGTTGTAGCCGCCAGCCTTGTAGCCGCGGGTGACGGAGACATAGCCCATCACGTCCGGCGTGAACTTGTAACTGGCCACCACGCGGGGGCTCCAGTTGTTCCAGGTGTTGCTGGCGTAGACCGGCGTGCCCACGGCGCTGGTGAAGATCACGTTCTGCTGGAACGCGTCCAGGGTGCCGGGCGGGAGGATGCCCAGGCCATACAGGCCGGCGATGGTGGCGTCGAAGGCGGGTGCACTGCGCGGCATGTTGTACCAGCTGAACTCCTTTTCATCGCGCGTGTAGCGCAGACCCGTGGTCACGTCGAACTTGTCGCTCACGTGCCAGATCACGTCGCCAAAGGCGGCGTAGGCCTTGAAGTTGCCGTCGTTGCTGATCGCCTCGTGCCACGGGTCGCCCAGCAGCGAGAACGGCAGCCCGAACGATGCAAGCATATTGCTGATATCGGTGAGCGGCGTGCCCACGCCCAGTACATTGTTGGCCAGCGTGTCGATGCTGTTGGTGTTGACGTTGGTCTCGCTGGTCTGGCGCGCCTGCTCCTGGTAGTAGCTGACGCCACCCACCCAATCCATCAGGTCGTTGTTGCCCGACAGCTTGAACTCCTGATACCAGCTGTTGTTGTGCTCGATGTTCGCCGTGTCCAGATAGGTCACGACATGGTTGGTGCCGTCGTAGTCGCCCAGGTTGAACGTGTCGAAACCGCGCCAGGCGGTGGTGGAAACGAAGTCGCCCCAGCCGAACGAATGATCGATCCGCAAGGTGGCGCCGTCGAAGCGCCGCGATTCGCGCCCACCGATGGCGTCGTTGTAGAGCGGCGCATGCAAGGGGTTGAGATAGTTGGCCGGATCGGCCGGGAACGGCGCGCGTTCATTGGTGTCGTTGGACAGCGGAATCAGGCCGATCGCAGGCTCGGGTGTCTGGTTGAGTTTCTCGTGATCCCACGACAGCAGCACGCGCGTATTGTCGGTGACGTTCCAGCGGAACACCGCGCGCGTGCCCCAATCGTTGTCGCCGCCGTACTGCTTGCCGGTGGCCGCGTCCCGGATCCAGCCGTCGCTCTGGTTGTCGAGCACGCTCAGGCGCAGCGCCATATCCTGGTTGATCGGGATGTTCACCAGCGCATCGGCGTATTTGCGGCCATCGTTGCCGACGCGCACGCGCGCATCGCCCTCGAATTTGTCGGTGGGTTCGTTGGTGACGATGGAGATGGCGCCAGCCGCCGCATTGCGGCCGAACAGCGTGCCCTGCGGGCCCTTCAGCACTTCGACGCGCGCAATATCGTTGAACGCGAGCAGCGCGCCGCCCGAGCGGGCAGCGTAGACGCCGTCGACGTAGACGCCCACCGACGGTTCCGTGCCGATGCCGAAGTTGCTGGTGGAGATGCCGCGCAACTCATACGTCGGCTGCGTCGGCTGGCTGGCGCTGATCACCAGGCCCGGTACGAAGATATCCATCTTGCTCAGATCGGTTGCTGCCAGCGTGTCGATCTGCTTGGCGGTGACGATCTCCATCGAAATCGGTACCGATTGCACTTCTTGCGTGCGGCTCTGCGCGGTCACGGTGACGTTACCCAATAGCTTGGCTTTCTCCGGATCGGCCTTGGTGCCGGCAGCGGGTTGGGCGCTGCTGCTGTCCTGCGGCGCGGGCGATACGTCGTCGCTCGCCCAGCTTTCGGTGGGCAATACACCTAGCACCAGGCTGCTCCCCAGCAGCAGGCGATGCAGGCACACGGACAACGGACGCGGACGCATGTTCATCAGCAGTTTCTCCCCTCGATATGAAAAAACCGCGGCCCGGAGGCCGCGGCACTGCTTGGTTTTAATGAATCGCGACGCAGCCCCCCGACTGCGCCGCAATCCATGCCTTGATCAATGCCACGCCTTCGCGGTGCACTGTGCTACGGCCCAGTTCCGGCATCATCACGCCCGGGTCGGCCGAATCCATCCGGTAGGGCAGGATGGATTCATCGGGCGAGCCGGGCACGACGTCGAACAGATGATCGCCCGTGCCACGTCCCGCCGCGACCGGCGGCTTGCAGATGCCGAGATGGCGGTCTTCGGGCGCGCTCACATCCAGCGTAAGGGCGGTGGTGTTGGCCGCGCCTTTGGGGTTGTGGCAGTGCCCGCAGTTGATATCCAGATAAGCGCGTGCCCGTGCGTCGAGCGATGCGCGCTCGTCCATCCAGTTCGCGTTGCGCGGCGTTTCTGTCGCTGCCGGCGCGCCGCTGAGGTAGCCGACCCTGGCGAGGTGCGCCAACTGGTTCTCGTCGCTGGCCGCGTAGTGATAGTCGCGATTGAGGTGACGTGCCTTCGGGCCGATCGGATGGATCTTGCGCGTCACCCAGTCCTGCGCGTGGCAGCTGGCGCACTGGCTTTCGTCGGGCACCACGTAGTTGAAGTCTTCGCGCGCATCGCTGTCGGCCACCAGGGTCAACGGAATCACGGCGCCGGTGCGCGCGAGCAGCGCGTCGCTCTGGTCGTCTTTCCAAACATAGGGAATGGCCGCCCAACCTGATTCGCGACGCACCAGGATGCGCGTCTCGATCAGATGGACGCGGGCCAGGTCCAGGCCTTCGCCGGAGAAATCGTGCGAGCTGTCGTACGTGCGCGCGACGTCGCCGAGCTTCCCGTCCGCGGCGCGCGGATAGTAGAAGGTCTTGCTGATGATGGTGCCGACCGGGAAATCGAAGGTATCGGTCGGGTCGTACTTGGCCGAGACCCCCTTGGGCATCCAGATCGTGCGCAGCTTGTGCGCGTAATCGGTGAACAGCGGCGTATTGAGGTCGTACGGCACGACGCCCTGGTTGAGCACCAGTGCGCCATCGCGCGCTTCCACCACATGCCAGTCGCTCAACTTGGGCGGGCGACCATCCGCCTGGAACGCCACCGGGTCCATACCCCGGTGGCAGGCAGTCAACAGCACCAATGCCAGCAACAGGCCGACATGCACGAACCACTTCATCATCTGCTGCAACCTCAGGCTTTCGGTTCCGGGTCAAGTACGACCGGCGGCAGCTTGGGCAGCGTGCACTGGTAGGGCTTGGTGTCGGTGCTGGGATTCTTGTAATCGTGCGGACCATCGGCGTTGATCACGCCCACGTCGCCGTTCTGGATGCAGAAGCGGTCGCTGTCGGGCGGCAAGCCGTTCACCAGTTTCGTCTGATCCACATAGCCGTCCCACAGGATGTCCGGGAACTTGCCGCTGAGGCCGAACACCGCGGTCTTCAAGGTCTTGAGCTTCAGTCCATCCGGCGAATCGCCGCCGCCCTTGAAGCGGTTGTCGTAGATGAAGATGCCCTTCGGGTAGGGGTTGTAATCGGCCGCCACACCCTTGGTGTTGTAGTAATTGGTGGAGAAATAGCTGGAGATGATGACGTTCGCCGTCTTGTTGTCGGCAATGTCGTTGTCGAAAATCTCCACCTTGTCGTTGGAGTTCACCACCACGCCCGAGCCGCGCGGCACGCTGGCCACCGCGGCGCCCTTGGCGGCGAAGTTGTCGGTGTTGTTGCCTATCGTCTTGTTCTTGAAGATGCGCGTGCTGTGGCCGGCCTGCGACAGGTTGGGCATGTTGAACACCAGGATGCCGCCGGTGTTGTTGGTGGCGGTGTTCTCATACACGTCGGCGTTCACCGAGTTTTCGATCTCGATGCCGGCCACGTTGAATTCGGCGCGATTGCGGCGAACCACGATGTTGTTGGACTGGCCCACGTAGATGCCGGCGTCGGAGGCGCCGATCACCACCGAGTCTTCCACCAGCACGTTCTGCGTCTTCACCGGATACAGGCCGTAGGCGCCGTTGGTGGTCTTGGGACCGCCAGTCCATTCCACGCGCACGCCGCGGATGGTGATGTTCTTGCCCTGGTTGATCTTGAGCGCGTCACCCTTGGTGTCTTCCAGGGCGAGATTCTCGATGGTGAAGTCGTTGGCGTTGACCAGCAGGCCCTCGGGCCCAACCACCTGGCCCTTGAACGACAGCACGGTCTTGTCCATGCCGGCGCCCTTGATGGTGACGCCGTCGGTGCGCAGGCTCAGGCCACGCTGCAGGTGGTAGTGACCGGCCGGGATATCGATGACGCTGCCAGGCTTGGCATCCAGCAACTGCTGCTGCAACTTGGCCTCGAACGAGACGTCGCCGCTGCTCTGCGCGGTGGGTTCATCATGGTTGCAGGCCGCCAGGGCCAACGGTAGGGCGAGAATCAGGTAGATCTTGCGCATGGTCGCTTTCCTCCCCAGGAGCGCTGGCTGCGTGACAAGCCACTGTCCCGGAAACCGCCGCCCGGCAGGGAGGGGAGAACGGCCGTCGAAGGGGGGCAAATCGGCCAGTGTGACGATCGTTTGAAAATCGTCGCTGTTGGGGGAGCGCTCCGTGCAGCGGGTTGATGGTCAGGCCGCCGCGGTTTGCATGTGCCTGCACCAACGATGGCGAATGGGGTGTCACCCGAGGAACGAGCTGGTGGCCATCCTGGTTACTATCTATTTTTTGCCTGTTGGCACCTGACAAGGGGCAGTACCGTGGCAACGAAAGACGCCAACGCGAAGAAAAAATGGGAGGCCGCGCGCGCCGAGCAGATGGCCCGGTCGTTTCTGGAGTCGGCGTGTTATCTGGATGACCTGGGCGAACTCAGGCAGTCGATATCGCTTTTGAAACGGGCGGCGTCGATGGGCAACATCGAGGCTCAGGTGAATCTCGGCGTTGCTTTGGCATTCGGCACTGGCATCAAAGCCGACCTGGAAGCATCGCGCCGGTGGCTCAAGCGGGCTGCCAGCCAGGGCAGCCCTCAAGCGGCCTATAACCTTGGCGTCGTTTATCGAAAGCATCGCGATCTGAGATGGGCCAAATATTGGTTTCAGCGCTCTCTTGAGCTCGGGGACGAGGACGCGCAAGAGGCCTTGGATCAAATCAGGATGACCCAAACAGGGGCGCAAGGTCCCCGGAAACGGTGATCGCTCTTCACTGAGGGCGCGCGTCTGTTTTTCTGGATTTGCACGTGGCGCCAACAGGGCTGGCGAGCTTTGTCACACTACGGCGAGGTTCTGCGGGCACCCTGGTAAACCGGCAGGGTGACGACATCGGCGAGGGCGTGAATCGGCTCGTTCGCGGCTGTCGCCGGTGGCGAAATGCCTGCCACGTATTGAAGGTCGAGTGCGCGGATCGCCTCGGTGACATAATCGATGAATACGCGGATCCGCGCCGGCAGATGCTGCCTGCTCAGGTAGCACAGGTAATGGCCGCGATCATCGGGGGCGTAGGACTCAAGGCAGGGGACCAGCCGCCCCTCGCGCAAATGGTCGGCGACTTGATAGCCGGCGAGTTGCGCCATGCCGACGCCGTCGAGCACGCTCTGCAGCACCAGCCCGACGTCGTTGAACGTACAGATCGATGGCGGCGCCAGCTTGCGCCGCTGACCGTCCACGTTGAACTCCCAATCGGCGATACGCCCTGACGCGGTGCGGAAGTTGATGCAGGTGTGGTTGGCCAGATCGTCCACACCCTGCGGCGCACCATGTCGCCGCAGATAGGCAGGCGAGGCGCAGACCAGCATCTGCATGGGAACCAGCCGCTTGGCGACGATCTGGCTGTCCTCGAGTTGGCCATCGCGGATGGCGACGTCGACGCGGTCGGTGGTGAAGTCGGTCGGACGGTCGTCGAGCAGCAGATCCAGCGTTATCTCGGGATAGCGGGCGCGAAAATCCGCCAGCAAGGGCGCCACGATCTGGCGTCCAAAGCCCATCGAGGCGCTGATGCGCAGATGTCCGCGCGGAGGCCCTGAACGCAGTTCGCGCATATCCTCAAGCGCCTGCACGATGCGCTGCACGCCCGGGTGGCAGTTTTCGTAAAACAGCTCGCCCTCGCGGGTCAGCGAGGTGCTGCGCGTGGTGCGAAGAAACAGCCTCGCGTTGAGCTGGGCCTCGAGCTTGCGGACACTGCGGCTGACCGCCGAGCGCCCGATGCCCAGGCGATCGGCCGCACGCGCGAAGCTCCCTTCGGCTGCCACGGCAATAAAGGCAACGACACCGGCATAACTCGCCGTGAAGCTGCACGCCAGCGTATCGGTGACATCGCCCTGCGGCTTGCCATCATGGTTGAGTGTCATAGGCGCGATACCTGCTGGTTTTCAAGCTGATGAGCGGACGGTGGCTCGCAGAGAGCCGCCATCGGCTCTCCCCGTACGGTCTAGTCGTATGGGGCGGCGCTGTTGTGACAGGAGCGGCGGGGCGGGGCCCTTCGCTTCACGGCGCACGCCACCCAAGGGACATAACATTGGTGCGTGACCGGCCATTAGATGTGTACCCCCATGCACCTACTGACGCCGACTCGCGTCACCTAGCATCGGCGAACAAGCGGCCGCGGTATCGCCTGCCGTTCCTGCGCATACCGCACCCGACCACGTTTAGACGGACGACAGTCGAGGTTCCTCATGAAAATCGTTGTGATCGGCGGCAATGGCCTGGTGGGACGAAACGTCGTTCGACGGCTCCGGGCTGGCGGACACGACGTCACGGCGGCTTCGCGCTCGACCGGCGTGGATATCGTCACCGGGGTGGGCGTTGACGAGGTGCTGGTCGGCGCCGACGTGGTGGTCGATGTCAGCAATTCGCCGAAGCTCGAGGGCGATGCTCCGCTGGCGTTTTTCCAGACCGCGGGAGTCAATCTGCTGCGTGCGGAAGCCGCGGCGGGCGTGAAGCACCATGTGTCGCTGTCGGTAGTGGGCACCGATCGCCTCGTCGATAGTCCGTATTTCGTGGGCAAGGCGATTCAGGAGGCGATGATCCAGCGCTCTGGCATCCCCTACACCATCTTGCACGCGACGCAGTTCTACGAGTTTCTTCTGCGCATCGTCGAGCTGAGCGTGTATGAGCAGGAGCTCAGTTTGTCGCCCGCTTATATCCAGCCGGTTGCCTCAGCCGACGTCGCCGTCGCGATGGCCGAACTTGCCGTACAGCCTGCGCGCAACCGCATGATCGAAATGGCGGGTCCCGATCGCGTGCGGCTTTCCGAAATCATCCAGCGCTTTCTCACCGAGATCGAAGCGCCGTATGACGTGGTCACCGATCCGCTTGCGCCGTACTTCGGTGCAACGCTGAAAGAGGACTCGCTGCTTCCACACGACGGCGCCCACCTGTGCACCACGAGTTTCCCTGCCTGGATCCATCAGTCCGAATACTGCGGCGCCGACTGGTAGTGAAAGACGGCACGCGTCGCGACCAATACGTCGCGATTGATGCCAGGCAAGCAACACCGCAGCGCTCTTGGCGTATCTACCGATGCTTGATCCCGTTGCCTAATCTGCAGGCTGACGAAGCACGGGAATACGCGCGATGAGCACCATCACCACGAAAGACGGTACGCAGATCTATTACAAGGATTGGGGCAGCGGCCCCGTCGTCACCTTCTCGCACGGATGGCCATTGAATGCCGATGCATGGGATGGGCAGATGCTCTTCCTGGCGCAGAACGGCTATCGCGTGATCGCACATGATCGCCGGGGCCACGGGCGTTCCAGCCAGTCGTCGCAGGGCAACGACATGAATGGCTATGCGGACGATCTCGCGGAACTGTTCGAAGCTCTCGATCTGCGCGACGTGACCATGGTCGGTCACTCCACCGGCGGCGGCGAAGTGGCGCGCTATATCGGCCGACACGGCACAGGGCGTGTAGCCAAGGCTGTTTTGATCGGCGCAGTTCCACCGGTCATGCTGCAGAGCCCGACGAATCCGGAAGGCCTGCCCTTGAATGTATTCGATGGCCTGCGCAGCGCCCTGCAGCGCGACCGTTCGCAGTTCTTCAAGGATTTCGCGCTGCCGTTCTACGGCGCCAACCGCCCCGGCGCGCAGGTCTCGCACGGTGTGCTGCTGCAGTTCTGGCAGTGGAGCATGCAGTCGGGGTTGAAGAATGCCTACGAGTGCATCAAGGCCTTTTCCGAAACCGACTTCACCGAGGATCTGGCCAGGATCGACGTGCCCACGCTGATCATGCACGGTGAGGACGACCAGATCGTGCCCATCGCGGCCTCGGCGCTGAAATCGGTGCACATGATCGAGGGCGCGCGCGGCATCTACTATCCGGGCGCACCGCATGGCATGACCACCACCCATCAGGATCAGGTCAACGCGGATCTGCTGGCTTTCCTCAAGCTCTGATCGTTGCCGTGGGCCAGGCCGGCGGTAGGTCGTCGACGATCATGCCGCCGGTCAGGCTCGTGCTGAGGAAAACAGCGGGACGCCAAGTTCGGACGCGATGCGCGCCAGCTTGTCCGGATTGCGCTGAACGAGTACGCGGACAATGCGGTCGCCGTCGGTTTCCACGGTTTGTACCGACTCCAGTGCGTCATGGATGTAGCGCAGCACGCTGAGCTCGCCATTGATCGAGGCCAGGTCGATGCGAAGTGCGCTCTTGTAGCGCAGATTGGATGCATAGAAGAGCTGCGCGATGCGCTGACCGCCAAGCAGCGGCCTGGGGAAACTGGTTTCCCTGCCGCCACCGTCGCCGATCAGTTCGGCCTGGTCGGCCAGCATCGCCTTCAGCAGCTTGAACTGTCCCAGTGAGAGTGCCTGCGCGAATCGTTCCACGATGCGACCGTGTGCCTCGGGCGATACGGCGTACTTGGGCTCTCCCTCGCGCAGCTGGGTCTTGGCCCGATGCACGATCTGGCGCGCGGCCGCTTCGTTCTTGTCGATCGTTTCGGCGATGTCGGCGTAGCCCACGTCGAAGATCTCGTGCAACAGAAACGCTGCGCGCGCTTCTGGCGAGAGGCGCTCGAGCATCGACAGCAGCGCCACGGAAACCTCGCCGTGACGTTCGTGGATCTGTTCGGGGGTGGCCGGGCCATCGCTCAGGATCGGCTCGGGCAGCCAAAGGCCGACATAGTGCTCACGCCGGGCCTTCAAGGAGCGCAACCTGTCGATCGCCACGCGCGTGGTGGCAGTCACCAGCCATGCTTCAACGTTGTTGACGGCCGCCTGATCGGTGCCGTGCCAGCGCAGCCACACATCCTGGACGACATCTTCGGCGTCGGCTACGGAGCCGAGCATGCTGTATGCAATCGCCTGCAAGCGGGGACGAAGACGATAGAAAGTGGCGTTGGCGTCGTTCACAGCAATGAGTGCCGAGCTGGCCCTTTTGACGTGGTAAACCCGAGTCACTGCGCGGCGCAAGGGGCGGCATATCGCGCAACGTCATGCCGGCCACGGGGATCGGAGGCCAGTATGCCGTATTTCGCTGGCTCCCAGCATCGGACTTCAGTCATAGCTCAACGCATGCCCGTGGCAAACACGAAGCATTGATGAGGGCGTCGATATCATGTGACGGGTGTCGCTGGCCATCGACGGCCAAGACGGATCTCTGCGCTGGATCAGCAGCAGTCCCCATGCACTGGTTCCGGCAGGGAAACACGGTAAGCCCCTCCAGCTACCTGCGATGCATCGGCCGCGTGAGGCATGATGCACGCGCCGGTGGCGCATACGAAAACGTTCGGGATAAGCCATGTCACAAATCAAACGAATTCTGCTGCAGACGACGATCCCTTACGCCGCCGACGATTGGCATATCGGTCGCTTCGGCCTGTTGCACGCGTATCTGGCCGGTCTGCGCAGCGACGACGGATCGCCGCTGTTCGAGGTCAGTGCGCGCGATCGGGATGCGCTCGGCAAGCCCGATAGCGTGCTGTCGCAACTGGACACTTCGGACATCGATGAGTTGTGGCTGTTCGCGGTCGACACCGGCGACGGGCTGACCACCGAGGACTGTGCGGCGATCGGACGCTTCCGCCAGCGTGGAGGCGGCATGCTGGTGGCACGCGATCATATGGACCTGGGCAGCTCGGTATGCACCCTGGGCGGCGTCGGTGCGGCGCACTTCTTCCATTCCAAGAATCAGGATCCCGATGCGTCGCGGCATCAGATCGACGACACCGTCACCACCAATATTTCCTGGCCCAATTATCACTCCGGCTCGAACGGCGACTTCCAGACCATCGAACCGAGTGAACCCATCCATCCCGTGCTGGCCGATCCGGCATCGCCGACGGGCGCGATCCGCTACTTGCCTTCGCATCCTCACGAAGGCGCGGTGGGCAAGCCTGAGCACGACGACACGGCGCGTGTCATTGCGACGGGGCGCAGCGCCGTCAGCGGACGATCGTTCAATCTGGCTGTGGCGTTTGAGCCATCGCAGTCCGGTGGCCCCGCCATGGCGCAATCGACCTTCCATCATTTTGCCGACTACAACTGGGATCCCTCCAAAGGCTCGCCGAGCTTTGTCAGCGAGCCACCCGGCAGTGGGCTTGCTCATTCGACCGATGCGCAGCAATCGATCAGACAATACATGAAGAACCTGGCCCAGTGGCTGGCTGGACGGATGCCTTAGCAGTTCATCGTTCGCGGTGCCCTTGCTGCTACTGCGTTGCGCGCCAGGTGCAACGGCGCCTTCATGCTGTCGTGTCCAGCCGATGACAACATGAAGGCGCACCACTCATTCGAGCAAGACATCGGCAGCAAGCCGATACTCAGCCTGCCGCTCCCTGCTTGGCGTAGATCGAGCGCGCAAACCACGTCTTGAAGTCCTGTTTGCCCAGCCGTGCGCCGTCGCCCGGCAGCAAGGTGCCCGGCTCCAGCACGGCACCGAAGTAGGGCGCCTTGGGATCGGCGATGACCTTGCGCGTATCGCCGATCGCCGTGAGGAAGCGCTGCACCCACTCCGCCATCGGCGCCTTGTCGGGGCCGCCAATTTCCACGATGCCGTTGGCCGGCGCGGCGAGCACGACGTCGGTGACGGCATCGGCCACGTCATCGGAGGCAATCGGCTGCATCAGCCCGCTGGAAATATGCAGCTCCTGTCCCTTGGTGCCGTCGCCGGCGATGCCGTTGAGGAATTCGAAGAACTGGGTGGAGTGGATGATGGTGTAGGGAACACCAGCAGCGCGTATCCCTTCCTCCTGGGCCACCTTGGCGCGGATATAGCCGCTGGCCGCAAAGGCGGGACGCCCGGTGCCCACTACCGACAAGGCTACGTGATACTTCACGCCTGCCTTTTTCTCGGCGGCGGCAAGGTTGCGTTGGGAGGTCTGGAAGAAATCCATCACCGCCTTGTCTTCGAACGAGGGCGAGTTGGACAGATCCACCACCACGTCCGTGCCCGCCATGGCCGCATCCAGGCCTTCGCCGGTAAGCGCATTGACACCCGTGGACGGCGCCGCGGGTACCGCCTCGTGACCGTGTTTGCGCAAGCGCTCGACGACCTTGCTGCCGATCAGTCCGGTACCACCGAGTACGACGATTTTCATGGGAATCCTCCAGTTTGCGTTGACGCCAATGGCGCCTCTTGGGTTGAGCTCAGGCGTGGCTGTCGGGTGTCGATAAACCGCTCGCGGATTCACCATGTTGAAGCGGCGCATGGATCGGTACGGTCATCAAGCCGCAGGTCGATAGCCATACTCGGGTAGGCGCGAAGCTGCCGTCTTCGTCCCCGGCACAAGGCGTGCGACACAGCCAGCCTCTCTCGATAGACGTTTCAGCGACGTCGCCTGTGACAGCATCGGAAGACTGATGCGCACAAGGCAACACGGCGAGCCTGCCAAGGTATCTAGTGGCAGCGCTGCATCGTACTTAGGCTGGGCTCCGGAGTGGCCCTACGCCGGCCACTTGCGCCATTCAAGAGGAAACCTCCATGCGCATGTTCAACACCTTAGGCCTGCTGTGCCTGCTCGCTTGCCCCGCCGTCATTACCCAACAAGCCTTCGCCCAGAGCTCTCCCGCCGCACCGCAGGCGCAGGTCTCGGACCTGATGACCAAGGCGCTCAAGGACTACCCGGGCAAGGAAGGCAAGATGATCCTTGTCACCTATCCGCCGGGTTCGGTGGATCCCGTCCATCGCCACTTTGCGCATGCCTTCGTCTATGTGCTTGAAGGCTCCATCGTGATGAGCCTGAATGGCGGCAAGGAAGTGACGCTGGGGCCGGGCCAGACCTTTTACGAAGGGCCGGAGGACAAACACACGGTGGGCCGCAACGCCAGCACGACGCAGCCGGCGAAGTTCGTGGTGTTTCTGCTGAAGGACCAGAACAAGCCAATACTCACGCCGGTGCAGTGAGTTCCCGCCGAGCTGAAGGGCTGATCGCGTCGCTCAGTGCGTCTCGCCCAGCCCCAGCCGGCCCGCCTGCGCCACCGCCTCGCCCCGCGAACGCGCGTCGAGCTTGCGCAGCACGGCGGACACATGGTGTTCGACGGTTTTCTCCGAGCGTGCGATGCGTCCGGCGATTTCGGTGTTGGACAGGCCCTGGGTGAGCAGGTCGAGGATCTGCAGTTCGCGCAGGGTGAGTCCGGCAGGGTTCGCCGAGGTGCTGGCACGCGGGCCGCGCGTGACGCCGCGCATGCCGGCGCGGCACAGCCAGTCGCGGCAACGCCGAAGGCTGGCCGTGGCTTTGAGTGACTCGAGTGTGGCCAGGCCTTCGGCGATGCCATGCTCGTCGCCCTCGAGCAAAGCCAGCGCGCGCTCGTAAGGGCAGCCCATGCCCTGCCAGGCCATGGCCGCTTGCTGCCACTGGCCATCGCGCTGCCACGCATAGTTGGCTTCGATCTCGCCCGGGCTCGAGCCGCCCAGCCCCATCCATCGACGCCAGAACAGCAGTTCGCCCAGCGCGCGCGGATCGCCCAACTCTTCGGCCAGTCGGATGGTCTCGCGCACGAAGGGGTCGTCGCCGGTCTCGTCGCCCGCCAGCCACGCGGCTTCAGCACGCGCTGAGGCTACCGGCGCGAGACGCTGCAGTTCGCCGGTGGCCCACGCCAGTTCGGTGACTTCTTCCAGCGCGGCGGCAGCACCGGGATCGCCCCGGCGCAAGCGGATCCGTGCCAGCACGGTGAGTGCGGGGATGCGCGTCACCGGCGTCACGTCGCTGCGCGTCAGCAATTGACTGGCGAGCTGGCCGGCGGCATCCCAGCGGCCCAATTCAAAATCGACGCGGGTCTGCAAGGCCACCACGTATTGCGACCATGAATCGAGATCGCGGTCGGAGAAATACACGGCGGCCTGACTGATATACCACTGGGCATCGGGATAATTGCGCGTGGTGACCGAGCTGCTGGTGAGGTTGGCGTAGGCGCGCGCCACGTGTTCGCCATAGCCGTGTTCGGTGGCGATGGCCAGACTGCGCTTGAGCATCTCCCGGCCATCGGGATGACCGTGCACGGCGCGCGCGGTGCCGACATTGTTCAAGGCATGCGCCAGCACTTCCGTGTTGCCTTGCTGCTCGGCCATCTCGATCGCGCGCTTGCCCCAGGCCACCGCTTCGGCGGTGCGATGCGACAGCATGCGCATCTGCGATCGATTGCTGAACGCCCATGCCAGCTCTTCGTCGGCATGGATGGACTCCAGCAACTGCGCGGCGCGATTGCCGTAGACCTCCGCTTCGGCATTGCGCCCGGCAAACCAATACATGCGCGATAGCCAGCGCAGCAAATGGCCTTCCTGGCGGTCGTCGCCCAGCTTCTGCCAGATCGCCAGCGCGGCCTCGTTGGAGTCGATGGCGCAGTCGATCTGGCTGGTGAGATAACACTGATAGGCGTGCCGCTCGAGCAGGTCGGCCCGCTCCTCGTCGGCCAGCCCGCCTGCATGCGGCAGCGCCTTGCCGTAGAGCCAGGCGGCATCGCAGTGCGCGCCATGCGCGGCGGCGTCGTCCGCGGCCTTGGGTGCGTACTTCATCACCGCCGCGCAGTCGCCTGCGCCGGCGGCGTGATGCACCAGGCGCGCGACGGCGACGCCATCCCCCAGCGTCTCCAGATGATGCAGCAGGCGTGCGTGCAACGCGGTCGCCACCGGCGCGGGCAGCGCCTGCTCCATCGAGATGCGCGCCAGTTCATGGCGCCACGCATAACTGCCGCCTTCGGCCACCAGCAATCCGGACGCGAGCGCGCCAGCCACGACTTCGTCGCTGGGTGCGAGCAGCGCCTCCACCAGCGAGACTTCGATGCGCGCCGGCACGATGGCGGCCAGATCCAGCAACTCGCGCACGGCCGGTGACTGCCGTCCTGCGCGAGCCAGCACGGCGTCGCGCACGGAGGCGGGCAAACCTTCCGCCGACAACGCTTCGGTGACAAAGAATGGATTGCCGGCGGTGGCTGCGAACAAACCTTCGGACGGATGGCCGGTGCGCCGCGCCATGTCCACTACGGCCGCCTCCGTCAGCGGCAACAAGGGCACGCGCACGGCGACTTCGCTCGGCAGGTCGCCGCACAGCATGCGCAGCGGATGCCGTGCGTCGAGTTCATCATCGCGATAGGTGAGCACCAACAGCGCACGCACACGTTCGATGCGCCGCGCCAGGTATTTCACCAGATCCAGCGTGGCGGCATCGGCCCAGTGCAGGTCTTCGAGCACCACCAGGGTGGTGCCATCGAGCTCCTGCAGATCGGTGAGCACCGAGGCAAATAGTTCCGCGCGACGGCCTTCGCGTCCGAGCAGATTGCGCGTCTTGCTGGTGAAGGCGTCGGCGATGTCGTAGAACGGCCCGAGCGGGCGGGGCGAAAACAACGCTTCGCACCCGCCGATCAGGACACGCCCATCGCTGTGAGTCGAAGCCAGGCATCGCGCCAGAGACGTCTTGCCGATGCCTGCTTCGCCATACACCAGTGCGGTGCGGCCTGAGCCTTGTCGCGCGAGCTCGAGAGCATCCCGAAGCCGCCGCAGGGCGTAGTCACGCTCGACCAGTTCCAACCTGCCATCCTCAACGCTGGATCAACGTTCGCACCGACCGGGGGGAGGGTGGGCGAAACCTGCATGGCGTCGTTCCGTCAGAGGAAATAGCGGAACGGTCGCCACGGTGCTCTATAAACCGTACGCGTCGCCGATGCACGACTGGCTCCCGCCATACTCAAATAGAAATAGGGGTTGAGTACGGAGATTTCGGTGATCTGATCTACAGGGAGCTCGTTACGGCGGGCCACCTGGCGAATCGCCTCGGGCGTGGGAGCATCGTAGACGCAAAAGGTCCGGGTCTTGTCCTCGCTGACGTATGAGTGCAGCCAGGTGACGCCTTCCTGGGCATTGGTATTGACGATCTCGACGCACTTGGCGGCGCCGCTGGCGTTGGTGGGCAGGGAAAGGCCGTTCGGGAAATAACGTTCGACGATATAGCGCGGCATGACATTGTCCTCGTAAGAATCGCGGCTTGGGCTCAAGCGGCGATCACAGGCTACGAGTTGGCATGCGCTGCAACATCGGGAGTTTCCCCCAATTTGCGCGGAGCCTCCCCTCATTTTGCGCGACCGGTGTTATCGCGGGTGTTTCATTGAAGCAACGATTTAGGGGGTCGATGGTCGCAATGCGAACTGCGACATGTGAGCTAAACGCAGTTTGCGCGAATGCGCAAAGTACGCCTTTTGGTCGATGCTGTTCCCGTCGAATTCGCTGTCACGACATAGAGAAACGTGGCGATCATGCCGCGTCGTTGCAACGACTTCACCGCCGCTTGGCCACGTCCTCTGCGCTCAGCGTGCCCTGCTGTCCACCGAAATGACTGACCACATAGTTCGACAGCGCAGCCACTTCGGCATCGGAATACGCACGACCAAACGAAGGCATGAACACCTCCTGGCCGCCGACATGCAGCGACGAGCCATTGAGGATGATCTGGGTGAGATTGGTGGCGTGCGGATCGCGCACCGAACGCAGCCCGGTGAGCATTGCGTAGTTGGTCTGGCGACCCTGGCCGCTTTCCAGATGGCAACCGGCGCAGGCGCCGACGAACAGTTGTTCGCCTGGGCTCGCCGTGGCGGCGGTCGCTGTGGGCGCCGCTGCAGCCGCGACTGGCGGCGCACCGCCTTGTTGGGGTTTCACATCGCGCAGATACGCAACCAGCGCGGCAAGATCCGAAGGCGTCAGGTGTTGCAGGCTGTAGCCCACCACTTCACCCATCGGCCCGGATGCGGTGCCGCGTCCTGCCGCATGCCCTTTGGAGAAGTAATCGATCAGCTCCTGGTCGCTCCATGCACCAATGCCATGCTCTTTGTCCGAGGTGATGTTGTAAGCCTGCCAGCCCTGCAGCTCGGCACCGGCCAATGCCTTGCTGCTGTTCATGGCGAAACCGACGTTGCGCGGCGTGTGGCATTCGCCGCAATGGCCTAGCGCCGTGGCGAGATACGCGCCGCGATTCCACGCTTCGGGCTTGCCTTGTTCGGGCTGGAAGCGATCCTTCTTGAGAAAGACGGCATTCCACAAACTCAAGGTCCAGCGCTGGTTGAACGGGAAGGACAGCTCGTTGGGCCGCGCCGGTGCATGCACGACCGGCAGGCTGGCAAGATAGGCCCGGATGGCGACGATGTCGTCTCGGCTCAAGGCCGTGTACGAGGTATAGGGGAAGGCGGGATACAGCGGCCGCCCTTGCTTGTCGACGCCGGCATGCAGTGCACGCACGAATTCGTCGTCGCTCCAGTCGCCGATGCCGGTTTCCTTGTCGGCGGTGATGTTGGACGAGTAGATGGTGCCGAATGGCAACTTGAACGCCACGCCGCCGGCAAACGGCTGGCCACCCGGTGCGGTATGGCAGCCCTCGCAATCGGCCGCGCGCGTGAGGTATTCGCCGCGCGCCATGGTGGCGGGGAGATCCGCCGGCACGCCCGCGCCCTGGGGCTGGGTGGCCTGTTCGTTGCCGCCATGGGTGACCGTGATCAGCGCGTACGCGGTGAACACGATGGCGATCAGCACGACGACGCCGACGATCGTTCCGATGATGCGCCCGATTTTCATGTGACTATCCCCGGCTGCTCAGCGACGCCACCCGGCGTGGATGGTGCAGGGTTCGCTGCCGACAGCACCGACTTGAGTGCGTTCTTGTCCTGCACCAGCGCCGAGCGATCGATCGGCAACGTGCGCAGACGCACGCCGGTTGCCGCAAAAATCGCGTTGGCCAGGCTGGGCATCGCCATCACCGTGCCGGTTTCGCCGATGCCGCCCGGTGTTTCCTTGCTGGGTATCAGGTACACCTCGATCGGCGGTGTCTGATTGAGGCGAAGCACGCGATAGTCGTTGAAGTTGCGCTGCTCTACGGCGCCGTCCTTCAAGGTGATGCCGCTGTACAGCGCTCCGCTCCAGCCGAAAATCACGCCACCCTCGATCTGCGCTTCGACGGTATTGGGGTTGATCACGGTGCCGCAGTCGACCACGGCCACCGCTCGCTTCAAGATCACTTCGCCCTGTGGCGTTACTTCGACGTCGGTGATCACGCACAGATAGCTGCCGAACGGTGCGGCCAAGGCGATGCCGCGGCCATGCCGTGCCGGCACGGTTTCGCGTCCCCAGCCAGATTTTTCGGCGGCCAGTTCCAGCACGGCTTTGGCGCGTGGGTTGTCAGCAAGGATTTCGCGCCGATAAGCCATCGGGTCCTTGCCCGCCGCATGCGCCAGCTCGTCGATGAAGCTTTCAACGACGAACACATTGTGGGTCGGCCCGACGCCGCGCCACCAGCCAATCGGTATCCCATTGGGCATGTCGTGTCGAACCCAGTCCACGCGCATATTGGGGATCTGGTAGGGAATGTCGGCGGCGCATTCGACCAGGTCCGAATCAAGGCCGTTCTTGCCCATCGCCCCGGGAGCGAACGTCGCCAGGATCGACGGGCCGGTGGTGCGATCCGTCCACGCGATCGGGTGCCCTTTATCGTCAAGCGTTGCGGAGATGCGATCGTAGTAGGCCGGCCGATAGCGATCCTGCGTAATGTCTTCTTCGCGCGTCCAGATGATCTTGACCGGATAGTCCACCGCGCGCGCAATCGCCACCGCCTGGCCGACGGAGTCTTCGAACAAGCGCCGGCCGAAGCCGCCGCCCATGTATTGGTTGTGGACCTGGATGCTCTCGGCAGGCAGGCCGGTGACTTTCATCGCCACGTCGACACAGCGTGCCGGTACCTGCGTGCCGACCCAGATGTCGCAGCCATCGGGGCGGACATGCACCGTGGTGTTGATCGGCTCCATCGTCGCGTGTGCCAGCAGCGGCAGCTGATACGTTGCGGAAACCACTTTCCCCTGGACCTTGTCCACCTGGCCTACTTCGCGTCCCAGGATGGGCGTGCCATGTTCGGACGCGTTGGCAAGATCCTTGTACAGCTGCTCCGTGCTGTAGCCGGCACCGGCACCTTTGTTCCACTGGATGGTGAGCGCTTCGAGGCCTTGCTTGGCCGCCCAGAAGTGTTCGCCGATCACCGCGACGGCGTTGTCGATCTTCACCACCTTGAGCACACCAGGTATTGCCAGTGCGCGCTTATCGTCCACCGATGCCAGCGTGCCGCCGAAGGTGGGGCAGGCCTGCACGGTGGCGACCTTCATGCCGGGCACGCGGATATCGATGCCGAACGGCAATGTGCCGTCGACCTTGGCCGGCGTGTCCACTCGGCGCAACGATTTGCCGATGAGTTGAAAGTCCTTGGGATCCTTCAGGGTCGGCTTGGTGGGCGGCGTCACGCTCGCGGCGGCATCAGCGAGCTCGCCGTAGCGCAGCGTGCGTCCGCTCGCCGTGTGCGTGACCACGCCGCGCGCCGCCGTGCACTGCGACGGATCCACTTTCCAGCGCTGCGCCGCGGCTGTCACGAGCATGGCCCGCGCGGCAGCGCCGGCATCGCGCAAGGTGGTCCAGCAGAAACGGATGGTGGTGGAGCCGCCGGTTGCCTGGTCACCGAGCAAGGGATTGGAATACAGCTTGCGATTGGGCGGTGCATGCTCGACGGTGATCTGATCGAGGCCGACATCGAGTTCTTCGGCCAGCAACGTGGCCTGCCCGGTATACGCACCTTGGCCCATCTCGATGCAAGGCATCACCAGTTGCACGCTGCCGTCGGTGTTCACGCGGACAAACGCGTTCGGCGCGAACTGCGGATGATCCGGCTCGAGGCGCGCGCCTTGTGTATATCCCCAAACCCGGCTGGCACCGCCCAGCCACATGAAGGCCACCACCAGTCCGCCCCGCTTGATCAGCTCGCGGCGTTCCGGGTTCGGCAACTCCAACTCGTTATCTACGCGTAGCATCATGGTGAACTCTCGGCAGTCAGCAGTGAACGGAGTGGCCGAACTCAGACGATCGTTTGCGGCAGCGTCAATTGGCCGGTGGCCGCCTGTTTGATGGCAGCGCGGATGCGCACATAGGTGCCGCATCGGCAGATATTGCCGGACATGGCCGCATCGATATCCGCGTCGGTGGGCGTGGGCTTTTCAGCCAGCAACGCCGCGGCCGACATGATCTGCCCGGTCTGGCAATAGCCGCACTGCGCCACCTCGATACCCAGCCATGCCTGTTGCACGCGCTTGCCCAGGTCGGTGGCGTTGAGTCCTTCGATGGTGGTGATCTTCTTGCCGACGGCACCGGTCACCGGCAGCACGCAGGAGCGCACGGCCTGGCCATCCAGATGCACGGTGCAGGCGCCGCATTGCGCCATGCCGCAACCGAACTTGGTGCCATTGAGTCCCAGCACATCACGCAACACCCACAGCAGCGGCATGTCCTCAGGTACGTCGACCTGGGTGTCCTGGCCGTTGATGGAAAGGACGATCATCGGGCTCTCCTTGACGAGACGAGTTCACCGTATTGGGCAACACGCTGGACCACAGGCGGTGACAAGGTCGCGCGGCGCTTGGACGCGACGATGTTCCTCCCGCCGAACGAAAGATCAAGTGAAGGGAGATCCTGCGATCAAGCGTCTATGCACTGGCAGACTACACCGGCTTTGACGCAGCATCGACGTGCCGCGTTGCTGACTTCACGCCATGAATGTCGCCCAGGAATTCGATTCGCTCTACCGCGCCGCCAAGGCGTTGAAGCTCGATCGGGGCACGGGCGAGGCTGCCCTGGTCACCATCACCCGCACGCGCGGTTCCACCTTCCGCCGCGCCGGCGCAAGCATGCTGGTGCATCGCGACGGCAGCATGGTCTGCGAACTCTCGGGCGGCTGCCCGCAGCGTGATATCGTGCTGCGCGCGCAACATGCCATGGATTACGCCGAGGCCGCGCTGGTGGCCTACGGTCGCGACAGCAATTACGACGTGATGATTGAAACCGGCTGCGGCGGCGAGCTCGAAGTGCTGATCGAACCGTGGCACGAAGCGGGCGACCTGCAGTTCCTCGATGCCATCGCCGAGCTGCATGCCAGGCGCATGCCCGGCGTCATGGCCTCGCTGTTCGCGGTGGATGGCGGCGCGATTGCACGTCGTCCCCTGCGTCTGGTTCGCGGCAGCGGCAGCCTGTGGACCAACATCGGGCAGGCTGCACTCATGCAGCAGGTTCTTGCGAACCTGACCACGCAGGCCGTCGCTTCGGGCAGTGCCGTCACGCGCCAGGTGGACAACGAAGGGCAGCGCTACGACGCACTGCTGGAAACGCTGCGGCCGCCGCATGCGTTATTAATCGTGGGTGATAGCGCCGGTGCGGAGCTACTGGCTCAGCTCGGCCATCAACTGGGCTGGCGCACGACCATGGTGAGTACGCGCGAAGTCGCCGATCGCGCGCCCGATGGCGTGCAGCGCGTCTACAAAACTCCCGCAGCCCTGCTCACGGACCTGGTACTGGACCCGCAGACCTCGGTGGTGGTCATGACCCATCGGCTGGAGCTTGACCTAGCGTATGTCGCGCCTCTGCTGGCAACGCCGGTGCGCTATATCGGCGTGATCGGCTCGCGCCAGCGTGCGGGTCAGGTACGAGCGGCCTTCCCGCAGGCCGACGACAGGCTGCATGTTCCAGCGGGCCTCGATGTCGGCTCAGAGACGCCGCAGGAAATCGCACTGGCCATCGCCGCGGAGATACTGGCTCTGCGCAACGGTCGCAGCGGTGGCTCGCTGGTGCATACGCAGACGTCCATACACCCGTGACCGCGACGACGGTTCCAACGGCAGCGGTGATCCTCGCGGCGGGGGAAGCCCGTCGCTATGGCAGCCCCAAACAGCTGCTCTCCATCGACGGCGTACCGATGGTCAGGCGCATCGCCGGCAACGTGCTGGCGGCCGGATTGAGTCCGGTCATGGTGGTCGTCGGTTCGCGAGCGGAGCGGGTGGTCGACTGCCTCAATCAAATGGCCGTCCATACGGTGGAAAACGCCCAGTGGGCCAGCGGCATGGGCAGCTCCATCGCGTCCGGCGTCAAGGCGCTGATGATGCAAGCGGCGCCGCTTCAATCGGTCATGGTGATGCTGGCTGATCAACCCGCCATCCGCGTTGTGGATCTGGAGCGCATGCTTGCAAGGCATGCGCAGTCGCCAGATCGCATCCTCGCCTGCCAGCACGAGGGTCGATTCAGTCCGCCATGCATTTTCCCCTGGAGCCATGCGGGCGAGCTTGCAGCGCTGGATGGTGCGAAGGGTGCACACGTGCTGCTGGAAAGGCACGCAGCCCTGGTCGATGGCTTCCACTTGCCCGCGGCGTTCTTCGACATCGATACGCCCGAAGACTACGCCGCGTGGGAAGCGCAGCGCGGCATGAACCCGATGGATGCATCCAGCTGACGCAGCCGGAATCTCAGGCAGCGTGCTGGCGCGCGCTGCGTGGCGGCATGCCGGTCCAGCGCTTGAACGCGCGACGGAACTCGCGCGGATCGCTGAAGCCGATTTCCAAACCGATTTCGGCCACGCTGAGCGAACCGCCGTGCAGCAATTCCAGCGCGCGTTCGGCGCGCACGCGGTCGTGGATTTCACGGAATACCCGACCGCCTTCGGCCAGCCGGCGGCGCAGCGAGCGTTCGCTCATATTGAGCATGCGCGCCACATCCGGCAGACGCGGTTGATGGCGCAAGTGACTGCGCAGCAGGCGTTCCACCGATGCGACCACTTCTTGCTGCGGCCCTTCGATATCGTGCTGCTGCGTGCACAAGGCCAGCGCCTGTTGCGCCGTCAGCGGGTTGTGCGAGGGCAGCGGATGTTCCAGCCATTGCGCCGCGATCACCACGCGATTGTGGCGTGCGCCAAACAGCAGCTCGCACTGGAAGAAATCCGCATAGTCCTGCACGTGCGCCGGACGCGGATAGGTCAGCTCCAGTCGCAGCGGACGAAACCCGGGACCGGCCAGCTCGCGCGCGATCGCCAGCGAGCTGGCAAACAATTCCTCGCACAGGAAAGGCAGCAGCGGCGCGTCATTGAAGCGCGGCCACACCGCCAGCGCCACTTCGCGCGGACCCACCACTTCGAAACTCACGTCGACCAGGCTGCCGCTCACCCGATGATGGGCGATGCCCACTTTCATGGCGTCGCCGAAGGTGGCCGAGGTCATCATGGCCAGTCCGAGCAGGCCAAAGCTGCCCAGCGTCTCACCGCGTCCCACCGCCAAGCCCAGGCCCGGCTCGCCGGTGGCCTGCAGCGCGCGACGGATCACCGAATGCGCCTGCCGGTAGGAAACGCGCAGGGTAGGGTCGTTCAATTGCTCGCGGGTCAGCCCCGAGCCGGCGAACCAGCCGTCGCAGCGTTGTCCACGCGACAGGGCCAGCTGGGTCAGGTGCACCAGGATGTTCGGTGGCGTTTCGGCCACCGTGTAGCGCGCGTCGGCGCCCAGTGGCGCCGCAGCGGCATCGTCGGTGACCTGGCTGACGACAGCGGACGTCATGAAACGTGGCTCCCACCCCTGAGAGCGCCGGATGATCCGGCGTGATCGCTTGATCTATATCATGGCCTCGCCGCCAACGCCTTATGCAATGCACAAGGCCGGCGTCGCCGCTGCCCGGGGAGAACGCCGATGAACACGCTTTTGCTTGCCTGCCGCCGCGCCGCCTGGCTGGCCCTGCTGCCGCTGGCGGCCTGCGCCCCGGTGCAAACCCCGGTGGCCAAGGTGTCGCCTGCCGGCGCCCGTTCGGTGGCCACCTCGCTGCAGACGGCCGAGCTGCTGCCGGCTGCGCCCAAGGCCGGCACGCCCCGCTACGAGGCCGACCGCCAGATCTTCCTGGCCACCCGCAAACTGCAGGACTCACCGCGCTGGCTGCTGGCACAGCAGGACGTGGACTACGCCACTCCCAAGCTGATGGGCGATTTCAGCTGCGCCATGGGCGTGCCGCTGGACGCGGCGCGGCTGCCCAAGCTCACGGCGCTGGTGGATGCGACCAGCAATGCTGCCGATGCCTCGACCGCGCCGGCCAAGAAAGCCAATCAGCGCCAGCGGCCGTTCCTGATCGACCAGGGCGCGACCTGCCAGTCCACCGTGCAGATTTCGCACAGCTTCGACTATCCCTCCGGCCATGCCACGCGCGGTTGGGCGGTGGGCCTGGTGCTGGCCGAGCTGGCGCCCGATCGCGCGACCGAGCTGCTGCTGCGATCCCGCTCCTACGGCGACAGCCGCGTGGTCTGCGGCGTGCACAATCTCAGTGCGATCGAGGCGGGCGCGATGAATGGCGCTGCCGTCGTTGCCGTCCTGCACGCATCCCCAGCGTTCCAGTCCAGCCTTGCCGACGCCAGGCAGGAATTGGACGCCTACCGCCAGGCCAACCCCAGCACGACCAGCCCCCAGTGTTCCGCGCAAAAGGCCTTGATCGAGCCCACACCGTACTGAGCACGCGAGGCGGCGTAAGCTGCCCACCTGGATCGCTGCGACATGCCACGGAGACGAGTGCATGGATCAGGAGGCTGGCTCCACGTTCGACGTGTTGATCATCGGTGCCGGTCTGTCCGGCATCGGCATGGCCTGCCATCTCGCCATGGATCATCCGCAGCTGCGCGTGGCGCTGATCGAACGGCGCGCCGCGATGGGCGGCACCTGGGATTTGTTCCGCTATCCCGGCGTGCGCTCGGACTCGGACATGTTCACCTTCGGCTACGCCTTTCGCCCCTGGCATGCGCTGGATGTGATGGCCGACGGCGATGCCATCCGCAACTACGTCATCGACACCGCGCGCGAATACGGCGTGCACGACAAGATTCACTACGGCTTGAAAGTGCTCGCCTCCTCATGGTCAAGCGCACAGCGCCTGTGGCGCGTGCAGGTGCTCGACGAGTCGCGCGGCGAAACGCGCGACTTCACCAGCCGTTTCCTCATCGTCTGCACCGGCTACTACAACTACGATCGCGGCTACCTGCCGGCGTTTCCCGGCGTGGATAGATTCCAGGGCCAGTGCGTGCATCCGCAGCAGTGGCCGTCCGGGCTGGATTATCGCGACAAGCGCGTGGTGGTGATCGGCAGTGGCGCAACGGCGGTCACGCTGGTGCCGGCGATGGCGGGAGACGCCGCACACGTGACGATGCTGCAGCGCTCGCCCAGCTACATCCTGTCGTTGCCGCGCTACGACAAGATCTCCGCGGTGCTGCAAAGCTTTCTGCCGAAGTCGCTGGTGTTTCGCATGGCGCGACAGCGGAATATTTTTCTCACGCGGCTTATCTACAAGGCCGCGCGACGCTGGCCGGAAAAAGTGCGCGCATTCCTGGTCTCCGGTGTGCGGCGCCAGCTGGGCGAGGGTGCCGACATGCGGCACTTCACGCCCGTCTATGAGCCGTGGGACCAGCGCTTGTGCGTGGTGCCGGACGGCGACCTGTTTGCCGCGATCAGGAGCGGCAAGGCCTCCGTCGTCACCGATGGCATCGCCACGTTCACGGAGCGCGGCATCCAGTTGGCATCGGGTGAGCATATGGATGCCGATATCGTCATCACGGCCACCGGGCTCAACATGCAGACGCTCGGCGGCATGAAGCTCGACGTGGACGGACAGCCGCGCGTGATGGGCGATCTGGTCACCTACAAAGGCGTGCTGCTGCAGGACACGCCCAACTTCGCCTGCATCTTTGGCTATACCAATGCGCCGTGGACGCTCAAGGCAGATCTTGCGGCGAAATACGTGTGCCGCCTGCTTGCCTATATGCGCGAATGTGGCGCGGAAGTGGTGACGCCGCGTGCGCCGGACGATGAGCGACAGGGCGAATCGATCATGGCTACGCTTACCTCCGGCTATGTGCAGCGTGGTGCGCCGGTGTTGCCCAAGCAGGGGCGTGAGCTGCCCTGGCGGGTGTCGAACAACTACGAGCGCGATTGCGAGATGCTGCTCAAGCAGCCGGTGGCGGATGGGGCGTTGGAGATGGTGACGGTGCGATAGCTTCTTGTGGGAGCGCACCCTGTGCGCGACAACCTCACGGAGCGATACCGACACGGCGCCGCAGTCGCGCACAGGGAAAACCGATTGAACAACTATGAGCGCGATTGCGAGATGTTGATCAGGCAGTCGGTGGCGGATGAGGCGTTGGAGCTGGTGACGGCGCCATAGCTTGTTGTGGGAGCGCACCCTGTGCGCGACAACCTAACGGAGCGATACCGGCACGGCGCCGCCGTCGCGCACAGGGTGCGCTCCCACAGGGGAGAACCTAGCGCATTAAGGACGCTGCACCGCCTTCTTCCACTGCATCACCCACCCTGTGAGATCCGCAAACTGCTTGTCCTGCCCCTCGCGCATCGACATGCCTACCGCCGCACCCGCCACGCGACCCGACGGATCGATCAACATCAGGGTCGGATAAATGCTCACGCCCAGCGTATCGATCAACGCCTGCCCGTCGTGCAGCACCGGCCAGCTCAAACCACGATCGGCCACGAACTGGCGCGCCGTGGCAGCGTCTTCATAGGTGATGGCGACAAAATTCATGTCAGCGTTCGCGTGCGCATAAGCATTGAGCACCGGCACTTCGGCAATGCACGGCGCACATTCGGCGAAGAAGAAACTCACCAGCGTGTAGCGACCGCGCAAATCGCTGAGCCGCTGCGTATTGCCTTTGAGCGACGGCAACTCGAACGGCGGGAAGGCACTGCCGCGCCCAAACGAAAAGCGACCCGCGCCCGTGCTCGTGCCCGGCGGCCGCAAGCGCAGCATCGCGGCATTGGCCTTGCTGTCCATCGTACTGCTGTAACTGCGGCCCTGGCCGAGCTGCTGCGCGAACGCGGCATAGCTCAGCGGCTTGCCGGCAGCGTCGAGGTAATGGACGTCGGGTGAGGGACCCAGCTGCAAGGTGGCGACGAAGCCTTGCTCACTGCTCCGCGACTCCGCTGCGTGCAGCGGGAAGAACATAAGCGCAAGGGCGAACAGACCAAACAATCGCGAAGCATGCCGCATGCGGGCTCCCTTCGAACAAGTGGGCCGGCGCAGTTGCGCCGGCCCGTAGTGCGCTTACTCGCCGATGGTGAGCAGCGAGGCGTTGCCGCCAGCGGCGGTGGTGTTGATGGTGAGCGTGCGCTCGCCGGCAAAACGCAGCAGGTAGTGCGGGCCGCCGGCCTTCGGGCCGGTGCCCGACAGGCCTTCGCCGCCGAACGGCTGCACGCCGACCACCGCGCCGATCTGGTTGCGGTTGACGTAGCAGTTGCCCACGCGCGCACGGCTCTGGATGAACTCCACCGTGTCGTCGATGCGGCTGTGGATGCCCAGCGTGAGGCCGTAACCGGTGGCGTTGATCTGGTCCACCACGTTCGGCAGCTCGTCGGCCTTCCAGCGGATCACGTGCAGCACCGGACCGAAGATCTCGCGGGTCAGCGTGGCCAGGCCCGGGATTTCATAAGCACGCGGCGCGAAGAACGTACCGTTGCCGGTGGTGGCCGGATCGAGTGTGACCTCGCCGATCTTCTTCGCTTCCTTGTCCATGCGCGCGGCGTGGTCGACCAGGATCTTCTTCGCATCCTCGTCGATCACCGGGCCCACGTCGGTCGACAGCTGGCCCGGATCGCCCACCTTCAGCTCGGCCATCGCGCCGGCAAGCATGGCGTTGACCTTGTCGGCGATGTCTTCCTGCACGAACAGCACGCGCGCGGCGGAGCAGCGCTGGCCGGCGGACTGGAACGCCGAGGAGATCACGTCCTTGACGATCTGTTCCGGCAACGCGGAAGAGTCGGCGATCATCGCGTTCTGGCCGCCGGTTTCGGCGATCAGCGCGGCAATCGGCGCATTGCGTGCAGCAAGGGCGCGGTTGATTGCCCACGCGGTTTCCGTCGAGCCAGTGAACGCCACGCCAGACACGCGCGGATCGCGCGTCAACGCGGCACCAACCGTGGCGCCATCGCCCGGCAGATACTGCAGCACGTCGGCCGGAACGCCAGCGTCATGCAGCAGCTTCACGGCGACGTAGCCGATCAGGCTGGTCTGCTCGGCGGGCTTGGCGATCACGCTGTTGCCGGCGGCGAGTGCGGCGCTCACCTGGCCAAGGAAAATCGCCAGCGGGAAGTTCCACGGGCTGATGCAGACGAACACGCCGCGGCCATTCAAGAACAGCTGGTTGCTCTCGCCGGTGGGACCGGGCAACTGTTCCGGATGGCCAAACAGGCGGCGCGCCATGGTCGCGTAGTAACGCAGGAAGTCGGCCGCCTCGCGGATTTCGGCAATGGCGTCGGGCAGGCTCTTGCCCGCTTCGCGCACGCACAGTGCGATGAATTCGCCGCGACGCGCTTCGAGCTGCTCGGCGGCGTGCTCGAGAATCGCCGCGCGGCTGGCAGCCGGCAGACGATCCCACGCGTGATGCGCGCTCACCGCATTGGCCAGCGCCTTGTCGACCGTCGCGCTATCGGCGGTGACATAGCTGCCCACCACCTGGCGACGATCGGCCGGGTTGGTCACCTGCACGGTGGCGCCGGTGCTCTTGGCGCCCGG
Organism: Dyella sp. 05T440; assembly: GCF_056395965.1. Classification (NCBI taxonomy): domain Bacteria; kingdom Pseudomonadati; phylum Pseudomonadota; class Gammaproteobacteria; order Lysobacterales; family Rhodanobacteraceae; genus Dyella; species Dyella sp. 05T440. Next base: position 266,658 of record NZ_JBFTKN010000001.1, read on the forward strand.
CACCAGCGGCTCGGCGTTCCACGGACCGCTCTTGCTCTGGATCGCCTCGGCGAGGGCCTTCAGTTCGTTGTCGTTGGAGAAGTTGACGCCCATGGAATTCTTCCGCAGTTCACCGTAGAGATTCACCGGCAGGGGGATGCGCGGGTGAGGGATGGAGGCAAAGGAGCGCACGGTCTCGCAGGGATCGGCGACCAGTTCGCGCACCGGCAGCGTTTCGTCGACCACGCGGTTGACGAAGCTGGTGTTGGCGCCGTTTTCGAGCAGGCGGCGCACCAGGTAGGGCAGCAAGTCTTCATGCGTGCCCACCGGCGCGTACACGCGGCACGGCACGTTGAGATTCTGCTTGCCGATCACTTCGGCATAGAGGTCCGTGCCCATGCCGTGCAGGCGCTGGTATTCGTACGGACGGTTCTGCGCCAGGTGATGCACCGCGGCGATGGTGTGCGCGTTGTGCGTGGCGAACTGCGGGTAGATCAGCGCCACGCCGGCGTCGAACAGCTTGCGTGCGCACGCCAGGTACGACACGTCGGTGTTCGGCTTGCGCGTATACACCGGATAACCGGCAAGACCGTTTTCCTGCGCGCGCTTCACTTCCGCGTCCCAGTACGCGCCCTTGACCAGGCGCACATACCAGCGACGGCCACTGGCGCGTGCCGTTTCGATCAGCCAGTCGATCACGAACGGGGTGCGCTTGGCATAGGCCTGCACGACGATGCCGAGGCCGTTCCAGCCTTCCAGCGACGGATGTGCGAACACGTCGCCGAGAATATCCAGCGACAGTTCCAGACGATCGGCTTCTTCCGCATCGACGGACAGCGCGATGCCGTTCTTCATCGCCAGCTGCGACAGTTCCAGCAGCTTGGCGGTGAGGTCGCGGCGGGCGATATCGCGCTTGGCCACTTCGTAGCGCGGATGCAGCGCGGAGAGCTTCACCGAGATCGACGGCGCATCCGTGTGGTTGGCGAACGGACCGCGCGAACCGATCGCGGCGATGGCGTTGCGGTAGTCCTGCTGATAACGCTCGGCGGTTTCGCTGGTGAGCGCCGATTCGCCCAGCATGTCGTAGGAATAGCGATAGACCGCATATTCCTTCTGCGCGCAACGATCCAGCGCCTCGCCGATGGTGCGGCCCATCACGAACTGGTGGCCCATGATGCGCATGGCCTGGCGCACGGCGAGGCGGATCGCCGGTTCACCCGCGCGACCCACCAGGCGACGCAGCGCGCCGGTGAAATCGTGGCGCGTCTCTTCCGACAGCGTGACCAGCTTGCCGGTAAGCATCAGGCCCCAGGTCGACACGTTGACGAACAACGACTCGCTCTGGCCCAGGTGCTTCTTCCAGTTCGCATCGCCCAGCTTGTCGCGGATCAGCTTGTCGGCGGTGGTCTTGTCGGGAATGCGCAGCAGCGCCTCGGCCACGCACATCAGCAGCACGCCTTCTTCCGACGACAAGTCGTACTGGCGCATGAAGGATTCGACGGCGCTCTGGTCCTTGGCGCGTACGCGCACCCGGGTGACCAGTTCGGCGGCCAGGTCGATCACCTTTTCGCGCTCGACCGGCGGCAGGGTGGCCTGGGCCAGCAGGTCGTTGACCGCTTCGGTCTCGTCGCGCAGCCAGTTGGCGGTGATGCGCGCGCGTGCCGGCTCGACAGCGGTCGGCAATTCGGGGCTGAGAATAGGTTGTGTCACAGGGTTTTAGCCGAAACGTGATGGGGCGGGGAATCGCGGGATTGTACGCGTGGGGGCATACGCACGCGACCGTACGTGGTGCTGCGGTGCGGTAGGCGGGCGCCGACACCTTATATATGGGCGGGATTGGCGGTTGGGTAGTAGGCGGGGGCGAGGAGTGAGGGCGTGAAGACCAGCCACCCGGACCTGACGTACGGTCGTGCGACCCATGGGATCTCACGCGAGGCGTGTGGCAAACCGTCGCACCCGGTGCGCGGCGTCAGGTCGCCAGCGTGGGCGCCGTCGTCGCGCCGTCTCTATCCCCATGACAATCCACGCAAACGCGCTGAGATCAAGCTGACACAATGATCAGTGCGCACATCCTTGCGCATTCATCCCTGCTTCAAATCAAGCACATGCGTCATTCTTGCTCCCCGACGCGGTCGCGGCCTATCATGCTTGGGTTCCAGGCACGCCGGGTTCTCATGATCGTGCTTCGACCAGCAGCAGCCGGCTTGCCGTGCGCAACGATGTGGCTCAAGCCCAATCGTGCACTGAGCCGTCGCGACCTGCGTCGATTGATCGGAGTTCTGGCGGCGCTGGCGCTGACGACGGCCGTGTTGGGAGCATGGCAGGGGAATGTCTTCGCTCCTTTGTTTGCACTGGTCGAGTCCTCCGCGGTGGCTTTCGCCCTTGGCGTAGCCTGGCGGGCCGGCGACCGCAGCGAACGCATCACCCTCGACGAGTCGTCGCTGGAGGTGCAATCCCTGCCAGGTCGTCGCAGTGCGCGCTTTCCCACGTATTGGGTGCGCGTGAAACTGCGGTCCGGTCAGGGGAGGGCGCGTCTGCTGCTGACGTCGCACGGACGCGAGCTGGAAATCGGTAGCTTTCTCGGGGAAGAGGAGCGTGCCGAGCTGTCAAGGAAACTCATGGTGTTGCTGGCGGAGCTCAACCAACAGCAGCGCAGGTAGGTTCAACAAAGGTGCAAACATGACATCTGGCGGCATCAAGCCTGGCAGCATCAAGCGAGCAGTAGCGGCAAGCGCGCTCTTCGCTCTCACCATGTTCGGCGGCGTGGCCCTGGCCAATCCGCAGCCAGGGCAGTTGAACATGACCCGCGGCGCGTCGACCTGGTCGCCCGAGGCTTACTTCCTTAACAACGTTGCCCTCGGCGTTTGCGTCGTGATCGGCATCCTTGTGTTCGGCGCGATGTTCATCGCGATGTTCCGCTTCCGCAAATCGCGCGGCGCGGTCGCCGAAAAGTGGTCGCACAACACGACGCTCGAGATCGTGTGGACCACCATCCCCGTGATCATTCTCATCGTGCTGGCCTATCTCGCCACGGGCGGCCTGCGCACCTTCGCCGACACCACCGGTTCGGAGATGACCGTCAAGGTCACCGGTTACCAGTGGAAGTGGCGTTACGACTATGTCGAATACAAGGGCAAGGCGATCGACAAGGTCGGCTTCATGTCCAAGCTCGATCGCGAGAGCGACGAGACGCGCCAGCTGCATTCGGGCCTGGACCCGAACGCGGTGAAGGTCGACGGTTACAACACCTACCTGATCAATGTGGACAAGCCGCTGGTGGTGCCGGTGGGCACCAAGATCCGCTTCGTGATCACCGCCGGCGACGTGATCCACTCCTGGTGGGTGCCGGCGCTGGGCTGGAAGATGGACGCCATCCCGGGCATCGTCAACGCCGCCTGGACCAACATCATCGAGCCGGGTGTGTATCGCGGCCAGTGCGCCGAGCTGTGCGGCCAGGATCACGGCTTCATGCCGATCGTGGTGCAGGCCTTGCCGAAGGCCGAATTCGAAAAATGGCTGGCCGATCAGCAGGCCGAGGCGAACAAGCCGCAGCAGCCGGCGCAGCCTGCCGCTCCGGCGGCAGCTTCCACCGCTGCCGCGCCCGCCACGGCGCAGGCAACCGACGCACCTGCTTCCCAGGGCCACCAGGGCTAATCGCCCATCACAGCATTCGTATTTAGGTAGAGGTGCAAGGCATGGCCCACGCAGCTACACACGATCACCACGACGACCATCACGGCGCGCCGAAGAATTTCTTCGTGCGCTGGTGCATGTCCACCAACCACAAGGACATCGGCACGCTGTACCTGGTGTTCTCGTTGCTGATGTTCTTCATCGGCGGCAGCTTCGCGATGGTGATCCGCGCGGAATTGTTCAAGCCCGGCCTGCAGCTGGTGCAGCCGTACTTCTTCAACGAAATGACCACCATGCATGCGCTGGTCATGATCTTCGGCGCGGTGATGCCGGCCTTCGTGGGCCTGGGCAACTGGATGATCCCGCTGATGATCGGTGCGCCGGATATGGCGTTGCCGCGCATGAACAACCTGTCGTTCTGGATCTTGCCGTTCGCCTTCTCGCTGCTGCTGTCCACGCTGTTCCTGCCCGGCGGTGGCCCGGCCGGCGGCTGGACCATGTACCCGCCGCTGTCGCTGCAGGGTGACTCGGTCGCCTACCTGGTGTTCGCCGTGCACTTGATGGGTATCAGCTCCATCATGGGCGCGATCAACATCATCGCGACCATCCTCAACATGCGCGCGCCGGGCATGGATCTGCTGAAGATGCCGGTGTTCGTGTGGAGCTGGCTCATCACCGCCTTCCTGCTGATCGCCGTGATGCCGGTGCTCGCCGGTGCGGTGACCATGCTGCTCACCGACAAGTACTTCGGCACCAGCTTCTTCAATGCGGCTGGTGGCGGCGACCCGGTGCTGTTCCAGCACATCTTCTGGTTCTTCGGCCACCCCGAGGTCTACATCATGATCTTGCCGGCCTTTGGCCTGGTCTCCGAGATCATCCCGACCTTCGCGCGCAAGCCGATCTTTGGCTACAAGGCGATGGTGTTCGCCATTGCCTCCATCGCGTTCCTGTCGTTCATCGTGTGGGCGCACCACATGTTCGCAGTGGGTCTGCCGCTGGGCGGCGAAATCTTCTTCATGTACGCCACCATGCTGATCGCGGTGCCGACCGGCGTGAAGGTGTTCAACTGGGTCAGCACCATGTGGGGCGGCTCGATGACCTTCGAAACGCCGATGCTGTTTGCCATCGCGTTCGTCATCCTGTTCACCATCGGCGGCTTCTCCGGCTTGATGCTCGCGCTCGCGCCGGCTGACTTCCAGTATCACGACACCTACTTCGTGGTGGCCCACTTCCACTACGTGCTGGTGACCGGTGCCATCTTCGCGATCATCGCGGGCGCCTACTACTGGCTGCCGAAGTGGACCGGCCACATGTATTCGGAAACGTGGGGCAAGATCCACTTCTGGAACAGCGTGATCTGGGTGAACGTGTTGTTCTTCCCGCAGCACTTCCTGGGCCTGGCCGGCATGCCGCGCCGCATCCCCGATTACAACGTTGCGTTTGCCAACTTCAACATGATCAGCTCGATCGGCGGCTTCCTGTTCGGCGCCTCGCAGTTGATCTTCCTCGGCGTGATCGTGCACGCGGTGTGGTTCTCCAAGAAGAAGGCACCCGATCGCGTGTGGGAAGGCGCCAAGGGCCTGGAGTGGACGCTGCCGTCGCCGGCGCCGTATCACACGTTCGATGTGCCGCCGGTCATCCATGATGACGAACTGGCACACGGTCACGTCGAAGATTGATCCAAGCATTGCCGCTCCGGTGTCGCGCCGGAGCGGAAGGAAGCGAAGCGATGAACCAGCCGTCCATGACAACGATCGAGCAAGCCCGCAAGAAAGGTGTGCGACTCACCGTCACGGTGGTTGGCACCATCGCCTTTGCGATCTTCGTGCTCTCGTTGTTGCAGGGGCTGAAGTACTCCTGACGCAACCGCCGTATTCCTCCGCGGTGCCGAGCGGCATCACGGGTTGCAGCCCGGGCGACCATTGCGCGGGCGGAAGTAGACAGAGCATTCCATAGGGATCTCAGCATGGCCCAGCAAGAAGGCGTTTATTTCGTTCCATCCAAGAGCCAGTGGCCGATCGTGGCTGCGGTGGTCATGTTCGTCACCGTGCTCGGTGCCGCGCATTGGCTGAACGCTCCCCCGGGTGAAGCGGGCTTTGGCAAGACGATGCTCACCATCGGCTTCATCGGCATCCTGCTGATGTTCTTCGGATGGTTCCGCTCGGTGATCCGCGAATCGCTGGCGGGCAGCTACAACAACCAGGTGGACCGCTCGTTCCGCATGGGCATGATGTGGTTCATCTTCTCCGAGGTGATGTTCTTCGGCGCCTTCTTCGGTGCGCTGTTCTACGCCCGCATGTTCGCGGTGCCGTGGCTCGGCGGCGAAGGCCATGGCGTGCTGACCCACCAGTTCCTGTGGAGCGACTACGCCGCTTCGTGGGGCGCCGGTGGCGGCGGTGGTCCGGAGCGCATCGGCGGCAATTTCGAGACGGTGCTGCCCTGGGGCCTGCCGCTGCTCAACACGCTGATCCTGCTGTCCTCGAGCGTCACGGTGACCATTGCTCACCATGCGCTGAAGGCCGGCCAGCGCGCCAAGATCCTGTGGTTCCTCGGCTTCACCGTGCTGCTGGGCTCCACCTTCCTGTGGTTCCAGGCGCACGAGTACATCGAAGCCTATAAGGAGCTCAACCTCACGCTGCAGAGCGGCGTCTACGGTTCGACCTTCTTCATGCTCACCGGCTTCCACGGCATGCACGTGACGCTGGGCACCATCATGCTGGCCATCATCTGGCTGCGCGTGGCCAAGGGTCACTTCACCAAGGAACACCACTTCGCGTTCGAAGCGGTGGCCTGGTATTGGCACTTTGTGGACGTGGTGTGGCTGGGCCTGTTCATGTTCGTCTACATCCTCTGAGACGCTGGCGCGTCGCAGCGGCCAAAAAGCCCGCCGAAAGGCGGGCTTTTTGTTGGGGGGATCACACCCTCTACGCCCCTTTGTAGGAGCGCACTTGTGCGCGACCGCAGAGCCCCGTCGTCTCCGCTCCGTAGGGTGGTCGCGCACAAGTGCGCTCCTACAAGGGGATCGCAACGCCTCGCCGCCTCCGCTCCGCCGGGTGGTCGCGCACAAGTGCGCTCCTACAAGGGGATCGCAACGCCCCGCCGCCTCCGCTCCGTGGGGTGGTCGCGCACAAGTGCGCTCCTACAAGGGGACCGCTGCCCCCCAAACCAAAGGCCCGCCAATGGCGGGCCTTCGATGGAACCAGATGTCGCAGCGGAGCGCTGCCGACCGCGGGAAGCTACAATTACTGGCCCACGCCGTGCGGGTGGAGCCAGCCCATCCAGATGCCGAACACGACCATCAGGATGAGCAGCACCGACAACCCGATGCGACGCGTCAGCGCCCACACCGTGCGCTTGCTGCCTTCCTTGTCGGTCATCATGAAGTACAGGGCCTGACCAAGATTGAACAACACCACCAGCAGCAGAATCACCAGCGCATATTTGTAGATGGTTTCCACGTGATTGGTCCGAACGTTTTTGACATCCGCAGTATAGCGGTCGTGCACGGCGCCACCGCGTGAAGTGGCTGCGCCGTCCATCCTGGTTCGCACTGCTGCTCACAGCGGTGAGTGCCTTGCTGTTCATACGTTTGGGCGTGTGGCAGCTGCATCGCGCGGACGAGAAAGAGCAGATTCTGCGACGGTATGCCACAGCGGAAACCGCGGCTCCGCGCGACTTTGCCGCAGTGGCCTCAAATCCCCCCATCGATGCGTTTGCCCGCGTCAACGTGCAGGGCAGCTACCTCGCCGATCGCATCTATCTGCTCGACAATCCCAAGCATGACCAGCGCGGCGGTGTGGAAGTCTATGCGCCTTTCCGTCCGCGCAACGGCGATCGTCTGTTGCTGGTCGATCTGGGATTTCTTCCGGGCAACGGCACGCATCAGGCGCCGCAATTACCACCGTTGCCCGCCGGCCCGCTGGAGCTGCACGGCCTGTATGTGCCCGCGCCCGGCGTTGGTTTTGAAATGGGCGGCAATGCCCTCGCCCTGCAGAAGAGCTGGCCAAAGACCACGGTTTATCTCGAGCTTCCCCAGGTGGCGGCCGATCTTGGCGCTACGCTGTATCCGCAGGTGCTCGCGCTCGACGCGGAGCCTGCATCCATCTACGTGCGCGAACACACCATCGATTTCTCCTCGATGCCGCCCGCGCGCCACCGTGCCTATGCATTCCAGTGGTTCACCTTCGCCGTGGCGGTGGTGGTGATCCTGCTGGTGCTGCATCGTCGTCGTCCTTCCCGACCGGACCAGTCATGAATACACCCGATCCCGCCGCACTGCGCGCAAGCCGACGAAAACTGCTGTTGATCATGCTGGTGTTTGCCGCGCCGATCGTGGCGGCCATGCTGCTCACCTTCGCGGGCTGGCAGCCCTCGGGCAAGGCCAATGGCCTTGCCGTGATGCCGCAGCGCAATTTCGCCACCGAGCAGGTGCCGGTGTCGCTCACCAATGGCGACACCTGGGCGTGGCGCGCGAAGGAACCGCAGCTCACCCTGGTCGCCCTGGCCGGTCCAGGATGCGCCGAGAAATGCATGGACGTACTGACCAAGATGGCCGCGGCGCGCCTCACGCTCAACCAGAATGCACCGCGCCTGCGCCTGCTCTACGTCGGCAAGCCGCCGGCAGATGCTGCTGCCACGGGGATGACGAACTACTGGAAGCTCGGTCAGGATTCGATGGGCGCGCTGGCTCCCTTCGCACCGACCACGCCGGACAGCGTCAATGCACTGTTGGTGGAATCGGACGGCACCGCGTTGTCGTTCTATCCCGCAGGCTTTGATCCCACCGGCTTGCGCAAGGATCTGCAGAAGGTGATCCGCTGATGACGTCCCGTTCGATCAGGGTGCTGCGCGGGCTGGCCTTGCTCGCTGCCGTGTTCGCCTTTGGCGTGGTGATGTTCGGCGCGTTCGTGCGTCTGTCCAATGCCGGGCTGTCTTGCCCGGACTGGCCGACTTGCTACGGCCGCGCGGCATGGCCGGAACAGCAGCACGAGATCGCGCAGGCGAATCAGGCTTTCCCTGATCGTCCCTACGAAACGCACAAGGCGTGGCGCGAGCAGGTGCATCGCTTTCTTGCCGGTACGCTGGGGACGCTGGTGTTTGCGCTGGCCTTGATCGCCAGCTGGCGTCGCCCATGGGCGCGCTATGCGGTGATTGTCGGCGCGCTATGCGCGGCGATCGGCGTTGGCATGTATATCAAGGGCGAGCATCACTGGTCCTTGCTGGTATCGCTGTTCGCGATCGGGCTGCCCTTGATCGCGGCGATCGGGCTTGATCGTCCGGGCGCGTGGCGCATCAGCGTGCTCGCGCTTTCCGTGGTGGTGTTCCAGGCCATGCTCGGCATGTGGACGGTGACGCTGCTGTTGAAGCCCATCGTGGTGATGGGCCATCTGATGGGCGGCATCACCACCTTCGCCTTGCTGGCCTATGCGGCACTGCGTTTCGCTGGCGTGGGTGCCAACGACGACCGTCACGCGGCGCTGCGCAAGACCGTGATCGTCGGCATTGTCCTGCTGCTCGCGCAGATCGCGCTGGGCGGCTGGACCTCGTCCAACTATGCCGCGCTCGCCTGTGGCACGGATTTCCCCAAATGCCTCGGGCAGTGGATGCCGCCCACCGATTTCCAGCAGGGTTTTGTGCTGTGGCGCGGCATCGGCGTGAACTATGAAGGCGGTGTGCTCGACATGGCGGCGCGCAGCGCCATCCAGATTGCGCATCGCATCGGCGCACTGGTGGTATTTTGCTACCTCGCCTGGCTCTCGCACCGGGTGTCGCGTCGCGGCCTGCGTTCGCTGGGCGTGGCGATCGCGGTGGTGTTGCTGACCCAGGTACTGCTGGGCATCAGCAACGTGCGCTTCGGGCTGCCGCTGCCGGTGGCGACGCTGCACAATGGCGTGGCGGCGCTGCTCCTGTTTACCTTGCTGGCCACGCTGGCGCGCACGCAAAAGCGTCGCGAGGACGCGATGTTTGTTTCCCACGGATACCGATGACGATGAGCAGCCGTTTCCATGAGTACCTGGAACTGACCAAGCCGCGCGTAGTCGCGCTGCTGGTGTTCTGCGCCGTGATCGGCATGTTCCTCGCCGTGCCCGGCATTCCGCCGTGGCGTGCGCTGGTGTTCGGCACGCTGGGCATCTGGATGGCCTCGGGTTCCGCTGCAGCCTTCAATCACCTGATCGATCAGCGCATCGACAAAGTGATGGCGCGCACCGCCCATCGCCCTCTGGCCACCGGTCAGCTGAAGCCCAAGCAGGTGCTGACCTTTGCGCTCGCGCTAGGTGCAGTGTCGATGTTGATCCTGGTGTTCCTGGTCAATCCGCTGACCGCGCTGCTCACCTTCGGCGGTTTGATCGGCTACGCGGTGATCTATACGGCCTACCTCAAGCGCGCCACGCCGCAGAACATCGTGATCGGTGGCCTGGCCGGTGCGATTCCGCCGGTGCTGGGTTGGACGGCCGTCACGGGTGCGCTGCATCCGTTTGCGCTGCAGCTGTGCCTGATCATCTTCGTGTGGACGCCGCCGCATTTCTGGGCGCTGGCGATCTTCCGCCGCGACGATTACTCCCGCGCGCAGGTACCGATGCTGCCAGTCACGCATGGCGTGGTGTTCACGCGTTGGCACGTGCTGTTCTACACGATCCTGCTGGTGCTGGTGACGCTGTTGCCGGCGCTCACGGGTTATAGCGGGATGGTTTATCTGGGCGGTGCGGTGGTGTTGGGCTTGGGCTTTCTTTATTACGCGATCCGTTTGCTCAATCCGCCGGATGAGTTTTTCGCGATGAAGGTGTTCAACTATTCCATCGTGTATCTGATGGCGTTGTTTGCGTTTTTGTTGGTGGATCATTGGGTGATGGAGCCGCTGGTGCAGCACCAGGGTGTGGTGTTTGAGCGTTCGCTCTAAGTAGGTTTCGTTCGATCGGCATTCCGGCGCAGGCCGCCCCTTTGGTCGTCATCCCGGCGTAGGCCGGGATCCAGGAGCGATATCGCCTGGTTTTCACGTCGAGGCCAGGGTGCCGCCTACGCGGCGGGCGTTTCGAACGGCTGCCGCCGCTCGAGTCACTTTTCTTTTGCTGGCCCAAAAGATCCCACGGGACTAGCTTCGCGTCGAAAGTAACCCAAAGAAAATGGCCTGATAACGCCCGCAGCATCGTGCTGGGATAAGCCCGAACGCTCGAGGCGCGTCTGATGGGACAACCTCCGAGGGTACACAGGGGATACCGCAAAGCGCTGCGCAACGCGCCCGAATCGCTGAGGACTTAAAGCGGGGCCTCGCTGCGCATCGGCTTCGGGCATCGCTCCGTCCTTTGCCGCGCCTGCCGCTTGTCTGTGGGAGCGCACCCTGTGCGCGACGGCCACGCTGGGGTGTACCGCTCCGTAGGTTTGTCGCGCACAGGGTGCGCTCCCACAAAGAGCGATCGCAAGATTGAATGGGCGTCACAGCGTGCGAAACCCTTGTAGGAGCGCACTCGTGCGCGACCGCAGCGCCGCGGTGGATCGCTCCGGTTGGTCGCGCACAAGTGCGCTCCTACAAAAGATCTGCCGGCCCGGGCCTGCAACACGGGACGCTGCCCGGCTCTTGATGTCGCTCGTGACCTTCGGGGTCCCCGTAACCCGACCGCGCACCTGGAGGGCCGCAGGCCCGGAAGGCGCGTCATCCGGGGGGGGGCCTTCTCCCGGCCTTCCCAAAAAGGGGACTAGCTTTGCGTCGCGGGCAGGAGGACGGAAGCCCGCGGCAGGCGAGCCAGATCGCCGTATCGCTAAAACCAAACACCGGGGCGATGGATGATCAGCCAGTCGGCTGTCGAAAGGCGCGACCGATCCCCGTCCTTTCTGGGTGCGCCTGGGTGACGACCAAAACCTACCTGCGCTGGGCTCACACCAAAAACACACCCACCTCACCGCAACAACTTTCGCCCCCCAAACCCCCGTCACAGGGTTGACACTTGCGCACCGCAGCAAGACAATTCGCCCGCTACCGGGCGTTACGCGCCCTCAGTGGCCTCTGTCCTATCAACCCAAGGCATATGGACGTTTACCCTAGTCGCAACGTCGACATCCGCGAGCATCGGGTGCCGGCATTGCATAACAAGCTGATCTGCTGCGGCGACCGCCTGCGGTCGGCTGGCGCTTTCCTGGACTAGGGAAGACCGGCCCACCTCTGACGGCGCTGTTGGCGCCGTTAACGAGGAGAAAGGGCCATGAAGCTCCTTCGCGAATTCTTCCGCCTGCGCGTCGCACCCCGCGCGCTGGCAAGCCGTCGTGCGGATACCCGCCGTTCCTGGACGATCACTGTGCCTGCCCCGCTGGGCGAGGCGCAGTCTTCCCCGTCGTCCGACCTTCGTCATTCCGATGCCCCGCACGGCCGCCAGGCCGCGCGTTGGCAGGAACATGCTATTTCGCAAGCGCATCGTCATCTGCAACTGGTATCCAGTCACTGATGAAAACCTCGCCGCGCCTCGAGCTGCCGCGCAAGGGCTGGCCCCCACCAGTCCGCGGGCGTCGATTGCGACGAAGTTCGTAGCGCAGGCATTGGCGTCACGCGCGGGACAGGTCCCGCCGGCTCGCTGGTCCGGCTCAGATGTCACCGATTTCACGGAAGCGAGTCATGTTGAAGCACTCCACCCAGACCGTCGCAGGCAAGGCGGCCGGCACGAGCGCCGCCGCGCCGGTGCGCGTGGCCGTGGCGCAGGAAGCGTTCCGCCACAACGAGGCGCTGTATGCGGCGCTGGACACCAGTGCCGCCGGTCTGAACGAAGAGCAGATCTCCGAGCGCCTGGATCGCGACGGGCTCAACGAGGTGTCGCACGAGAAGCCGCCGCACTGGTCGGTGCAGTTGCTCACGGCGTTCAAGAACCCGTTCATCATCGTGCTGCTGGTGCTGGCCATCGTCCAGCTGGCGACGGACAGCTCCGATCTCACCGGCCCGATCATCATCGCGGTGATGGTGGGCATCAGCGTGCTGCTCAGCTTCACCCAGGAATACCGTTCGTCGAAGGCCGCGGAAAAGCTCAAGGCCATGGTGCGCAACACCGCCACGGTGACGCGTCGCGCGTCGGACGGCCATAGCGAGCGCATCGAAGTGCCGGTGAGCGAACTGGTCGCCGGCGACATCGTGCATCTCGCCGCCGGGGACATGGTGCCCGCGGATCTTCGCCTGGTATCGGCGAAGGACCTGTTCATCAGCCAGGCCATCCTCACCGGTGAATCGCTGCCGGTGGAGAAGTCCGCGCCCGCGCACCTGCATGGCGCCGACGAAATGGAAGGCGGCCAGCACGCTGACAATCCGCTGGATCTGCCCACCGTCTGCTACATGGGCACCAACGTGGTGAGCGGCACCTCCACTGCGGTGGTGGTGGCGACGGGTTCGCGCACCTACCTGGGTTCGCTGGCGCGCACCATCGTGGGCGAGCGCGTGCAGACCAGCTTCGATCGCGGCGTGAACAGCGTCAGCTGGCTGTTGATCCGTTTCATGCTGGTGATGGTACCGATCGTCCTGGCGATCAACTGGTACGACAAGGGCAGCTTCTGGGAAGCCTTCCTGTTCGCGCTGTCGGTGGCAGTGGGCCTGACGCCCGAGATGCTGCCGCTGATCGTCACGGCGAACCTGGCCAAGGGCGCCCTGGCGATGTCCAAGCGCAAGGTGGTGGTCAAGCGCCTCAATGCGATCCAGAACTTCGGTGCGATGGACGTGCTGTGCACGGACAAGACCGGCACGCTGACGCTGGACAAGATCGTGCTGGAACGTCACCTCGATCTGTACGGCGAGGAGTCGGACGAGGCGCTGGAATACGGCTATCTCAACAGCCGCTTCCAGACCGGCCTGAAGAACCTGATGGACAAGGCGGTGCTGACCCATCGCGACCTGGAAGTGGTCGCGCAGCACTACCGCATCGTCGACGAGATCCCGTTCGACTTCCAGCGCCGCCGCATGTCGGTAGTGCTGGGCAATGGCGATGGCAACGAGTTGCTGGTGTGCAAGGGCGCCGTCGAGGAAATGCTGTCGATCTGCGCGTCGGCCAAGGCCGGTGACGAGATCCTGCCGATGACGGACGAGATGCGTGCCGACATCAAGGCGATGACGCGCGGCCTCAACGAAGATGGTCTGCGCGTGCTCGTGGTCGCCATCAAGCGCCAGCCGCCGGCCGGCCGTGCCTATGGCGTGGCGGACGAAAGCAACCTGATCGCGGTCGGCTGCCTGGCGTTCCTCGATCCGCCGAAGGACAGCGCGGCCACCGCCATCGCGGCGCTGCATCACCACGGCGTCGAAGTGAAGGTCATCACCGGCGACAACGAGGCGGTGACGCGCAAGATCTGCCGCGAAGTGGGCCTGGACGTGGAGCACTCCGCGCAGGGCAAGCACATCGAGCCGTTGAACGACGACGAGCTCGACGCGCTGGTCAAGCGCACCACCGTGTTCGCCAAGATGTCGCCGCTGCAGAAGGCACGCGTGGTGAAGTCGCTGCAGCGCCAGGGCCACACCGTGGGTTTCCTGGGCGACGGCATCAACGACGCGCCCGCGCTGCGCGAAGCAGACGTGGGCATCTCGGTGGATACCGCCACCGATATCGCCAAGGAATCGGCGGACATCATCCTGCTCGAAAAGAACCTGATGGTGCTGGAAGAAGGCGTGATCGAAGGTCGCATCACCTTCGGCAACATCATCAAGTACATCAAGATGACCGCCAGCTCCAACTTCGGCAACATGTTCTCGGTGCTGGTGGCGAGCGCGTTCCTGCCGTTCCTGCCGATGCTGCCGTTGCAGATCCTGGTGCTTAATCTGCTGTATGACATCTCGCAGCTGTCGATCCCGTTCGACCGCATGGACGATGAGTACCTGCGCAAGCCGCGCAAGTGGGATGCCAGCGATATCGGCCGTTTCATGGTGTGGATCGGACCGGTCAGCTCGATCTTCGACATCACCACCTTCCTGCTGCTGTGGTATCTGTTCGGCGCCAATTCGAACGCGCACCAGTCGTTCTTCCAGTCGGGCTGGTTCATCGAAAGCCTGCTCACGCAGACGCTGATCGTGCACATGATCCGTACGCGCCGCATCCCGTTCCTGCAGAGCATCGCCTCGGCACCGGTGCTGGCCCTGACCACGGCGATCATCATCATCGGCATGCTGATCCCGTTCACGGCGATCGGCGGCAAGCTGGGCATGGTGCCGCTGCCGGGCATTTATTTCGGCTGGCTCGCGCTGACCGTGCTCACCTATTGCGTGCTGACGCAGTTGGTGAAGCTGGTTTACATCAAGCGGTACGGACGCTGGTTGTGAGGTGAGGGCGCGGCGGTAGAGTCTGCCGCGCCTCGCTAATTCGTCATTGCGGTTTGCCGGAATGACGGCAGCTATGCAACGCGAAATTTCGCCCTTGACGGGCAGTCACCAGCGTTTCCTTCAGTGCGACGCCGAGGCGTTTCGCTCCACACCAAAGACTCCCGCAAGGAAGTCCGCGGATGCTTCATGCATTCCGCCTACCCAAGGAGGTCGCGCCATGAAAGGCACCTTCGCTCTGCTCGATATCGCCGGCTACGTCGCCCTGCTGCTGTGGGGCACGCACATGGTCACCAGCGGCGTGCTGCGTGGCTACGGCAGCGCGTTGCGCCGCTGGATGGGTCGTTACCTCGGTCATCGTCCGGCCGCGCTGGGTTTCGGCGTGTGCGTCACGGCGATCCTGCAAAGCAGTACGGCCACCGGCCTGATGGCCACGTCGTTTGCCGCAAGCGGCTTTCTCGGTCTCGCGCCGGGTCTTGCCGTGATGCTCGGCGCCAACGTCGGTACCACGCTGATCGTGCAGGTGATGTCGTTCGATATCGCGGTGGTGGCGCCGGTGCTTATCCTGATCGGCTTCACCATCCATCGCCGCACCGACGATGTGAGTTACGAGAACATCGGCCGCGTCTCCATTGGTCTTGGGCTGATGCTGCTGGCGCTGCACCTGCTGGTGGGGGCGATGGCGCCGGTGGAAAACGCGCAGGTGCTGCGCGCCATCCTGCAGAGCCTGGCCAGCGAGCCGGTGCTCGCGATGCTGGTGGCCGCGCTGCTCACATGGGCCTGTCATTCGAGCGTGGCGGTGGTGTTGCTGATCGTCTCGCTGGCCAATGCGGGTGTGGTCGATGCCTCCGGTGCACTCGCGCTCGTGCTCGGCGCCAATCTCGGCGGCACCATTCCTGCCTTGATGGAAGCGCACACGCCGGTGGCGCGTCGCCTGCCGATGGGCAACCTGATGGTGCGAGCCTTCGGCTGCATCGTGTGCCTGCCGATGCTGCCGCTGCTGGCGCACTGGCTGGCACCGCTGGGCGCCTCGCCGGCGCGCATCGTGGTGAACTTCCATACGGCGTTCAATCTGTCGCTCGCTCTGCTCTTCATCGTGCCGGTGGAAAGGCTGGCGCGCCTGTTGGTGCGCCTGCTGCCCGATCCGCCCAAGCCGAACGATCCCGGCGTGCCGCAATACCTCGACGAGGGTGCGCTGGAAACGGCGAACGTCGCGCTGGCGAATGCCGCGCGCGAATCGATGCGCATGGCCGACATGGTGGAAGGCATGCTCACGGGGCTGGTGGAAGTGTTCGGCAAGGACGACCGCGCGCGGGCCACGGCGATCAGCCGCATGGACACCTCGCTGGATCGACTCGGCATGGCCATCCGTGAGTATCTCGCCGACCTCAACGGCGAAGCCTTGAACGAGGAGGACGGCGAGCGTAGCCAGGAGATCCTCGCGTTCGTGATCAACATCGAGCACATCGGCGACATCACCGCCAACAACCTGATGGAGTTCGCCGCCAAAAAGGCAGAGCGCGGCCAGGATTTTTCGGCCGAAGACATCCAGGACCTGGCCTTGATGCACACGCAGGTGATGGAAAGCCTGCGCCTGGGCCTCACCGTGTTCCTGCGCGGCGATGTGCGTGCAGCGCAGCAGCTGATGGCGCGCAAGGAGGTGCTGTGGAAGCTGGAGAACGAAGCGTCGGAGCGCCATATCCGTGCGCTGCGCGAACGTCGCGATGGCGGCGGCGGTGGAGACGTCTATCTGCGCATCTTGCGCGATCTCAAGCGTATTCACTCTCACCTGGCAGCACTCGCTTACCTGCCTTTGGAGCGCGCCGGTTTGCTGCAGGATCGCCTTGTTCGCGAGCCCGCGACGACCTGACGTAAGCCTCATTGGATAACGTACTCAACTTGTAACGGAGCAGCGGCACATTGGACCCGGACCCATCGACTGACATCGAAAATTCTTGCTGACCGAGTCGACCCCGCTACTGCGTTCACTCCCCCTGGAGTGACACCCGCACGCGGCGGCCGGCAACGGCCAGTCCGCGAGCGGGTCATGCGCTCGGTCTCCTGAAGAGACGCGCGCCATCCCCTTCGCAAACACTGCCTCATGGTCGATGACCGTGGCGGGCAGGCATGCCAAGTACTGCAAGGGGAATACCCATGACGCTACGCCTCACCTCGTTCTTCATCGCTCTCGCCGGTCTGTCCCTGGTTGCGTGTTCGCACCGCGCCGACGATCAGGCACCGTCGCCGCCGTTCGTGGAAGACCACGGCATGCTGCGTGTTCCCGCTGACTCCCCGCTGCGCAAGGCGCTCAGCATCGCACCGGTAGAGATGCGCGCCGCGCCTCATACGATGGTGTTTCCCGCCACGGTGGAATCGGATCCTGCGCGCACGGCCAACGTGGTGGTGCCGCTCACCGGTCGCATCACCGAGCTCAAGGTCGGGCTGGGCGATCATGTCGCGCGCAACCAGTTGCTGGCGGTGATCGAATCCGGCGATATGGCGCAGGCGTATGCCGATGTCGCCAAGGCCACGGACGCACTCGCGCTGGCAAAGAAAGGGCTCGATCGCGCGCGCGGCGTGCAACAGGCCGGTGGCAACGCGGTAAAGGACCTGGAAGCCGCACAAAGCACCTACAGCCAGGCCCAGGCCGAACTCGAACGCGCGCAGACGCGACTGCAATCGATCAATGTCGCCGGGCAGGCCGGCCCCTCGCGCAGCATCCGCATCACCGCACCGGTGAGCGGCTACGTGACGGCGCTGTCCGCCGCGCCCGGCACCTATGCCAACGACACCACCACGCCGTTGATGACGATCGCCGATCTCGATTCGGTGTGGATCACGGCGAACGTGCCGGAGGTGGACGTGGGCGGCATCGCCAGGGGGCAGGCCGTCGATGCGACGCTGTCGGCCTATCCCGATCAGGTGTTCCACGGCCAGGTGGGGTTCGTCAGCCAGGTGCTGCAGGCGGATACGCGTCGCGACATGGTGCGCGCGGTGTTCGCCAATACGGATGGACGGCTGAAGCCCAATATGTTCGCGAAGGCCAGCATCGCCGTGGCGCAACCGGCACAAGTGTTCGTGCCAGAGTCCGCCTTGCTGATGAACAACGACAACACCACGGTGTTCGTGGAAGTGTCGCCGTGGGCATTCGAGCGTCGCACGATCGTGCTGAGCTACGACGAGTCGACCGATGCACGCGTGGTCAAGGGGCTGAAGGCTGGCGATCGCGTGGTGGTGAAGGGCGGAGTCCTGCTCAATGATTAACGCGATCTTCCACTTCTGCTTCCAGAAGCGCGTGATCTTCCTGGTGGTGTCGGTGCTGGTGCTGTGCTTCGGCTACTACTCGTGGACGCAGCTGGCCATCGAGGCCTACCCGGAACTGAGCGACGTCACCGCGCAGGTCACCACCCAGGTGCCGGGCCTAGCCGCTGAAGAGATCGAGCAGCAGATCACCACGCCGCTGGAGCGCGCGCTGGCCGGCACGCCGGGTCTGGTGGCCATGCGCTCGAGCAGCACGTTCGGCCTGTCGTTGATCACCCTGGTGTTCAAGGACGGCGCCGAGGATTACTGGGAACGCCAGCGCGTGATGGAGCGCATCGCACAAGCCACGCTGCCGTCCGGCATCACGCCCAGCCTCGATCCCGTATCTGGTCCAGCGGGCGAGATCTATCGCTACACGCTCGAATCGAACAGCAAGAATCTGATGCAGCTGTCGGAGCTGCAGAGCTGGGTGGTGATACCCGCGCTGCAGAAGATCCCGGGCGTCGCCAACGTGGATATCTTTGGCGGCTTCACCAAGGAGTTCCAGCTGGAGCTCGACCCCGCGCAGCTGCTGCACTACGGCGTGAGCGTGAACCAGGTGACCGGCGCGATCTCCTCCAACACGGCCAACGCCGGCGGTGGACGCATCACGCGCGGCGATCAGTCGTACATCGTCCGTGGCATCGGCATGGTGCACACGCTGAAGGAACTGGGCGACATCGTGGTCACCCAGAGCAACGGCGTCCCCGTGCTGGTGCGTGACCTGGGCAAGCTGCAATACGGTCATCAGGTGCGCCAGGGCATTCTGGGCAAGGACAGCAATCCGGACACGATCGAAGGCATCGTCGACCTGCTGAAGTACGAGAACCCGTCGCGCGTGCTGGAGAACATCCACGCCACCGTCGCCGACCTCAACAGGCAGCTGGCCGCACAGGATGTGCGCATCGTGCCGTACATCGACCGCGACGACCTGGTGAACGCGACCAAGGAAAAAGTGCTGCACACCGTGATGGAAGGCGTCGGCCTGGTGTGCATCGTGCTCATCCTGTTCCTGGGCAGCCCGCGCTCGGCCATGGTGGCTGCGGTGGCGATTCCGATGTCGCTGGTGACCGTGTTCATCCTGATGCAGTTCACGCATATGCCGGCGAATCTGTTCTCGCTGGGTGCGATCGATTTCGGCGTGATCGTGGACGGCACGATCGTGGTGACCGAGGCCATCCTGCGGCGCCGCGAGGAGAGGCCCAATTCGGTGCTCACCGAAGACGATGTGATGACGGTGACCAAGCACGTGGGCCGCTCGATCTTCTTCGCCACGCTGATCATCATCACGGCGTATCTGCCGCTGTTCGCGTTCGAGCATGCCGAGGGCAAGCTGTTCCGGCCGATGGCGTTCACCGTGGGCTATGCCCTGCTGGCGGCGCTGCTGTGCACGGTCACGTTGACGCCCGGTCTGGCGTACTTTGCGCTGCGCAAACCGCGCAAGCTGTTCCGCAACAAGCCACTTGAGCGCCTGCAGGCGGGATATACGGCCTGGCTTGGCAAGCTGCTCGGCAAGTTGCCCGTGGTCTACACGGTGGCGGGCGTCGCCCTGGTCGGCGTGCTGCTGCTGGGCGCCACCATCGGTCGCGAATTCCTGCCGGACCTGGACGAAGGTTCGCTTTGGCTGCAGGTGCAGATGCCATCGGGCCTGTCACTGGACAAGGCCAGCGAGATGACGGCCGAGCTGCGTCGCGTGATCCGCGAGTTTCCCGAAGTGTCGTACGTGGTGACGCAGCTGGGTCGCAACGATACCGGCACCGATCCGTGGACGCCGTCGCACGTGGAAGCCGGCGTGGGGCTCAAGCCGTACGACACCTGGCCGCATGGCGAGGACAAGGCGGTCTTCCTGCGCCGCTTCAATGCACGCATGCAGCAGATACCCGGCGTGTCGGTGGGCATCAGCCAGCCCATCGTCGATGGCGAGAACGACATGATCGGCGGCGCGCACAGTCCGCTGGTGCTGCGCATCTATGGCGACGACTTCACCGAGCTGCGGCGCGTGGGCAACCAGATTGTCGATGTACTGCACGGCGTGCGCGGCACGGCCGAGGCGTCGATCTTCCAGGAGCCGCCGATCCCGCAGCTGGCGATCACCGCCGATCGCGACGCGGCAGCGCGCTACGGTATCAATATCGGCGACATCAGCAACCTGATCCAGACGGCTATTGGCGGCACGCCGGTGACCCAGGTCTATGTCGGCGACCGCATCTACAACGTGACCACGCGCGTGTCGAACGAGACCGCCAACAACCTCGAAGCGATCGGCCAGTTGCCGTTGAGTTCCGCCAGCGGCGCGCAGGTGCCGTTGAAGCAGGTGGCGGATATCCGTTTCAAGACCGGCGAGAGCACCATTGCGCACGAGCAGGGCAAGCGCCAGCTGACCATCCGCGTGGACAACCGCGATCGCGCGCTTTCCGAGTATCTGGCCGACGCGCAGCAGCAGATCGACGCCAAGGTGCATTTCGACAAGCAGAACTACAGCCTCCAGTGGGCCGGCACGTTCGAAAACCAGAAGCGCGCCCAGGCGCGGCTGGTGGTGGTGATGGCGCTGGTGATGGGCATCATGCTGGTGTTCCTGTTTGCCGAGTTCGGCAAGCTGCATCAGGCGGTGATGGTGTTGGCAGTGGTGCCGCTGGCTACCGTGGGCGGATTGATTTCGCTGCACCTGCGCGGCGAGACCTTGAACATCGCCACCGCGGTCGGCTTCATCGCACTGTTTGGCGTGGCGGTGCAGAACGGCATCATCATGATCGCCAACATCAACCGGGTGCGTAAGCACGGGCATGGGTTGCGCGATGCCGTTCTCGAAGGTGCGACCGAACGCTTTCGTCCCGTGCTGATGACGGCCACCGTGGCCAGCGTCGGCATGTTGCCCGCGGCGCTCGCCACCGGTGTTGGCACCGACGTGCAACGCGGTCTCGCCACTGTCGTGGTGGGCGGCCTGCCGATCGCCACGCTGCTGACGCTGTTCATCCTTCCGGGCTTCTACTTCGCTGTTGAGCGTGGCATCGAGCGCCATCGTCGCAAGCACCGTCCGCATCCCTCGCGGGAGCTGTGAACATGATCAAGACCACGTTTCGTCGTTCGCTACACGGCACGCTTGCCCTTGCCGTGGCCATCGCCTTGACCGGCTGCGCCGTGGGCCCGGACTACAAGCGGCCACAAGTGTCGTCGCAGGGTCAGTCGTACTCGCCCACGCCCATGGCCAGCGATACAGCATCAGTCGCTGGACCGGGCGGCGAAGCGCAGCATGTGCTCGCCTCGATGGATATCCCCGGGCAGTGGTGGACGCTGTTTCACTCCGAGCCGCTCAACGGCCTGATCGATGACGCGCTCAGGCACAATGCCGATATCGAAGCCGCGCACGCATCGCTGCAGGCGGCCTGGGAGTCGGTGTATGCGCAGCGCGGGGCATACTTTCCCACGATCAACGCGAGCGCGAATCCCACGCGTCAGGACTTTGCCAACGACGTGGCCAGCGGCGTGGCATCGAACGCTGATTTGTACACGCTGACCACGGCGCAGGTGAGTGTGTCCTATGTGCTCGATATCTGGGGCGCCAACCGCCGACAGGTCGAATCGCTCACGGCACAGGCCAATCAACAGCGCTTTCAGCTGGAGGCGACCTACCTCAGCCTGACCAGCAATGTGGTGAACACGGCCATCCAGGAAGCCTCGCTGCGAGCGCAGATCGAACTGACCCACAAGATCATCGACGAACAGGAAAAGATCCTCGGCACCTTGCAGCGCCAACAGGCGCTGGGAGATGTATCCGAAGCGGCCATTGCCGCGCAGGTCGCCACGCTGGAACAGAGTCGTGCCAGCCTGCCGCCGCTGGACAAGCAGCTCGCGCAACAGCGTGACCTGCTGGCAACACTGACGGGACGCACGCCGGACCAGCGCATCGATGCGCAGTTCGACCTTGACGGCCTGCAGCTGCCCACTCAGTTGCCACTGAGCCTGCCGGCCCAGCTGGTCGAGCAGCGCCCCGATGTGCGCGCATCCGAAGAGCAGCTGCATTCGGCCAGTGCGCAGGTTGGCGTGGCGATCGCCAATCGTCTCCCCAATGTGCAGATCAATGCGTCGCTTGGCACGGCGTCGGAGAAGACCAGCCAATTGTTCACCGCGGCCAGCGGCTTCTGGGCCGTGGGCGCCTCGGTGACGCAGCCGCTGTTCGACGGCGGCACGCTCAAGCACAAGCAGCGCGGCGCGGAAGCGGCGTATCGACAGGCGGCAGCTCAATACCGCAGCACCGTGCTCGGCGCCGTGCAGAACGTGGCCGATACCTTGCACGCCATCGACGCGGACGCTCGCACACTCGTTGCTGCCGAGCGCGCCGAACAAGCGGCGGCGCGCAGCCTCGACATCGCAAAACGCCAGTTGACGCTCGGCGATATCAGCGAAAGCGCCATGCTCAACGCACAGCTCACCTGGCAGCAGGCGGCGTTGAGCCTGGTGCAGGCGAGGGCGGCGCGTTATTCCGATACGGTGGCGCTGTTCCAGTCGCTGGGTGGCGGCTGGTGGCACAGGCAGGATGCGGGCAATGTGGCGGATGCCAAGTCACCTTGAGTTCCGCCGCTGGCAGCGTCAGTCCTGCAGTTCGATGTCCAGGCTGTCGAGCAGGGCCACCGCCTCGGGCAACGAGAAGCGTGCGCGCTTGATGTCGTTGTTGAAGATGTCGATGCGATAGTTCTGCGCGCCGCTGAAATTGGCGCCGACCAGCCGGGTGCGGGCGAACACGCTGTCGCGCAGGTCGGTGTCGCTGAAGTCCGCGTCCTCACCATTGGCATCGGTGAAATCGACATCGATCGCGCGGCAATCGATCAAGGCAAACTCGCGCAGGTCCAGCCCGAAGAATGACGAGTCGTTCAGTACGCAGCGCTTGAACACCCATGCCTTGGCCGTGCGTAGGCGTGGCCAGTGCGCCTTCGTCCAGTTGATGCCAACCATCTTGCAGTCGGTGAAGCGGGTACCGTCGAAGCCGCTGCCGGTGAGCACGGCCAGGCTCAGATTGCAGTCCTGGAATTCGCAGTCGCTGAAGCGGCACCGGGCGAGCGTCGCCTCGCTGAAGTTGCAGCGGGTGAAGCTGCAGTCGCGAAAGCGGATGCCATCGAGGGTGGCGCCGACCAGATCGAGGTCCGCCAACGACTCATCGTCATATTCGCGTTCGCTGAGGACGTGATCGGCCATGCGTTGAAGGCTTCAGCGTGAACCGGACTCGCACGCCACGCGTCGCTTGTGCCGCCACCACAGCACCAGCGCCACGATCAGGGCGGCGCCGCCGACCAGCCACAGGCCGTTCTGGCCACGGTGGATCCACATGGCCAGCCACTCGTGGTTGTCGGCGCCCAGGTAGCCGAGATAAACCCAGATCGGCACGCTGATCAGCGCGGCCAAGCCATCGAGCAGGAAGAAGCGCAGAAACGACACGCGATGCGTGGAGCCGGCCGTGATGAACACGGCGGTGCGCATGCCCGGCAGGAAGCGCGCGATGAACATCAGGCGATTGCCATAGCGCTCGAATTTCTCCTGCACCTTGGCGTAGCGCTCCGGCGTGAGCACGCGCGCGACAAAACGGATCTTGAGGATGCGTGCGCCGAAATGATGGCCGAGCAGGAACATGCCGGCATCACCGATCAGCACGCCGGCCATGCCGACGCCGAACATGGTGTGCACATTGGCGTAGCCCAGACCGGCGATCACGCCACCGGCGACCAGGGTGATGTCTTCGGGCAAGGGTACGCCGGCGCCGCACAGCAACAACGCGATGAATACCGCGAGGTAGCCGTTTTCGGCGAACACCGTGACCAGTCGTTCAAGTAGTTCCATCACCATCCATGCCCGGGCGGACTACCCATGCCTCACTAAGGGTCGATGATCCCATATGAAGACGTCCGTACGCTTGCGCTGGCGCACCTCGCTACGCTCCCTGTGGGCTGAGGCGCAATCTTGCAGGGCCAATAGTTAGAACCCTGTTCTTTTCATGCCGAGGCGGCATGCAGCGGCCACTGTGTCAGGCAGGTTACGCCGGGGGAGTGACCACGCGCCGGGCCAGCAACTCGCGCAGTTCAGCCTTTTCCGCGCTGTCGAGCGTGCCATCGCGGCTCTTGGCGGTGAGCCAGTCCCGGCGCTGGATCACGGCCTGTTCTTCCATGCGTTGCAGTGCGCCGAAGAACTCCGCGCGCTGGGCCTCCGGCTCGCCGACCACCAGGGCCGCCATCAGCTTCTGCAGGGCGGGGTATTCGGGCCGTTCGGCGAAATGTTCCACCAGCACGGCGGGGTTGATGCCCGGACGCGAGCGGGCCGTGTCGATCAGTTCGGCCAGCAGTTCCACGCCGGGTTTGTCCAGGCGCAGGAAGCCATAGGGTCGTTCCACCTGGTCGGCCATGCCCGGCTGTGCCAGCAGCGAAGCGATCGCGCTGCGTACCAGCGAGCGCTGCGCCACGGTGGGCCGCTGCAGCGCAGAGCGCGGCGCGGGCGTGGTGTCCAGCGTGGCGCGTGCGCCGGTGCGCTTCTCCAGCTCCTGCGCCATCAGATCGCGGAACGCGCCATCGGGCAGCCGGGCGATCAGCGGACGCGCGCGTTCGGCGAGGCGGGCGCGGCCGTCGAGGCTGGCGGTATCCACGTCGTGCGCCAGTTCGCCGAAGAAATATTCGGAGAGCGGCGTGGCGGCTTTGAGGCGCCTCTCGAAACCATCCTTGCCTTCCTTGCGGATCAGCGTGTCGGGATCTTCGCCATCGGGCAGGAACAGGAAGTACGCCTGGCGTCCGTCGCGCAGTCGCGGCAGCGCCGCTTCCAGCGCCTTCCATGCGGCAGCGCGACCCGCGCGATCGCCGTCGAAGCAGAACACCACGTCGGGCGCGGCGCGGAACAGCACTTCGGTGTGCTCGGGCGTGGTGGCCGTGCCCAGGGTGGCGACTGCGATCGGCAGCCCCGCCTGATGCATGGCGATCACGTCCATATAACCCTCGACCACCACGATGCGCGTGAGGCTGGGATTGGCCTGCTTCACCTGCCACAGCGCGAACAGTTCGCGGCCCTTGTGGAATAGCGGCGTTTCGGGCGAATTTAGGTACTTGGGGCCGGGCTCTTTTTGAGGAGTGCGGGCAGGGATGCCCGCTTCTTGACCTTCGCGCGCAGGAGGCGCGCTGGAAATAATGCGGCCGCCAAAGGCGATCACGCGACCGCGGCGATCAAGGATCGGAAACATCAAGCGTTCGCGGAATCGGTCGTAGCGGCTGCCGCGTTCGCTGCTCGCCACCATGCCCGCTTCGTTGAGCAGCTGCATGCGCTTATCGCTGCCGCCCAGCGCCTTGATCACGCCGTCAAAACCCGCCGGTGCCCAGCCGATGCGAAAACGCTGGATGGTCTGCGCATCGAGCCCCCGCTTCTTGCAGTAGGCCTGCGCGTCGGCGTTCTTGGGCAGCTCTTTTTCGTACCAGCCCGCCGCTGCATCAAGCAGGGCGTAGAGGTCGGTCTTGTCCTCGCGCTGGACGCGGTCGTCGCCGCCTTCGCGCGGCACGGTGAGCCCCACTGACTGCGCCAGTTCCTCCACCGCATCGGGGAATTCCAGGCGCTCATAGTCCATCAGGAACTTCACCGCGCTGCCGTGCGCGCCGCAGCCAAAGCAGTGGAAGAACTGCTTGGCGGGGCTCACGTAGAACGACGGCGTGCGCTCGTTGTGGAACGGACAGCAGGCCGTCCACTCGCGTCCCGCCTTCTTCAACGGCACGCGTCGCTCGATCACGTCGACGATGTCGACGCGAGTCAGCAATTCGTCGATGAAGCTGTCAGGGATACGTCCGCGCATAGTTACGTAGTCTATCGGTTGCGCACGTCGATGGCCGCTTTCACCCCCAGTTCGGGCCTCGCCAGCCACTGCGCCTGTCATCGGGCTGCCTTATGCTCCGATCGAAGCGTTGCGATGGCCGGGGGTGCCATGGGAAATGTGCTGGAAATGGCCAGATCGGGCCTGCAGGTACGGTTTCGACCGGCTGCGCCCGAAGACGCCGCGGTAGCCGTGCCATTGATCTACAGCTCGGGCCCGGTGGCGTTCGATTACGTGTTCACCACCCGCGATGGCGGCGATGCGCAGGCCTTCCTGCAGCACTGTTTTGTCGATGGCGCCGGCGAGTTTGGCTGGCGCAACCACTGGGTGGGCGTTGCCGAGGGCAAGGTGGTGGCGGTGGGCGCGGGCTTTGGCGCCGATGCGAAATGGCCGTTTACCCTGGCCGCGGCCAGGCAGATCATCCGCCACTACGGACTGCGCCGGGGGCTGGGCGTCATGGCACGTGGGCTGCGCGTGGAATCGGTGATCCAGCCGCCCCAGGACGATATGCACTACCTGGCGCATCTCGCGGTGCTGCCCGAGCTACGTGGCCACGGCATCGGCCGCGCACTCATCGATCAGCTGGTGGGCGCCGCACGCGAGACCGGACGCAGCCGCGTCACGCTGGATGTTGCCGCAAGCAATCCCAGGGCCGAGGCCCTCTACCGGCGCGCCGGTTTCAAGGTCGTGGGCGAGCGCATGTCACGACTCGCCAACGAACGCGGCCGGGTGCCCGACCACCGGCGCATGGAACGCATCATCGACTAGGGCGCGAGCCGGCCCTAGACCATGTGGATGACGCCGATGACGGCCAGCAGGGCCAGCAAGAACAGGATGATGAAGATCGCGAACAGCACCTTGGCGATCGCGCCGGTCGCGCCGGACAAGGTGCCGAAACCCAGCCAGCCGGTCACCAGCGAGACGATGGCGAGGATGATGGCCCACTTAAGCATGTGTCACTCCCATTGACGAAGGGCACCGGCGCAGCCGGTGGCCGTGCCGTTTTAGGGGCCCGACTGTGAAGGCCGTGCAGCTTCGTTGTGGAGGTAGTGCAAGTGCCGGGGCATCGCGCCAGGCGATGCACCGGGGCGCGCCCGCAGGCGGGGCGCGCTGTTCGATGAGGTGTAACGCCAGCGGGCGTCGAAGCCAGGCGATCAGCCGGCCAGGCGCGCCTTGATGCGGCCGGACACCACGCCCATGTCGGCGCGGCCGGCAGCCTTTTCCTTTACGGCGGCCACCACCTTGCCCATGTCGCGCGCCGAGCTGGCGCCCGTTTCGGCAATGGCGGCGGTGATCAGCGCGTCGATTTCCTCATCGCCAAGCTTAGTCGGCAGGTAGGTGTCGATCACCACCATCTCGGCGCGTTCGATGTCGGCCAGGTCCGTGCGGTTGGCGGCCTCGAACTGGGTGATCGAATCCTTGCGCTGCTTGACCATCTTCTCCAGCACGGCCAGCGTCTGCACGTCGTCGAGCTCGATGCGCTCGTCCACTTCGCGCTGCTTGATCGCGGCCAGGATCAGGCGGATCACGCCCAGGCGATCTTTCTCGCCGCCACGCATGGCGGTCTTCATGTCGTCGGTGAGCTGCTGCTTCAGGGTCATGAGGATTTTCCTTGGGAAACACAAAAGCCGGCGTTGCACTGGGCAACGCCGGCTAGTGTAGGTCTGCGAAGACACAGCGGCAGCGGATGGACGCGCCAGCTGCCTGGCTACCTGTCATGGCGCCTGGGCGCCACGAGAACCTCGGATCGTCCGCAGGGCGGACGAGGAGGCTCAGTACAGACGCGTACGACGCGACGTGTCGCGCGAGAGGCGACGCAGGTGACGCTTCACCGCGGCAGCGCGCTTGCGCTTACGCTCCTGGGTCGGCTTCTCATAGAACTCGCGCTTGCGGGTTTCAGCCAGGACGCCGGCCTTTTCGCAGGTGCGCTTGAAGCGACGGAGGGCAAGCTCGAACGGCTCGTTCTCGCGGACTTTTACGCTGGGCATGGAGACTCCAAGTGTTAGACTGGCTCGCCTGAACGAGCCGTTTGAATACGGTGAGCCGCGAAGTATAACGTGGAAACGACAGCAATTTCAAAGCCCCAGTACGAGCCGCCGGCAAACAAGCCGGTACTGGGCATCGAGACCTCTTGCGACGAGACCGGCGTAGCCCTGCTGCGCTGGGAACCGGGCGCGCCTGGCCATGGCCTGCTTTCACATACGCTTTACAGCCAGATCAAGCTCCACGCCGAATACGGCGGGGTCGTGCCGGAGCTGGCCAGTCGCGACCACGTGCGCAAACTGCTGCCTTTGGTGCGCGAAGCGATGGCCCAGGCTGGCTTGACGCCGGCCGACCTGGGAGGGGTAGCTTACACCGCCGGTCCAGGTCTCGTCGGGGCGCTGCTGGTCGGCGCCTCCGCGGCCCGTGCCATGGCCTGGGCGCTCGGTGTGCCGGCCATCGGCGTGCACCACATGGAAGGCCACCTGCTGGCCCCGCTGCTGGAGGACAACCCGCCCGAGCCGCCGTTCGTGGCGCTGCTGGTGTCCGGCGGCCATTCGATGCTGGTGGAAGTCAAAGCCATTGGCGAATACAAGATCCTCGGCGACACCCTGGACGACGCCGCCGGCGAAGCGTTCGACAAGACCGCCAAGCTGATGGGTCTGCCGTACCCCGGCGGTCCGGCGCTGGCCAAGCTGGCGCAGCAGGGTCGTCCCGGCGTGTTCCGCTTCTCCCGCCCGATGACCGACCGCCCCGGCCTGGATTTCAGCTTCTCCGGGCTCAAGACCCAGGTGCTGCTGGCCTGGCAGAACTCGGACCAGACCGAGCAGACCCGCGCCGACGTGGCGCGTGCATTCGAAGAAGCGATCGTCGACACCATGATCATCAAGTGCCGTCGCGCCCTGCAGGCCAGCGGCGCCAAGCGGCTGGTGATCGCCGGTGGCGTGGGCGCCAACCAGCATCTGCGGGCCGAACTGGCGGCAGCGGGTGCGAAGGATGGTTTCCAGGTGTATTTCCCGCGCCTGGCGTTCTGCACGGACAACGGCGCCATGATCGCCCTGGCCGGCGCCATCCGTCTTGCGCATGGACAGCATCAGGATGAGACCGTGCAGGTGTATCCGCGCTGGGACCTGGAAACGCTGCCGCCGGCCACGTAACGACACCCACCCTGTGGGAGCGCACCCTGTGCGCGACAAGCCAACGGAGCGGTGACGACGATACGCCGCAGTCGCGCACAGGGTGCGCTCCCACAGAGAGATCGCTACCCTACCCGCATGGATATCGTTTTCATCGAAGACCTGCGCATCGATGCCGTCATCGGCATCTACGACTGGGAGCGCCGCGTGCGGCAGACGCTGTCGTTCGACATCGAAATGGCGTTCGACAACACCGTGCCTGCCGCCAGCGACGACATCGCGCTTACGCTCAATTACAAGGACGTGTCCAAGCGCCTGATCGATTATGTCGGCGCGTCCAGCTTCGGCTTGGTGGAGACGCTGGCGGAAAAATGCGCCGCCATCATTCGCGAAGAGTTCGGCGTGTCGTGGGTGCGGTTGAAGCTCTCCAAGCCTGGCGCCGTGCGCGGCGCCAAGTCGGTGGGCGTGCGCATCGAACGCGGTACGCGACCGCAGTGACGCGCTGATCTGATGGCACGCGTCTATCTGAGCCTGGGTTCCAACCTCGAACCCGCGCATTATCTCCGTGCCGCCATCGACGAGCTGCGCGCGCGCTTCGGCGCGCTCTCGGTGTCGCCCGCCTACCGCAGCAAGTCGGTGGGTTTTGATGGCGCGGATTTCGTGAATCTGGCCGTGGGGCTGGACACGGATCTTTCTCCCGAAGCGCTCAACGACTGGTTGCACGCGCTGGAAGACCGTCATGGTCGCCGTCGTGACGTGCCGCGCTATTCCGACCGCACGCTCGATGTCGACATCGTCTTGTACGACGACCTGGTGCGGCAGGGCGAAGGTCATCTGGATATCCCGCGCAAAGAGCTGCGCCACGCCTTCGTGCTCAAGCCCATCGCCGATATTGCGCCGCAGCTCAAGCATCCGCTGACCGGCCAGACCATGGCCGCGCTGTGGTCGTCGTTTCCCGCCGATAGCGAACCGCTGGTGGTCGAGCCGCTTTAAGCGCTCGCGTGCGCGACTTGCGGTGACCAATCCGCGCGCCTCGTTCCTTTGCTGGCGATGGCTTTTCGGACTCGTCCGATTTCCTGCAAATTTCCCGTGAAATACGCTGTGGCCTTCAAGTCGGCCCATTGGCGTTGCGCGTTTCGCGGGCGCCGTTTTGCCGTTCCATCCGCCATACCGGCATGCAGTGAACGCAAGCAGAGTCAGCAGGGAAGCATGTCGAACCCGCGCAAAGATGTTGCATCGATCCGCTATGTGATCTGTCCGCATTGCCAGAGCGCGGCCGCGCACGGCATCCGCAGTTGTTCCGGCTGCGATGCCGTCGTGAGTTACGGTACGCCGCTGGTACTCGTCATCGTGACGTGCGCGGCGGCGGCGTGGCTGGGCTTCAAGGCGCATCGCTTCTTCTACGATTCCTGGCTGTTGGTGCTGTTGCTCGCCATCATTGCGGCCGGCGGCGTGCTGAGCCTGCTGTGCGAGGCATTCGATGAGCGCGTGGTGTTCCGACCCAAGCGCCGCTCCTGGTAACACGCCGGCCCGGCCTGACATCTGCCTGACACCAGCGGCGCCAGCACTGTCCCGGCGACACAACTAATGCTAGAAACCTTTCCACCTAACATGGAATGGGGGTAGGGATATGGCAGGTCGTTTTTCGCGCAGCTGGAGCCTGATGAAGGCCAGTGCGGAAGTGTTGCGTTCGGACAAGTCGCTGTTGATGTTCCCGCTGGCCTCCAGCATCTGCTGCCTGCTCGTGGCAGCCAGCTTCCTGGTGCCGATCATCGTTGCACTGATGGCGTCCGGCGCAGCTGTCGAGCAAGGTCATCGCATGACCGTCGGCGGCTATGTGCTGTTGTTTCTGTTCTACCTCGTGCAGTACTTCGTGATCATCTTCTTCAACACCGCACTGGCCGGCGCTGCATTGGCCCGCTTGCGCGGTGAGCCCACCAGTTTTGGCGAGGGCATGGCAGTGGCACGCTCGCGCATCGTCAACATCTTCGGCTATGCACTGATCGCCGCCACCGTGGGTCTGGTGCTGCGTGCCTTGCAGGAGCGCCTCGGTTTGATCGGTCGCCTGGTCGCCGGCTTCCTTGGTCTGGCCTGGACCGTGGCGACCTTCCTGGTCGTGCCGGTGCTGGCCAGCCAGGACGTGGGTCCGACCGAAGCGATCTCGCGCAGCGTGGAATTGCTCAAGCGCACCTGGGGCGAAAACATCATCGGCAACGCCGGCATCGGCGTGGTGTTCGGCCTGTTGATGTTCGTCGCCATCCTGGTGGCCGCGCTGCTCGTCGGCGGCGCCTTTGCCACGCAGTCGATCACGGCCATCATTGCGGCCATCGTGATCGTGGTGGTGGGCCTGACCATGCTCGGCCTGGTCCAGGCCTCGCTGCAAGGCATCTACGCCGCTGCGCTGTATCGCTACGCCGAAGAGGGCGAAGTGGGTTACGGCTTTGACCAGGCGATGCTCGAGCAGGCCTTCAGGCCCAAGAAGAAGTAAATCGTCTGAGTCGATGCATGAAAGGAAAGGGCGCTGCGGCGCCCTTTTTCTTGCTCACACGGAAAGCGTGCGTCCGCCATCCACGCGGATGATCTGGCCCGTCACGAACGGCGCGTCGCGCAGCAGCCATAGCACTGCGCCGGCGACGTCCTCGGGCGAGCCGGCTCGCTGCAGTGGCGTGCGCGCGAGCATGGCCTGCTGGTCGTCGTAGGCCTTGCCATCACTCGGCCACATCACGGCGCCTGGCGCCACGCCGTTGACGCGCACATCGGGGCCCAGATCAAGGGCGAGCGAACGCGTCATCGCTTCCAGCGCTGCTTTCGCCATGCAATAGACCGGATGGTTGGCGAGCGGGCGTTCCGCGTAGATGTCCACGAGATTGACGATGGCGCCGCGTGCGGCGCGCAGGGCAGGCGTGGCCGCCTGGGCGAGGAAGAACGGCGCCTGCGCGTTGGAGGCAAACAGTTCGTTCCACTGCGCCGGTGTCGCCGTACCCACCGGCGTGGGATAGAACGCCGACGCATTGTTGACCAGCGCATCCAGACGTCCGAAGCGATCGAGTGCGCGCTGCACCACGCCCGGCAATGCACCGAGATCGGCCAGTTCCGCTTGCACGATGCACGTGCTGTTGCTGCGCTGCCGTTCCAGCGAGGCGGCCAGCAATTCGGCGTCGGCGGCCGAGTGGCGGTAGTGCAGCGCCAGATCGTAGCCTGCCGCATGCAGAGTCCGGGCAATCACGGCGCCGACGCGTTTGCCCGCGCCGGTGATCAGGGCCACCGGGCGCTCGTGCTGAGTATTCATGCGTGGGCTCCTGCGTGACGCAACCAGGGCGCGAGCTTGCCCCAAAGCACTGGCGACGTCATCCCGCCGGCGCCGTGGTGTCCGCGGAAGCGGCGTCGGCGTCAGTGGCCTGCGTCTCGAATGGCGTGCTGAACATGGCGATGGCGGTGCGCGCCACCTGTCCGGTGTCGTAATACGCGTAACTGCCCACGCCTACCGCACCGACCACCGGGATCCAGCGCGAGAGGCCACTCCCTACGGCGCGCTGGGTCACCTTGATGCCGACGGTCTTGGCCACGCGCTCGATCAGCGAGGTGGTGACGCGACGAAACAGCAGTCGATCGCCGACGCGCACCACCAGGTCGCGGAACGCCTGCGCGGCCGTGTGCCGGAACAGGCACCACAGCATCTGCTCGCGGCCCAGCTCCGAGTGCTGGCCATAGGCGGCCGCGATGTCGCTGACCATCTGCGCCTGGATCTTCCAGATCGCCACGACTTCCGGCAGCACGGTGAGCCAGCCCAGCGGGCCTGGCGGCAGGGCCAGCGAGCCGGCGGTAAGGCCGGCGCGTTGCTGCGCGCGGGTGGCGAGGCGGCGGGCTTCCTTCTCGGGATCGCGGGCGCCGGGCACCTGGCTATCGGGAATCTGGCTCACGAAATCCAGGATGGCCTGGGTCACGCGGCCATGGTCGGCGATGACGGCCGGTAGCTGGTTAGAAGACGGGGACATGGACCGGGCTCGGCAGGGCGGCGGATGCCGCGCGACGCCCCAGTCTAGGCCGCGCGCGTGAAAACCCGCTGAGCCCCGGGACCGGGCCGGACCTGAACGCAGGAACTTGCCCGACCAAGCATGACTTCTGGGGCAGGCGGGGTCTGGTCTAGAATGGCAATGTTATAACGTATCGAAAATAACAACGACCGCCCCCTTCCCGGACACCCAATGAAACGTAGCCTGCTTGCCGTGAGTCTTGCCGTTGCCTTTGGCGCCTTCCCCGCCGCCTACGCCCAGACCAGCTCGACCCCAGATACCAGCACCGTCAACGCGCCCACGCCCACCGATGGCAGCGACGTGGGCTCCACGGGTGTCACGCGCAACCAGCCTGCTGGCAAGGTGAAGCAACTGGGCACGATCGACGTGAGCGCAGCGCTCGACCAGGCGCGCAATTCGCTGTCGCCGGACACCGGCAGCAGCCAGTACGTGATCGACCAGAAGGCCATCCAGGCGCTGCCGCTTGGCGACTCGACGCCGTTGAACCAGGTGATCCTGCAGGCGCCGGGCGTGGTCCAGGATTCCTACGGTGGCCTGCATGTACGCGGAGACCACGCCAACCTGCAGTACCGCATCAATGGCGTGATGCTGCCCGAATCGATTTCCGGTTTCGGCCAGGTGCTGGATGCCCGCACCATCCAGAGCGTGACCCTGCTCGATGGCGCCCTGCCGGCGCAGTACGGTGAGCGCACCGCCGCCGTCGTCGATATCACCACCAAGGCGGGTTCGTCGCTGGGCAATGGCGGCAGCGTGGGCATCACCGGTGGCTCGTTCGGCACGGTCAATCCCAATGCTTCGCTGTGGGGCAGCAACGATCGCTGGAGCTGGTTCCTGACCGCCAACTACATGGAGAGCGACGTCGGCATCGAGAATCCGACGCCGAGCCGTACGCCGATCCACGATCACACCAACCAGGTGAAGGCCTTTGGTGACATCAGCTACCTGATCGACAACGACACGCGCATCAGCTTCATATTCGGCGCGAGCAACAGCCGCTTCCAGATTCCCAACGACCCCAACCAGGAGCCGCAGTTCGGCTATCTGGATACCGTCAATTTCAACTCTGCCGACCTCAACGACCGCCAGAACGAGCAGACGCGCTTTGGCGTGCTCTCGTTGCAGGGCAAGTTCGGCGATACGGCGTATCAGGTGTCGCTCGGCCAGCGCTTCAGCGGGTTGCAGTACATGCCCGACGAAATCGGCGACCTGATGTTCAATGGCGTGGCCGCTGCCATCAACCAGAGCGATCGTGCCAGCACGTTGCAGGCCGACTTCTCGATGCCGTGGGGTGGCAGCCATACGCTGCGTTACGGCCTGTACGGCAACTTCGATCAGGCCACCACCAACACGAACTCGTTGGTGTTCCCGGCCAACCCGGACGGCAGCCAGGCCAGCACGGTGCCGTTCAATATCTTCACCGGCGACAAGATTACCGCCCGAACCTGGGCCGCCTATGTGCAGGACGAGTGGAACATCAGCGACAAGTGGACGCTGAACTACGGCTTGCGTGGCGACCAGTACCAGGCTTTCCGTACCGAAAGCCAACTTAGTCCGCGCATCGGCGTGGTGTGGCAGGCCACCGACAGCACGACCGTGCATGCCGGCTACTCGCGTTATTTCACGCCGCCCGCGAACGAGCTGATTTCCAACGAGGATATCAATGCGTTCGCCAATACCACCAACGCCGTGCAGAACTACGGCAACAACACGCCGCTGGCCGAGCGCTCCAACTATTACGACCTGGGTGTGCAGCAGAACATCGGTTCGAACTGGACGGTGGGTCTGGATGCGTACTACCGCGATGTCAGCCGCCTGCAGGATGAAGGGCAGTTCGGTACCGCCCTGGTGTACTCGACGTTCAACTACCGCTACGGGCGCATCCGCGGCACCGAGCTCACGGTCAACTACGACAACGGACCGATCACGGCGTACTTCAACTTTGCCTATAGCCGTGCCATGGGCAAGGATGTGATCACCGGCCAGTACAACTTCAATCCGGATGACCTGGCCTATATCGCGGACAACTTCATCCATCTCGACCACGACCAGAAACTGACCTCGTCGGGCGGCATCAACTACGCCATCAACGACACCACCAAGGTCGGCGCCGACTACCTGTTTGGCAGCGGTTTGCGTGAGGACGGCCTGACGCCCAATGGCTTGTCGCTGCCGTACTACTTCCAGCTCAATTTGAGCGTGTCGCACGACTTCACCTTTGACAGCACCGGCAAGTTCCACACGCAGCTGGCGCTGATCAATGCGCTGGATCGCACCTACGAGTTGCGCAGCGGCACCGGCATCGGTGTGGGCGCGCCGCAGTTTGGTCCGCGTCGTGGCGTGTTCCTGAGCTTGCAGAAAGACTTCAATTTCTAATTGAACGTTGCCGCCAAAGCGCGCAGCCGCTTTGGCCGTCGCACCCAGTCAGCTGGGCCGATGTCCCCGCCATAGCCGGTCTCCCCTCCCTCACGAGGCTATGGCGGGGCATGGGTTAGACTTCGCCTGTTTCCCCGCAGGCAACCCCATGTCTTCCCGACTCCCCGATCCCGGCGCCGACGAGCGCGCCCATTCCGACCGACTGCTGACGCGTCTGCGCGAGGAAATCGCCGCGCATGGTCCGATGCCGTTTTCGCAGTACATGGAGCGCTGCCTGTATGCGCCGGGCCTGGGTTACTACAGTGCCGGCAAGACCAAGTTCGGCGAAGCGGGTGATTTCATCACGGCGCCCGAACTGGGCGAGTTGTTTGCACGTTGCGTGGTGAATGCCACCTATCCCGTGCTCGAGATGTTGGGCGACTCGGCCGACTTCCTGGAGCTCGGTGGCGGCAGCGGCGCATTTGCCGAAGCGGCGCTCAAGGCCTTCGCCGCGAACGGCGCCGTCCCGCGTCGCTACTACATCCTCGAACCCAGCGCCGATCTGCGCGAACGCCAGCGCGACCGGCTTGCGGCAGCGCTGCCCTCGGAGCTGTTTGCGCACGTGCTGTGGCTGGATCGTCCGCCGGAGCAGGACTGGCAGGGCGTGCTGTTCGCCAACGAGGTGATCGACGCACTGCCGACCACGCGCTTCACCCTGCGCGCCGGTGAAGTCTATGAAGAATACGTCGCGCTCGATGGCGAAGGCCGTCTGATGCGCGTGGATCGTCCCGCCGATGCCCTCGTGTCCGGCGCCGTGCGTCATGTCGAACGCGATCTGGAGGCGGAATTTCCCGAAGGTTATCGCTCGGAAATCCTGCCGCAGCTGCCGTACTGGATCCAGGCGATCGCCGGTTCGCTCACCGCCGGCGTGATGCTGTTCATCGACTACGGCTATGTGCGTCGCGAGTATTACTTGCCCGAGCGCAACGATGGCACCTTGCGAGCCTACTACCGCCATCGCTCGCACAACGATCCGCTGTATCTGCCAGGCCTCAACGACCTCACTGCGTCGGTCGATTTCACCGCGCTGGCCGAGGCGGGCAATAGCGCAGGCTTCGGCGTGGCCGGCTATATGCCGCAGGCGCAGTTCCTGATCGGCAGTGGATTGCAGGACATCTTTGGCGTGGCGTACGAAGCGGCCGCAGACGAAGCCGCGCGCTATGACCTGGCACAACAGGTCAAGAAACTCACGCTGCCCGAGCAGATGGGCGAACGCTTCCAGGCCATGTTGTTTGCACGGGGCATGGATGTGTTGCCGTTGCCGGCCGACGTGCTGGAGGCGGACCAGGGCGACCGGCTCTGACGCTCCGACAAATCAGCCCGCCAAAAGAAAACGCCCGCGTCGTCCGCGGGCGTTTTGCTTAGTGCGTGCTGGAAGCGGCAGCTGGTGCAGGCGCAGGCTGCACCGGTGTGTCGTCGTCCGGCCGCTTGATCAACTGACCGTGTTTGAACAGGGACGCGGCGACCTGGTAATAGGCGGTGGCATCGTCCACCTGTCCTTGGTCCACCGGTGTATTGGGCACGGCATCGCCGTTGTCGAAGTTCGGCTTGACCTGCTCCAGCTTGCGCTGCGGTTCGAGCACGGTGAGTGCGTCGCCATGCAGGTAGCCGAGCTTCTCGTAGGTGGCCGGGAAGGCGCGTTCGCGGCCCGGTTCAAGCTGGAAAATGTCAGCGCCGAAGAAGCGGCTGCGGTAGCTGAAATTGAGCAGGCCCATCACCGTGGGGATGATGTCCACCTGGGCCATCTGCCGCGACACGCGCTGCGGCTGGATGTGCTTGGGCGAATAGATCCACAGCGGGATGTGATAACGGTTGATCGGCACGCTGCTGCGGCCCGCGCTGGAGGCGCAGTGGTCGGCGGTGATCACGAACACCGTGTCGTCGAAGTAGGGCTTGCTTCTGGCGCGCTTGATGAAATCGGCGATGGACCAGTCCGTATACGCCACCGCTGCCTCGCGCGTACCGTTCTTTTGCGGCACGCGATTGGCCGGCACGGTGAACGGACGATGGTTGGAGGTGGTCATGATGTGCAGGAAGAACGGCTTGCCCTGCGCCTGCGCCTCGTCCATCTGCTTGAGCGCCAGCGTGTAGAGATCTTCGTCCGCCACGCCCCACACGTTTTCGTGATGGATCGTCTCGCCCTTGCCGATATCGTTGCGGTCCACCGCGCGATAGCCGTTATGGGCGAAGAAGTAGTTCATGTTGTCGAAGTAGCCGTAGCCACCGTAGACAAAGTCGGACTGGTAGCCGCGGGCATTGAACACATTGGCGGCCGAGAACAGGTTCTCGTTGTTGTGCGCCTTCACGATGGAGTCGCCCGGCGTGGGCGGCACCGACAGCGACAACGCTTCCAGGCCGCGCACCGTGCGGGTGCCGTTGGCGTAGAGGTTGTCGAAGAACATGCTCTGGTCGATCAGCGCATCCAGGTTGGGCGTGATGTTGCCGCGCTTGTTGCTGAACTCCGAGAGGAAGTCGGCCGACAGGCTCTCCACGCTGATCAGCACCACGTTGAGATGCTTCTCCGGACCGGCATGGCGGATTTCGCGCGTCAGGTCATGCGGATCGCTGCTGACGTAGGTGGCCTCAGGCGTCTTCACCAGCTCGCGCACGCGCTTGAACGCCTCGTCGTCGGGCAGGGTGCGATAAAAGCGCGAGTAGTCCAGATGGCTGGAGCGGAACGCGGCGAAGAACTCGAACACGCCGTTGCCGGAGAGTTCGTTCACATAGGTGTTGTCGGTGCGATCCTTGAAGGTGCCCTTGACGGCGACCGCCAGGACCACCGTGATCACCAGCCACACCAGCACCACCTTGCTGCGCTGAAGAAAACGGGTGCCGCTGTCGCGCGCCTGCAGGCCGCCGCGGCTGAGCCACACGACAACCAGGGTGGCGATGGCGAGCAGACTGATCCAGGTGCCCAGCGGATAGGACTCGCGGATATTGCCGATCACCTCGGTGGTGTAGACCAGGTAATCGACTGCGATGAAATTGAAGCGGGTGCCGAATTCCGCCCAGAACACCAGCTCCGAGGCCGCCACGAAGAGCAGCCCGAACAGCATCACCGCGCCGCCTATGTACATCGCCCACTGGCCTGCGCGCGACACATAGAGGCGCTGCGGCACCAGCCACAGATAAAGCATCAGCAGCCAGGCAAGAAAGACGAACACGATCAGGTCGTAGCCCAGCCCGACGCCGAATGCATAACCCCAATAGAGCGGGTTGTGCGGCACGCCGCTACCGGACATGTAAAGCAGCACGATGCGGGTCAGCGCGCCGATCAGCACATAGCTGATGGCCAGCCACCATAACGGGCGAAACCGCTGGCGCAGCGGCGAGGTCGATGGATTGGCAGTCGGCACGGAAAACTCCGGAAAAGCTGGGAAACGAAGGCCTGGCTGCGAAGTGGCCGGGCGGGATGGGCGACCGCGTTTATACACGGAAGCCGCCGACTAGCGACAAGCGGACAGATTTGTAGCCAGTTACCTTACTGGGTAGTGGCTTTCATCAGGCTTTGTTGGCCGTATCAGTCCGCGCTGCGTTTCAGTGCCGCAATGGCCGCGACGCGGGCCGCCGTCATGGCCTCGCCAATCGCCGGGCCCTGCAGGCCTTGCGCCACTATCGATTCCGAGCGCACCGCTGCGGCGGCGTCGCGCGCACGCTGGAGATAGCCTGCCTGCGGGTAGGCGTCCTCCTGGTGGCCCAGGCGTCCGCGCTTGTCGGCCGCGCAGGCGGCGAGGAATAGCGAGAGGCGTTCGGGCCGGCGCAGCGCATCCAGCGAGGTCAGCAGACGCAGCACCGTCGATGGCTTCAGCTCAAAGGCGCGGTGCGCATTGAGATGCTCGCGGCACACCAGTTCGGCGAGGGTGGCATGCTCGGTGGGCACCTTCAGGCGTGCCACGAGACGCCGCAGGGGCGCGAGGCCGGCGTGCTCGTGGCCAAGATGGCGCGGCAATACATCG
Organism: Dyella sp. 05T440; assembly: GCF_056395965.1. Lineage (NCBI taxonomy): Bacteria > Pseudomonadati > Pseudomonadota > Gammaproteobacteria > Lysobacterales > Rhodanobacteraceae > Dyella > Dyella sp. 05T440. The sequence continues at coordinate 306,185 of NZ_JBFTKN010000001.1, forward strand.
GCGGGCGTCAGCGCCTTGCCCAGATCGTGGGTGAGCGCGCAGAAGCCCACCACGTCGTTGCCAGGCGCCAGCTTTGCAGCCATGTCGAGCACCATTTCCACGTGCACGCCGGTATCGATTTCGGGATGGAACTCCGCGCGCTGCGGCACGCCGTACAACGCATCCACCTCGGGAAACAGCACGGCGAGCGCACCCGATTCGCGCAGTACGCGCAGGAAGGCTGACGGCTGGGCCTCGCCCAGGGCCTTGCGGGTTTCCTGCCAGACGCGCTCGGGCACCAGATGATCGACCTCGCCATCGCGCACCATCTGCTGCATCAGCGCCATGGTCTCCGGCGCCACCGTGAAACCCAGTGGCGCAAAGCGGGCAGCGAAACGCGCCACGCGCAGCAGGCGCACGGGGTCTTCCACGAAAGCGGCAGATACGTGCCGCAGCAGGCGTTGTTCCAGGTCGCGGACGCCATTGAACGGATCGACCAGCTGGCCGTCCTCGGCCTCGGCGATGGCGTTGATGGTGAGGTCGCGCCGCGCGAGATCCTCCTCCAGCGTCACCGTGGGATCGGCCTGGAAAGCAAAGCCGTGATAGCCGTGGCCGGTCTTGCGCTCGGTGCGTGCGAGGGCGTATTCCTCGTTGGTCTTGGGGTGCAGGAAGACCGGGAAGTCCTTGCCGACGGGGCGAAAGCCCTGCTCGAGCATCTCGTCGGGACGCGCGCCGACCACCACGTGGTCGTGGTCGGTCACCGGTCGATTGAGCAGTTTGTCGCGGACGGCGCCGCCGACGAGATAGATGCGCATGCGGGGGATTCTGCCACGTGATGCGAAGCGGCCGGCTAACCGGGGCTAGCCATCTGGGAGGCTAACCCTGTGGGAGCGCACCCTGTGCGCGACGGCCTCAGGCGGTGAGGCACCCTCAGTCGCGCACAGGGTGCGCTCCCACAGGGAAGCTCTCACAGGGAAGCGCCCACAGGGAAGGGGTGGACGAGTTATCGCCCAGCCGATCTCGCCAGGTCCAGCCGACGCTGCCGCGCCGGTATGTTCAACAGCACCGGCAGCCATGCCGCCAGCGGCTGCGGGGTGATGCCCAGCGCGGCATAACCATCCACCTTGCCCACCGAATCGGTGCGCAGCGAGCGAAAGTTGTCCAGCGAGAACGGCTTGCCCGGCAGCATTTGCGCCACTTGTGCCTGCAGCCGGCCGAGGCCGTCCGGCAGCGCCATGATGGGTGTGCGCACGCCCATCGTGTCGCGGATCATGTGCACGATCTCGCCGAGCGTGAGCACATCCGGGCCGTAGAGCTCGAAGCTGCGGTCGATGCCGAGCTTGTCGTCGCCGATGCAGCGAGCCATCGCTTCGGCCACGTCGCCGGCCCAGGTCGGCGCCATCTTCGACGGTGCGCGCGCCAGCGGCAGCACTGGCATCTGCCGCAGCAACGTGGCGAAACGCGACACCAGGCCGCCATCCGCGCCGAACATCACGCTCGGCTGGTAGATGGTCCAGTCAATCGAGGAGTTGCGCACCTGCGCTTCCGCCTCGCCCTTGCTCTTGAGGTATTGCGACAAGCCCTGGCCGGCCTTGAGCGCGCTCATATGGTGCAGGCGCGACACGCCGGCCGCCTGGCAGGCGCCGAGCACGCGCTGGGCCAGGTCCACGTGCGCGCGCTGGAAGGTCTGCTCGCCGAACGCATTGAGGATGCCGACCAGGTTGATCACCGCATCGGCGCCCTCGAACTGCCGGCGCAGCGCATTGGCGTCATACACATCCACGCTGTGGATGCTCACGCCGGGGAGCACGCCCAGCGCACGCCGCTGTTCGCGGTTGCGCGATAGCAGCACGATGCGATGGCCGTCCCTGATCAGGCGCGGCAGCAAATGCGAGCCGACAAAGCCGCTACCGCCGAGCACGACCAGTTGTTTGGATTTCAGTGTCACTCAGTGTCTCCGCCTCAATGCGTACTGCTGGCTGCAGCCGGTGCTGCCATGCTGCTGGCGGGAGCAGCTGAACCTGCCTCCGCAGGCGTCGGCGGCGCCACCACCGGACAGGTCACCAGCTTACGCTCACTGCGGGCATCCGGCAGCGTATAGGTCTGGCCGATCGGCGTGAGTCGCTGCGACAGCGTGACGGCATTGCCATGCTGGCGCCAGTCGTAGATCACCGCGAAGGACATCACGCGCGCCACGTATTCGCGCGTCTCCTTGAACGGAATGGTGGCGATGAACAGGTCCGGCGGCAGCGAATTGCGCGCCTCCAGCCATTGGTCCACCTTGCCGGGGCCGGCGTTGTAGGCCGCGCTGGCGAGCCAGGGCGCGCCGTTGAAGCGCGCTGCCATCTGCGCGAGATAGCGCGTGCCCAGGATGATGTTGGTGATCGGGTCGTACAGCGAGTCCCCGCCAGTCCAGGTGACGCCGTTGCGCTTGGCCACCAGCGCGGCCGTCGACGGCAGCAACTGCATCAGGCCGCGCGCATCCGCACCGGAGCGTGCATCGGCCATCCAGGCGCTTTCCGCGCGAAGAATGGCGTACGCCCACGACGGATCGATCCCTGCCTGTTCGGCCTGCGGTACCAGTCCGTCCTGGCTGGCCAGCGGGAAGCGCTGCTCGTAATAGCGCAACGCATCGCCGGTGTTGAAGGTGAACACCGCGCGGTCGTACCAGCCGCGACGATAGGCGAGAGCGACCGCCTGCTTGAGCGTATCCGCATCAGCGCCATCGAGTGCCTGCGTCCATTCGCGACGCGCCTGCTTGGGCAGGCCCACGGCATAAAGCTCGAACGCGCGCAACAAACCCTGGTTGGCGAGCAGGGCGCGTTCGCGCTGCGGGTTGCCTTTCAGGTCCGTCTGGCAGATGCCGTACGGCGCCTTGATGCGATCGGCAGCAAGGAATCCGAAGAACGTCGGCTCCTGCGCCAGGCTGCTGAGTACCTGTTGCGACTCGGCATTGCGATTGGTGGCAGCCAGAGCGCGTGCGCGGAACCAGCGCCATTCGCCGTCCTGCTGTTGCGTCGCCGGCATCGCATCGATGGCGGCGAGCGCCGCAGTCCAGTCCTGTTGTGCCAGGGCGGCGCGCACGCGCCATTCGCGGCTGGTGTCGGTCTGCACGGACGCCGGCAGCGCGATCAGGCGCGAGAGTGCATCGGCGTCGTAGTCGGTGGCATGGAACAAGGCCAGCGCATACATCACGCGATTGCGCTGCTCGGGAGTGAAGGCGAAATGGCTCTGCAGTTTTTGCCAGGCGATGTCCGCGGTGACCGACTGGCGCCGCGCAAGTCGTTCCAGCGCGAGCGTCGCGGCCTGCCGGTTGCGCGTCGTATCGGGCCACTGATTGGCTGCCACCACCGCAGCCCCGGGATCGCTGAGTGCGGAGGCGATGCGTCTTGCGGAATCCGCCTGGTCCGCCGGCAGCCAGCCGGCGATGGCGTTGATGGTGCCCGGCTGCACGGCATCCGCGGCGCGGTCGATGCGATCCCACAGGCGTGGTTCGGTGAGCAGGCCCTGGTCGTGCGCGGCGCTCAACACCGGATCGCAGGCACCCGGCAGTTTGGGCTTGCTCCACAGCGCGGCAAGGTCGCGATCGAAATCGAGCTGCGCACCCTTGCTCAGCTGCGCCTGCAACGCGTTGCAGGTGAGCGCATCGCCGAGACCCGGCTGGTACATCGCAAGAAACGTGTCCCAATCCTGCCGGCGCGCCAGTTCGGTGAGAAAGTCGCGGCGCAAGTCCGCGGCAGGCAGCAGGCCGGGATAGCGCTTGAGATAGTCCTCGACCTGCGGCCGCTGGACCTGGCGGATATCGTGCGTGAGCGAGGTCACTTCCAGATAGGGATAGAGCGGGTAGTCCTGCAGTGTGCTGGCCGCCGTGCGCCAGCCATCGCCGCCCTGCTGGGCCGCGGCGTACGCCTGCTTGAATGCCGTGCGTTGCGCTTCCGTGGGCTCGGCGGCCGAGGCCGCGCCGACCAGCCACAGGCCGGCCACCAGGATGAGCAGGCGGCGGGCAACTTGCCGCGGTGCTGCGTGCAGGGACATGACGACTCCTTTGCCAAGACCGACGCAGTGATAGTCGCGGTTCCGCAGGGGCGGCGCGCTGCGCGGGACTGCGCAGAATGGCCAATCCCCGCTGAGCGTGACGTGAAACCGAGGGCGCGGCCCTGCCCGCGCACATGGCGAGGGCGCAGCCCCTGTTAGAATTCGCCACCCACGAGGCGCCGCATCCGGCGCTTGAGCCACGCTCTTAGGAAGCGCATGTCGCCATCGCCCTCGCCGTCATCCCGTGTTGCCCCGCTGGCATGGTTGATCCTCGTCGTGGCCACCCTGTCAGGCGCCGCGTGGTGGTGGCAGATTGGACGCCCGGTGGCGCTGCCGGATGCGCCGACCGCACGCATCGCCTGCGTGTCCTATGCACCGTTCCGCAAGCCGGGCGAGACGCCGCTCGATCCGCATGCCTTTGTCAGCCCCGAGCGTATCGACGCGGATCTGAAGGCATTGTCCGAGCGCTTCGATTGCGTGCGCACGTATTCGCAGGGCTTTGGCTTGAACGCTGTGCCCGCGATCGCCCAGAAATACGGCATGAAGGTGCTGATGGGCATCTGGCTGGGCCGCGATCTCGCGCTCAACGACCGCGAAGTGACGATGGGCATCGCCACCGCGAAGGCGTATCCGCAGGTGATCCGCGGCGTGATCGTCGGCAACGAAGTGCTGCTGCGCGGCGAGCAATCGCCCGAAGCGATCGCCGCCTACATCACGCGCGTGCGCAGCGCGCTGCAGGATGTGCACGTGCCGGTCACCTATGCCGATGTGTGGGAGTTCTGGCTGCGCTATCCGCAGATGGCCAACGTGGTCGACTACATCACCATCCACATTCTCCCGTACTGGGAGGACGATCCGGTGCCGCCGCAGGATGCACTCAAGCATGTCGCGGACGTCTATGCGCAGATGAAGGCGCACTTCTCCGGTCGTGCCGTGATGATTGGCGAGACCGGCTGGCCGAGCCAGGGCCGTCCGCGCCGCGAGGCGAGTGCGAGCCTGGTGAACGAGGCGCGTTATCTGCGCGAATTCCTGCTCTATGCCGGCAGCGTGGACATGCCGTACAACGTGATCGAAGCGTTCGACCAGCCGTGGAAGCGCGATCAGGAAGGCACGGTCGGCGGCTATTGGGGCATTTTCGATGTCAATGCAAAGCCCAAGTTCAGCATGCAGGGACCGGTGGTCGAGGAGCCGAACTGGATCGCCGGCTGGTTCGCCGGTGTGGCAGGTGCCGTGTTGTTTTTGCTGTCGGGCATCTGGCGTCGCGGCTTGGCCAATACGCGCAGTCGCGTTGCGCTGATCCTCGCTGGCTTCGCCACCGCCACGTCGATTGCATGGCAGGGCCGTCGCATGCTGTTCGATTGCCGCAACCAGCTGGAATGGGTGTTTTCCGGCCTGCTTTGCGCGCTGGCCCTGCTTTCGGCCGTCTATCTGGCGCGCCGCATCGCTGCACGACTGGCCGGCGCGGCCATCCAGTTGCCGGATCGCCGCGTGCGTTTCCTGTGGATGTTCGGCTTGGCCTTCTACGACTTGCTGCTGGTCTTCGACGGCCGCTATCGCGATTTCCCGCTGGGCCTGTTCTGGCCGCCGGCGGTGGGCTTCATGATTGCGGCGTTGATGGAATCGGCCGACAACTGCGTGGTGCCGATCATCGAGGAGCGCTTCATGGCCTGCCTGCTGCCGTTGCTCGCTGCCGTGGTGGTGGCGCAGGAGATCGGGCTCAACCCGTCGACCTGGCTATGGCTGGCCGTGAACTTCGCGACCGCCGGTGCGGTGATGATCGAATGGCGCCGCGCCGCCCGACTGCAGACGTACCAGCCGCAGGCAACCCACCAGTAACGCGAACGCACCCGGCGCAAAACAGTAGAGCACCACGGCGACCACGCCGGTCGCCGCGGAAAGCCAGGCCGCGAACGGGTGCTTCCAGGCCAGTGCGAGTACGGCGGCGGCCAGTGCCACCCAGCCGTAGATGCCCATCTGATAGCTGTAGCTGGCAGACATGCGCAGCGGTGCCAATACAAATCCCATCACCGCGGCATGGCGCGCATCGCAGGTCAGCGAGCGCGCGGTGTCGCACAGGTGCGCCACGTCGACCGACTCGACCAGGCCATAACGCAGCGCATACGCAAGCGCGCCGAGCAGGATCAGCGTCAACCAGGGCAGGGTCAGCAGTACAGCGCGTTTCATCGACGGATCCGGTGCAGGCGTGGGGTGATATGGCTGGGCAAGCGGATCTCGGCCGCTATGGGTAGATGATCGGAGAACGCCTGCGGCAGCGCCCACACTTTGTCGAGCTGGATCTTCTCGGAGGTGAGGATGTGATCGAGCGCGCGACGCGGCTTCCAGCTGGGAAACGTCGGCGTCGATTGATCGGGCGGCACCAGGCTGGACTTGGCGAACAGGTGCTTCATCTCCGCGCTGCGCGCTTCGGTATTGAGATCGCCCATCAGCACGGCATGCGGGAAATCCTGCAGCACTTCGGCAATGAAGCCCAGCTGCTTCGCACGTGCCGGTGCGCTGAGCGAGAGGTGCGCGATCATCACGGCGAGCGCATCGTCGCCGTCGCCAAAACGCGCGAGCAAGGCGCCGCGGCCGGGAATGCGGCTGGGCAGCGGATAGTCGAGCACGCTGCTGGGTTCGAGCCGGCTGATCAACCCGTTCGCCGAATGCGCCAGCCGCGCCATCGGGCGATTGGGCTGATGACTCCAGAACGGCATGCCGGCCGCTTCGGCCAGGTAGCGCGTCTGATTGAGAAAGCCCGAACGCAGGCTGCCGGCGTCCGCTTCCTGCAGGCCGATCAGGTCGAACTGCGGCAGTACTTCGGCGAGGCGGTCGAGGTTGTCCAGTTTGCTGCGGCCCGGCAGCACGGCATTGAGGCTGCGCGTGACGTATTCGCTGTAACGCTGCACGCTGGCGCCAGCCAGGATATTGCAGCTGAGCAGACGCAAACGGCGTTCGGTGGCCGGGGCGGGAGTGGGTTCGGCACGCTTCATCGGGCGGAAAGGGTAGTCGCAAAAGGGTGAACGCCGCCATCGTGGCGGCGATCAGACTGGAGACAGACCCTGAGCATGCCCGGTCGGTTGTGAACGCGGGGAAAGTTCCGCGTCGCCGCCGGGGCTTACTTGGCGCCGCTGAGGTCGCGCTTGGCCAGCCACTGGGCGACGGCGGACAGTTCGGCCAGGGTCTTCACATTGGCAGTGCGGTACTTGCCGTCGACGACGATGGTCGGCGTGCCGTCCACCTGCCACTGCTTGACCAGCTCGGCATCCTTGCGGATCTGCTGGGTCACCTCGTCGGAACTGGCGATGCGCATGAACTCCTCGCGCTTCGCGCCATGCATGGCGTAGAAATCGGCCAGCTCATCGAGGGTGGAGATCGGGTAGTGGTCGTCGAACTTGGCCTTGAACAGCTCCAGGTGCGTCTGTTCCAGCACGCCCAGCTTCTTGGCGGCGTAATAGGCACGGGCAAACGGCAGCCATTCGTCGCTGAACACGGCCGGCATCAGCTTGAACGTCACGCCGGCCGGCAGCTGCTTGCGCATCTGCTCGGCGATCGGCGCGAAATGCGCGCAGTGGATGCAGCCGTAGGAGAACACTTCGACCACTTCGACCTTGCCCTCATTGCTGAGGCGGTGCGCCGGTGCCGGCAGCGTCACGTACTCGGTGCCCTCGGTATAGGGCGCGGCATCGTTGGAGCCGGTGGCGGTGCACGCCGTGGCCAGCAACAGGCCGGCGATCAGGCTGAAGGCGCGCAGGGAGGCAAAACGCTTGAACATGGGGCGGGTCTCGTCGAATGGCGTCAGGTGGATGTCGATGCGCGCGGCTTACTTGCCTGCGGCTTCCTTGGACACCAGCCACTTGGCGAGTTCCACTGCCTGCTCATAACCGCCGGCCGAACGCGCGGTGAAACGGTACTTGCCGTCGACCACGATGGTCGGGGTTTCTTCCACGCCATAGGCCTTGAGCATTTCGTCGGCGCGCTTGACCTTGGTGTTGATGGCAAACGAGTTGGCCACAGCGGCGAATTCTTTCGGATCGGCCCCGAACTTTGCGTAGACCTTGGCGGCGTCGTCGATGGTGGGCAGCGCCGAAGCGGGCTTGAGGCCGGTGCCCTGCATGGCGCTCAGCTCCTGCGACTTCCACACGGCGTCGTACATCGCGTCATTGGCCTTGTCGGCCACGCCCAGCGCCTGCGCGGTGAGGAAGGCGCGCTGCAGCATCGGCCAGTTTTCCTGCGGCATGAAGGAGGCCGGCAGATAAGCCACGGCGGCGCTGGCGGGCAGCTCCTGCACCAGCTTGTTCATGGTGGGATGGAACTGGTTGCACGCCGGGCAGCCGTAGGAGAACACCTCGGTCACTTCGATCTTGTCGGTGCTGCTGACCTTGGCCTGCGCCGGTTCGATGCGGAAGTAGTGCTTGCCTTCCACCCACTTGCCATCGTCCACGAACGGCGTGGCCGCTGCGGCGGGCGCCGCCGGAGCCTGCGCGGTGGTGCTGGCAGCCGCCGGAGCGGCGGCGGTGCTGGCGGCGGCCGGAGCCGCGGTGGTTGCGGCAGCAGCCGGCTGGGCGGCGGGCGCGGTGGCTGCCGGAGCCGGGGTCGGCTGCGGTGCCTGGCTGGCGTTGTCGTTGTTGTTGCTGCAGGCGGCGAGCGCGAGCAGGGCGGCACACAGGAACGACAGACGCTTCAGCATGGTGATCCTCAATACAGAGTCTTGGCTCGGAACGGACACGCCGGCCCATGGCCGGCGTGTCATAGACATTTACTTGGCGGCAGAAGTGCCCGCGCCTTCGGCGGCATGCAGGCCTTCGACGTAGCTGGCGATCGCGGCAATGTCCTTGGCGTCCAGCTTGGCGGCGATGCCCGGCATGATCTGCGAGTGGGCGTCGTCACCCCACACGGTGCCGTCGTGCCAGGCCTTGAGCGTGGCTTCGATGTACTGCGCATGCTGGCTGGTGAGCTGCGGGTACATCGCGCCCGGATTGCCGCGGCCATCGATGCTGTGGCACGCCATGCAGGCAGGCACACCCTTGGTGCTGTCGCCCTGGCGGTAGAGCTGCTCGCCGCGCTCGACCAGTGCCTGGTCAGCCACGCCCGGCAGCGAGGTCTTGCTGGCGAAGTAGGCGCCGATGTCGCGCATGTCCTGCTCGGACAGCGGTGCCACCATGCCCATCATGATCGGGTTCTGGCGCTTGCCGGACTTGAAGCTGTTGAGCTGGTGGACGATGTACGCCTCGCTCTGGCCAGCCAGCTTGGGATACTGCGGATCGGCGGAATTGCCGTCGATGCCGTGGCAGGCGCCACACGCGGCCGACTTGCCCTGGCCTGCGGTGGCATCGCCGGGCTTCACGGCGGCAGTCGCCTCAGCCGGCTTGGCGGCGGCTTCAGCAGCAGCGGCGGCAGGTGCCGTGGCGGCTGCGGCCGGCTTGGCGGCGGTGGTTGCGGGCGCCGGATTCTTGGCTTCCTGCGCCAGGATTGCTCCGGAAGACAACGCAAAGACGAGGACTACGGCATAACGAACAACAGCGGGCCGAAAACCGGCAGGCCGAAAACTCATACACTTGTCTCCCGAAAAACTGCTATGGCTGCACGGTTCGCGCTGGCCAGCGCGTCCGCAACTGGCAGAAACTACCGGATTATCTCTGCGCCACCATAGCCGGTCAAACCATGTCCAATCCATTGCAAGGCGCCCAGTTCGTACTGGCTGCCCACCGAATTTCTCAACTTCCGACCGACAGCGGCGCGGAGGTGGCGTTTGCGGGTCGCTCCAATGCCGGCAAGTCGAGCGCGCTCAATACCTTGACTGCGCATCGCGGTCTGGCGCGTACGTCGAAAACACCAGGTCGAACCCAGCAGATGGTGGCGTTCTCGCTGCCACCGCAGACCCTCGGCGAGGGCCCGGACGCGCTGCCGGCGCGGCTAATTGACCTACCCGGCTATGGCTACGCCAAGGTGCCCGAGGCCTTGCGCGAGCACTGGAAGCAGGAAATCGATGCCTATCTGCATCAGCGTCGCAGCCTGCGCGGAGTGGTGCTGATCACCGATATTCGCCATCCGCTCAAGGACTTCGATCGGATGATGCTGGAGTTTTGCTTCGCCACCCACCTGCCTTGCCACGTGTTGCTGACCAAGGCGGACAAATTGTCGCGGAGCGCGGCGGCACAGGCGCTGATGGCGCTTCGCAAGGTGTTGTCGGCCAGCGAAACCCAGGCCACGGCGCAGATTTTTTCCTCGCAGACGCCCACCGGCGTGGAGGAAGCGCGCGATATGGTGATGACGCTGCTCAATACGCCGCGAGAGTAAGCAACGCGCCGGACACCCGGCGCGAGCTTTTCGGCAAGCTCAGCGCTTGTCGACGGCGGCCATGAAGATCGCGCACAGCGCCTCCATGCCGGCGCGGTCGTCCTCGTCGAAGCGGGCGATGGACGGGCTGTCTACATCCCACACGCCAAACAGGCTGCCGTCGTCGCGCACCAGCGGCACCACGATTTCCGATTGCGAGGCGGCGTCGCAGGCGATATGGCCATCGAACGCATTCACGTCGCGCACCACCTGTGTCTGGCGCGTCTGCGCCGCGGTGCCGCACACGCCGCGGCCGAGCGCGATGCGGATGCAGGCCGGTTTGCCCTGGAACGGACCGACGACCAGTTCGGTGCCGTCATACAGGTAGAAACCGCTCCAGTTGAAGTCGGGCAGGCTGTGATAGATCAGCGCGGCGAAATTGGCGGCGTTGGCGATCACGTCGGGCTCGCCTTCCAGCAGCCCGCGGGCCTGGGCGCACAGATCTTCGTATTGTTCGCGCTTGCTGGCGTAGGCCTGCGTCTTCACTTCGTACATCGATCGACTCCTGTGGCGCCCGTGGATCGCGGGGATCTGTCCAGGCGGGCCGCCGTAAAGCACGTATTATGCGCCTGCCGGGCGGCACGGGAATGCCGGGCGCGACCATTCAGGGGATGGCTATGTCGACACTGTTTATTGCAGGCACCGACACGGGTGTCGGTAAGACCCATGCCACCTGCACGCTGCTGCATCTGCTGCGCAGTCGCGGCAATCAGGCCTGCGGCATGAAGCCGGTGGCCAGCGGTTGCGTGGAGACGCCGCAGGGCTTGCGCAACGACGACGCGCTCGCATTGCAGGCGGCCAGCAGTTCGCCGATGCCTTACGAATGGATCAATCCGGTGGCCTTGCGCGAGCCCTTGTCGCCCCACCTGGCGGCGGCGCACGAGGGCGTCGAGATCCGTCTCGCGCCGCTCTACGAGGCCTTCGAGCGTCTGCGTGGCATGCATGACGATGTGCTGGTGGAAGGCGTCGGTGGCTGGCTGGTGCCGCTGTCGCGCAGCCTGCTGGCGTCGGATATTCCACGTCAATGGCAGTTGCCGGTGGTGCTGGTGGTGGGCCTGCGGCTGGGCTGCATCAATCACGCCTTGCTGTCCGCACGCGCGATCGCCACCGATGGCTGCCGCCTGGTGGGCTGGATCGGCAACCAGATCGATCCGGACATGGACGCCGTCGACGAAAATATCGCCACTTTGCGCCACCACCTGCCGGCGCCCTGCCTGGGCATCCTGCCGTATGGCGTGGCACCGTCCGCCGCCGCCGCTCATCTGGATCTCACACTGGTCTTGGAATGACGTTCACATGGTCCGTGCTTGGATGTACGGGCCATCACCGCAGGAGGCACCCATGGCCATACGCAGCCACTTCTATCTTTCGGTCGCCGACCTCGCCCATGCGCGCGGGCCGGTCGCCACGCTGAGCTATGACGGAGCCGGTCCCAACGATCTCGCTGCTGCGGTGCAGAACGCCATGCGCAGCACCGATCTATTCGAGCGCTGGCGTGCCATGCAGGATGAGCCGGACGATGTGGACCCGGCGCTGGGCGCAATCGACCCGCAGGCCACGGCCAGCGCGCGGGTCAGCGACCTGCACATCGACATGGATCTCATCACCGACCTGCCGATGAGCATCGTGCGGCAGCGCCTCAACCTGCTGATCGGCAACAGCTGGCAGCTGCGCGACATGCGCAAGGCCTGACGCGGCCGCCCCATGCTGCGGTTGCGTCATCGCCGCCGCGTACGGTCCAACGACCCAGTACTTCCAGCCCTTGGCACCCGTGCCGGGCTGTGGTTAGTCTCGGCGTCCGTTTGTCTGTTTCCATGGGGAACCCCGATGCTTCGTCTTCGCACGCTTGTCATAGCCACGTCCATTGCGCTCGCCGCCTGCTCGCAGCAGTCGAACGAGCAGGCCTCGCAGCCCGCGCCCGCTCCCGCCAGCACCGCGCCGGCCAAGGCTTCCACGGTCGCCGCACCCGGCGGCGAAGTGAGTGCGGTCAATCCGTTCCTCGAGCCCAGCACCCTGCCGTTCGAGGCCCCGCCGTTCGACAAGATCAAGGACGGCGACTACAAGCCGGCCTTCGAAGAAGGCATGAAGCAGCACCTTGCGGAGATCGAAAAGATCGCCGACAACACGGATGCGCCGACCTTCGAGAACACCTTCGTCCCGATGGAGAAGTCGGGCCGGCTGATGCAGCGCGTGATGCAGGCGTTCAACGCCGTCAGCGGCGCCAACACCAATGAAACCCTGCAGAAAGTGCAGGAAGAAGAAGCGCCCAAGCTCGCCGAGCACCAGGACGCGATCTTCATGAACGACAAGCTGTTCAAGCGCATCCAGACGGTCTACGACCAGCGCGATACGCTCAAGCTCGATCCGGAATCCAAGCGCCTGGTCGAAGTGACCTATCGCAACTTCGTGCATGGCGGCGCCAAGCTGTCCGATGCCGACAAGGCCAAGCTCAAGGACCTCAACAAGGAAGAGTCCACGCTGAGCACGCAGTTCACCAACAAGCTGCTCGCCGCCACCAAGGCCGGTGCGCTGGTGGTGGACGACAAGAGCAAGCTTGACGGCCTGTCCGATGGCGACATCGGTGCCGCGGTGGAAGCGGCCAAGGCGCGCAAGCTCGACGGCAAGTGGGTGGTGCCGCTGCAGAACACCACGCAGCAGCCGGCGCTGCAGAGCCTCAATGATCGCGCCACGCGCGAGCAGCTGTTCAAGAACTCCTGGGATCGCGCCGAGAAGGGCGACGCCAACGACACGCGCGACATGATCGCCCGCATCGCGCAGATCCGCGCCGAGCAGGGCAAGCTGCTGGGCTTCTCCAGCTACGCCGCTTGGAAACTGGAAGACCAGATGGCCAAGACGCCGGAAGCGGCGATCACCTTCATGGACAAGCTGGCCCCGGCGGCCACGGCACGCGCCGAGCGCGAGGCCAAGGACATCCAGGACGTGATCGACCAGCAGAAGGGTGGCTTCAAGGTCGAGGCATGGGACTGGAACCACTACTCCGAGCAGGTGCGCAAGGCCAAGTACGACCTGGACGAGTCGCAGATCAAGCCGTACTTCGAGCTGGACAACGTGCTGCAGAACGGCGTGTTCTACGCCGCCAACCAGCTCTACGGGCTGACCTTCAAGGAGCGCAAGGACATCCCCGTCTGGCAGCCTGACGTGCGCGTGTTCGAAGTGTTCGACAAGGACGGCACCTCGATGGCGCTGTTCTATTGCGACTACTACAAGCGCGACAACAAGAACGGCGGCGCCTGGATGAGCAACCTGGTCGACCAGTCCAAGCTGCTGGGCACCAAGCCGGTGATCTTCAACGTCGCCAACTTCACCAAGCCGGCACCGGGCCAGCCGGCCCTGCTGTCGTTTGACGACGTGATCACCATGTTCCACGAGTTCGGCCACGGCCTGCATGGCATCTTTGCCAATACGCAGTACCCGAGCCTGTCGGGCGCCAACACCGCGCGCGACTTCGTGGAATTCCCGTCGCAGTTCAACGAGCACTGGGCCACCGATCCGAAGATCTTCGCCAACTACGCGAAGAACTATCAGACCAAGGAGCCGATGCCGCAGGAACTGGTCGAGAAGCTCAAGAAGGCCAAGACCTTCAACAAGGGCTACGACATGACCGAACTGGTCGGCGCCGCGCTGCTCGACATGAGCTGGCACAGCCTGAGCGCCGATGCGCCCAAGCAGGATCCGGACAAGTTCGAGATGGATGCGCTCACCAAGGCCAAGATCAACCTGAGCTACGTGCCGCCGCGCTACCGCTCCAGCTACTTCCAGCACATCTGGGGCAACGGCTACGCCGCCGGTTACTACGCCTACCTGTGGACCGAAATGCTGGCCGACGACGCCTTCCAGGGCTTTGTCGACAAGGGCGGCATGACCCGCGAGAACGGTGATCGCTTCCGCGCGATGATCCTCTCGCAGGGCAACACGCAGGATCTGGCCACGCTCTACAAGAACTGGCGCGGCAAGGACCCGAGCATCGAGCCGATGCTGCTCAACCGTGGTCTGAAGGAAGCGCCGCAGAAGAAGTAACACCTTCTTCGTGGTGAATCGAGAAAGGGCCGGTTATGCCGGCCCTTTTTTTGTGCGGCGAATTCAGAGGCGGTGAATCGTGGCGGTCTTTCCACTTCTCCGTGAGATCAGTACGCGCGATCAACCACCGCTTGCGTGATGCGCATCCGCCACGGTGCCAGCGACACGGACCAGATGTTGTCGTTGCCGTTGTCCCATTGCATGCGGGCGATGTCGTCCTGCGCCTGCTGCGGCGTGCGCGGATAGTGCACGGGGATCGAACGCGTGCTGCTGAAGTAGAGCGTGCGATGGTCGGGGCCAAGGTGCGAGCCCCACGGGCTCTTTACGTTGATGTCCTTGCCCAGGTCGGTCGGCTTGCCCCAGCCGTCGCCTTCGCGGAACGCGATGTAGAGGCGATCCGGATCGTCCTTGCCGGTGAAGTTCGCGTCGAACACGATGAACGATTCATCGGGCGCGACGGCAGGATCGAGCTTGTGCGCCGATGCTTCGCCCAGCATCACCGGCACTGGGGGCATGTAGGTACCGTTGCGGTATTGCGAACGGAACAGGCGGAAATCGCCATCCTCTGCGGGACGCTGGAAATACACGCTGCCATCGGCCACCACGCTGGGCGCATAGGTGCGTGAACTGCTGTTCACCGCATCCGGCAGGCGCACCGGTGCTCCCCACGCGTTGCCCTTGCGCTCGACGCGCCACAGATGTCCGCCGGAACCCGGCTGCACCTTGCCATTGGCCATCACCGCATCGAGCGGCTTGCCATCTTCCGCATCAGGGCGGTTCGAGGAGAAGATCAGGAACGTCCCATCCGGCGACATCGCCGGATCGTGATCCAGCCACTGCCCCGAGAACGGCGCCACCGTCGGAGCACTCCAGATCCCGTTGACACGATGCGACACCATGATGGCTGCATTGGGCCAATGGATGCGATCAAAGAAGACCGTGTTGCCGTCGGGCGTGAAGGCAGCGGAATCTTCGTTGGCAGGACCTGATACGACGCCAGGTGCGAACACCTGCGGTACGTCAAGAACGGTGGTTTGCGCAGAAGCTTTGGCCACCAGGCCGGTGACGCAACAGGCCGCGCACAGCACGCCGACTACACGCTTCATTTCACCGATCCTTCTGTCAGGAATGGAACGAGCTACTGACGCACTTCCGTCGCCACGTCATTCTTGCGCTCACGATCTGGCCAAAGGACGTGCTTGAAGTCATGCGGGCGGGACGCCTTGGTGCTCGTCAAGCATTGTCACAAGAGCAACTGTCCGGCAATGTCTTGTCACCCGGCAGGTACTTCGTCGATCACGGACAAGGGGATGGCATGAGACAGCGGATGCAAGGATGGGGTGTGGCTCTTCTGGTCCTGTTGGCGACCACGTCAGTAGCCAAAGCGGCCTCGTTCGACGGCTTGCCGCCGTGGCAATTCCAGATGACGCCCGATCAGGTGACGGCATTTGCCGATTTCGGTCCCTATAAGTCTTTTCGCAACGGCGACCTTGAGACGTTCGCCGGCGTGTATCAGGGGCACAAGGAGAACGTGCAGTTCTTCTTCCGTAACGGGCGCCTGGCCCGGATCGGGATCTATCTTTACGAGGGTCAGGACGCGAAGGCGGCTGCACAAGTGTGGCTGAGGACTTACCAGCAAATGAAGGCCGAGTTCGGAGCCATGGAGCTGCCCTGGCTCAAGACCACGACACCGGCGGCTGGGTTGCCGGTAGAAGCGTTGGCGGCGGCAGCTGGCGCCAATGCCGAAGCTACCGGCAAATCGCAGATGGCACCGGTCGTGCAGCCCGCAGACAAGTTTGTGTATGCCAATTTCTTCCGGAGCGATGTCCAGGGGCATGCGTTCTATTTCGTGACCGTTTTCTACGATCCGCCGCATCACGGCGCCACCGGCAGCTGACGAGACCGCGGGCCGCATGACCGAAGGCAGACGCTGCTGTCACGCCCGGGCCGTCATAAGCCTTCCGTGAATCGAGATCATCGGCGAGCACTAGCGGAGCGGGCCCATGCGTAACCTGGATTTCAGTTCCTGGCATGCCGTGTTGTCGACCGTGGTCGGGCTGGCGTTGATCACGCTGATCATGGTCGGCGTGCGGCTGCTGGCCATGCATACCGTGCAGAAGCGGCGCGAGCGCGAGAATCGCCAGATCAACGAACGGTTGCGCACGTTGATCGCGGCGTACAAGACGCTGGGCGGCTCGTTCACTGGCGATCTCTCGGTGGACCCCACGCATCTGCGCGACCTGCGCCAGGCCGGAGTGTTGGCGGAAGGCGAGTCCCCCGGCACTGCCGTGCAGCGTTCCGATCGTTCGCGGCGCATGCGCGATGCGGTGGAGGCGGCCTTGTCCGACATCATCTTGCTGGGCACGGAGCAGCAGGTGGCACTGGCCGCGCGTGCCGCCACGGAGCTGTCAGAGGGGCGCCCCACGCACACCGCCGAACTGGTCGTGTCCCTGCGCGATTTCATCCGCAAGGTGCTGGATCTCGAAGCGGTGCCGGCCAATCTGGTCATTCCGAAGCAGGGGCCGACGCGCGTATCCGGGACACGCGGCAAGGGCGAGGCCAAAGGCGAGGGCGGCGCTAAGGGCGCCAGTGGCGGGATGGGTGCAGGCATGGGTGGTATGGGTGGCCACGCCAGCTTCGACAGCGACGACCATGCCCACCACTGAAACGGTTTAGTCGCTCTGACGGACGTCCCGCGTCGATACCAGCCGCAAAAAGGCTTCGTGCTGGTAGCGGCTCATGCGCAGCTTCTGGCCGGTATCCATGGTGACGACATGGTGACCGTTGAACCACGGATGGATCGCCTGCACGCGCCGCGTGTTGATGATGGCCGAGCGATGCACGCGCGCGAAATGGCGTGGATCGAGGCGTGCCGCGAGTGCCGTCATCGTTTCGCGCATTTCGTGGACGCCGTCGGCGAGATGCAACAAAACGGTGTTGCCGCTGGCCTTGATCCACACGATGTCGTCCACGTCGACGAAGCGGATCTGCTCGTCGATGCGCACAGGCAGTCGTTGCAGGTAACTATCGCGCTGCTTGAGCGTGTCGAGCGCCTGCATGATCCGCTCGAGCGAGGGTTCACCCTGCGTGCCGCGAGTGGCCAGACGTTGCTTGACGCGTAGCAGGGTCTGGGCGAATCGCTCGCGGCTGAAGGGCTTCACCAGGTAGTCGACGGCGTTGGCTTCGAATGCGCGCACGGCGTACTGCTCGTATGCCGTCACGAACACGGTAGCCGGCATCTGCGCAACGCCGATGGCCGCAACCACGTCCAGCCCGGCGAGGGCCGGCATCTGCATATCGAGGAACACCAGGTCGGGCGCATGCTGGCGAATGGCTTGCACCGCCGACTCGCCGTCGCCGCATTCGGCCAGCAAGATGATGTCGGGATCATCCTTCAACAGGCGCACGATGGCGCGCCGCGCGATCGGTTCGTCGTCCACCACCAGCGTGGCGATGCTCATGCGGTCACCACTTCGGGCGACTCGTCCGGTTCCTCGATCTCGCGAAATGGCAGGCGAAGGCGGCAGATCACCCCTTGCGGCCAGATCATTTCCAGACGCACATGTGCGTCGTCGCCATAAAGCTCGCGCAGGCGCAGCGCGGTATTGGACAAACCAATGCCATGCCCCGACCTGGGCGAGGCGCCTGTCTCCAGCGTGCTGTTGCGGTTGCGCACATCGATGCACAAGCTGTCGCCATCGCGGCGGGCTTCGATCTCGACGCAGTCCACCCCGATGCGCTCGCCGATGCCATGGCGGATCGCGTTCTCCACGATGGGCTGCAGGATCAGGCTGGGCACCGCGCATTGCAGCGTGTCCGGGCTCACATAGATCTGCGTGGTGAGCCTGTCCTTGAAGCGCGTCCGCTGGATGCCAAGGTAAAGATCAAGCAGGACCAGTTCGCGTCGCAGGCTGATCTCCTGGCCGTCGTAGTCTTCCAGAAAAGCGCGCAGCAGATCGCTCAGGCGCAGCAGCATGTCTTCGGCCGACAGCGCATCCTCATCGAGCAGGGTGGCGATGGCATGCAGCGTGTTGAACAGGAAATGCGGCTGCAATTGCGACTTGAGTGCACGCAGGCGCGACTGCGCCAGTTCCGCGGTGAGCTTGCTCGCTTCAAGTTCGCGACGGGATTTCTCGGCGTGGAAAGCCATCGCCTGCTGGATCGCGAACAGCGCCCAATAAGTGAGCAGCCCGGTGGCGAAGTGCTGGCCTACGAAATACCACAGCTGTTGCGTGAAGCCGCTGGGTTCGAACAGGGTCGAGACCAGGGCGCCGATCACCATCGCCAGCATGGTCACGCCCATGCTCAACGGCGCCTGCTTGCCCAGGCCGCGCAGGCGCAGCGGCGCACGAATCGGGTAGCGCTCGGCCAGGCGGAACACCCAGGGCGCCAGCGCGGCCCACGTATACCACTGCACCATGCCCCAGCGGGTGTAATCCCACAGCGACCAAATGTGATGATCGTCCACGATGTCGCGCAGCAGTTCCTGCGCGCCGAACACGGCAGCCACGGCCGTCCAGAGGCCGAGATAGTGCCAAAGGCCAATGGTCGCGTTGCCGAGCCGCACCTTCATCGCCGTGTATCCGAATGGATCGTGGAACCATCTTAGGCGTCTGATTCCATGGAGAGAAGCACGGCGGGCAATCACTACGATTCGTCATCGCGTAACGACGATTCGTCCCGGATCGCTTCCACGAAACGGCCGCAAAGGCGTCCGATGCGGTCGTTCGCCACGGGAAAGTGGATGGCGAACGCCCATTCCTGCCGGAGTAGCAGCCATGCATGTCCCCCGTCTTGTCGCACCCTTGTTGTTAGTCGGCGCCATGCTCGTCAGCTTGGCCGCGTGTGCAACGCCTGCGGGTACACAAGCTGAGTCGCGGCGTCCGCTGCGCGTCGTCAACGCCACCTTCGATGGCGTGACTGCGCTGGCCATCGCGCCCAGTGGGAGCGCCGACTTCCAGAACATCACGCTGGCGCAACCGCTGCCTGGTGGTCAGGCGTCCATCCTGGTCGATGTACCGCCCGGCACATGCCATCGCGATGTGCGCGTGACCTTCCGTGGCGACCGCAGCCTGCTTTATCGGAATCTGGATGTATGCCGCCACGATGGTCTGCGGCTGGCGGTGGGAAGTACACGTACGGGTCGTTCAACACCGCTCAAGAGCGACGACGCCCAAATGGCGGGATCGCCCTGACGCTCATGCCGATGCAAAGAGCCCCGCACGATGGCGGGGCTCTTGTGGTTTTGCCGTGCGCTACGCTCAATAAGCGAATTCGCGGAACACCGGATCGACGCTGCCGTTCCATGGGCCGTTGAACAGTTCGAGCTTGCGCTCGGCCGGCGTCTGGTTCGCTTCGACGATCTCGATCATCGGCTCCAGGAAGATGCTTTCGTCCGCACCGCTCTTGTTGAGGCGCGCACGACGCTTGAGGCCATGCGAGGCGATCTTCAGCGTTTCAGCGGCCAGCTCGCGCACGCTGTGCGAACGGAAGGGCAGCTTCAAAGCCTGGCGCGGTACGCCGTCACGCAACGCGTGGCGTTCCTCGCGGCTGAAGTCCTTGACCAGGTCCCAGGCGGCATCGAGGGCTTCATCGTCGTAAAGCAGGCCAACCCACAGCGCGGGCAGGGCGCACAGGCGGTTCCACGGGCCACCATCGGCGCCGCGCATTTCCAGGTACTGCTTCAGGCGCACTTCCGGGAACGCGGTGGTGAGGTGATCGGCCCAGTCCTTCATGGTGGCGTGCACGCCCGGCACTGCCGGCAGTTCACCGGCCATGAAGCGCTTGAAGTCCTGGCCGGACAGGTCGATGTACTGGCCGTTCTGGTAGCTGAAGTACATCGGCACATCGAGCATGTAGTCGACGTAGCGCTCGTAGCCGAAGCCGTCCTGGAAGACGAAGTCGAGCATGCCGGTGCGATGGGGATCGGTGTCTTCCCACACGTGCGAACGGTAGGAGAGGTAGCCGTTTGGACGTCCCTCGGTGAACGGCGAATCGGCGAACAGCGCGGTGGCAATCGGCTGCAGCGCCAGGCTGGTGCGGAACTTGCGCACCATGTCCGCTTCGCTGGCAAAGTCCAGGTTCACCTGCACGGTGCAGGTGCGCGTCATCATGTCCAGGCCGAGGTTGCCGACCTTGGGCATGTACTCGCGCATGATCTTGTAGCGGCCCTTGGGCATCCACGGCATTTCGTCGCGGCGCCACTTGGGCTGGAAGCCCATGCCGAGGAAGCCGATGCCCAGGTCCTCGGCGATCGAACGGACTTCCTTGAGGTGCGAATTGACCTCGCTGCAGGTGTCGTGGATGGTCTCCAGCGGCGCGCCGGAAAGCTCCAGCTGACCGGCCGGCTCCAGCGTGATCGACGCCTTGTCGCGCGACAGCGCCACCGGGTTGTCGCCTTCGCGCGCCACGTCCCAGCCGTAGCGCGTGGCCAGGGTTTCCAGCAGGACGCGGATGCCGCGGTCACCGTCGAAGGTGGGCGGGCGCAGGGTGTCGGTGAGGAAGCCGAATTTCTCGTGCTCCGTACCGATGCGCCAGGCATCACGCGGTTTTTCACCCGCAGCCAGGTAGTCGGTGAGTTGCTGGCGGCTGCCGATGGGCGTGCTCTTGACGGCACTGGGTATGGACACGGGGAACTCCTTGCGAGGGTGCCACCACTCTGGGGGTGACGCATCCTAATTCAAAGTGCCGATTATCCGAACTTTTGAAATTAGGGCGCCCTGACCAGGATCAGCGCGTCCTTAAGCGACGGCAGGGAAGTCGATGCGCATCCGTGCCCCCCGCCCGGAAGACCCATCGAGGATACTCAATTGGGCGCCATGCACACGTGACACTTCGTCCACGATGGCCAGGCCCAGGCCGCAGCCATCGGCGCTGCTGCCCGCGCTGCGGTAGAAGCGCTCGCGGACCTTCTGCCGCTCCTCGGGGGCAATGCCGACGCCGCTGTCGTCCACTTCCAGGAACGGACGGCCATGCTCCACGCCGCAGCGGATGGTGATGTTGCCGCCGACCGGTGTGTGGCGGATGGCATTGTCGATCAGGTTGTTGAGTACCTCATGCAGCAGCCAGTACACGCCGGTGACCTGCACCGGGCGGCTGTCGGCGCCCAGGTCGATGCCGCGGGCCAGGGCGCGGTCCAGCGAGCTGTCGATCACTTCGCCGATCAGCCGCGGCAAGTCGACCGCAGTGAAATGACTGGCGCGATGCGCCGATGGTTCGGCACGCGCCAAGGTCAGCAGCTGGTTGGCCGTGTGGGCAAGGCGATCCACGCCACCCTGCAGCAGCTTGATGCGTTCCTGCAGCGGCGTGTCGGCCGTTTCGCGGGTCAGCACTTCGAGCTGGGCCTTCAGTCCGGTCAGCGGTGTGCGCAGCTGGTGCGCGGCATTCGCAAGGAAATGCTGCTGCGAAAGCACCGAGTCGCGTACGCGCCCGAGCAGGGAGTTCAGCGACACGACCAGCGGCAACACTTCAGTGGGCACACCGTCGGTCGGCAACTGGTTCAAGGCCACCGCCGGGCGCCCGGCAATCTGCCGGCTCAGCCGCTGCAGCGGCCGCAGGGCAATGCGGATGCCGACCAGGGCGATGATCAGCACCGCCGCCATCTGCAAGGTGTCGTTGATCAGGAAGGCCACGTCCAGGCGATGCACGGCGCGGTCGCGACGTGCGGGCGTTTCGGCCACGGTGACCACCAGCGGCTCGCCGGTTTCGCTGGTGCGGTAGCTGGCCAGCCGAAAGTCTTCGGCGCGGAAGGTGATGTTGGTGTAGCTGAAACCGTCTTCCGACTGGCTGTCCGGTGCCACCGGCAATTCCGGCGAACCGGCGATGGTAGTGCCGTCGGGCAGGCTGACGCGATAGAAGAAGTGCTCATCGGGCATCGCGCGCAGCGGCGGCGGCGGATGCGAAGGCAGTGCCACGTCGAGCTTGCCGCCGGCACCCGGATGAATGCGCGCAACGATGGCCAGCGCCGAGCGCGACAGCGAATGATCGAAGGCGTTGTGGATCGGGCTGACGATCACATGGTGATCAACCGCCACACCCGCGACCAGCAGCAACAGCAGCGGCGCGAGCAGATAACTCAGCAGTCGCCGGTGCACGCTGGTCGGGCGGCTGGCCTGCTCTGATTGCTTGAAATTGGGTGTCACCGAACCGGCCCCGCGGGTGATATCGAGAAAGCGCAGGGGTCGTGGAAGTGGCCTGATCCAGGCGATGCACTTCCTTACCCCGCACACCTGCCCGGCATCATGCCACCCGCAGCGGCTGGATCAGAACTTTGGCGCGGCTCAGGCGTCTTCGAGCCGGTAGCCCAGGCCGCGAATACCGCGCACCGTGGCGGCGCTGCCCAGCTTGCTGCGCAGACGCGACACATGAACCTCGATGGCGTTGCCGGAGATGTCTTCGCTCCAGCCGGTGATGGCCTGGGTCAGCCGCTCCTTGCTCACCACGCGGCCGCTGTGATGGGCCAGGCATTCCAGGATCGACCACTCGCGGCGGGTGAGTTCGAGCGCTTCACCCTTTTCGTTGAGCGCCCGGCGACCGGCCAGGTCGATGCGCAGGCCGCCGATCACGATCTCGTTGGCGGCAGCGGCGGTGGCGCGGCGGATCAGGGCGCGGCAACGGGCGGCCAGTTCGGGCAGGGCAAACGGCTTGACCAGGTAGTCGTCCGCGCCCAGGTCCAGCGCATTGATGCGGTCGTCCAGGCCATCGCGGGCGGTGACGATCAACAACGGCAGCGAGCTGCCGCCGCGACGCAGGCGGCGCACCAGCGACAGGCCGTCTTCGCCCGGCAGGCCCAGGTCCACGATGGCCAGGTCGTAATGGGTATCGGCCAGGCGGGACGTCACCGATTCGGCGTCGCCCACTGCGTCGACTACATAACCGGATCCGATCAGGCCACGGGAAATGGCGTCGGATACGAGGGAATCATCTTCGACGAGCAGAATGCGCATAGGGCACGAAAGTGAGATGGTCGCAATATGCTAACAGGCACGCCTTTCAGTTCGCCGTCGTTGAAGGCTTCGACTGGCTGAGGGCCGAACAAACAAAAAAGCGCCTGCCGGGGGCAGGCGCTTTTGGTGAACCGCGAGGTCCGGGGCTAACTGCTCAGTAGCGCGGCACCGTGGGATCGATCTGCTGCGCCCACGCATCCATGCCGCCTTCGACGTTATAGACCTTGCTGAAGCCGTGCGCGGCAAAGCGCTCGGCCACGCCGCGGCTGGACACGCCGTGGTGGCAGATGAAGGCGATCGGGGCGTCCTTGGGCAGGTTGGCCAGGGCGTCGTAGCCTTCCTCTTCCAGGATGCGGGCCTGCGGCAGCGGTGCGGCGGCTGCGCGACCGTGGGCCGGACGCACGTCCACCAGGGTGATGTCGCCGGCGGCCAGGCGCTCCTTGAGCTGCTGCACGGTGAGCGTGCCGATCTCCTGCGCGCCCGGGAACTTCAGGCTCAGGCCTTCGCCCTGCACGGTGGACACCCAGTCGATCACGATGCCCTTGGCGCGCTGGGCGCTGCCCGGGTCAAAGTGCACTTCGATGCCGTTGGAGGACACCACGATGTCATGCTCGCCGCCCGGCGCCAGCTGGAAGCCGGCGCTATGGTCCGGACCGATCTCCAGATGCAGGGCCAGGCCCTGGGCATTGGCCGTGCCCTGACGGATGGCTTCCGCGGCCTTGTCGGTAATTGTGATCTCAGGCGGCGTGCGATCCGGGGCGGTCGCGCCGAAGAGCTGGTGCAGCTCGCCGCTGGCGTACATCTGGCGAATGATGTCGGCGCCGCCGACCAGTTCGCCGCCCACATACAGCTGGGGAATCGTCGGCCAGTCGCCGTAAGCCTTGATGCCTTCGCGGATTTCCGGGTCTTCCAGCACGTTCACCGTGTGGTAGTCCGGCAACAGCTCGTTGAGCGTGTTGGTGGCTGCCGAGGAGAAACCGCACATCGGCTGCTGGCGGGTGCCCTTCATGAACAGCACCACGCGGTGGTTCTGCAGCAGGGATTCAATACGTTCGCGGGTGGCGCTGTCGAGGGACATGGGGGCGGTGGCTCCGGCAAAGAAGGCGAATTGTAGCGCCTGTGGATATGCCGGCGGATTTTGGGGATGCAAGGGGGCTCGATCCAAAGCTGGCGACAACCCTCAAGGGCACCGTCATTCCGGCTTTCGCTGGTATGACGGGTTGGAGAGGCTGTCTCAAGCCGCCGGCCGCAACTCCGTCAAATCCAGCTTTGCCCGCGTCAGCGGCGCCAGCGCCAGGGCGGCAGCGGGCGAGGGCAGCACCAGCTCGCGGCTGGCCCGACCCAGCGGCGCGTACTGCTCGCTCCAATGGATCAACTCCATCGCGCCGGTGTGATCTTCCACCAGCACCGTGCAGTGCTCCACCCAGTCGCCGTCGTTCAGATAAAGGACGCCGTCCATCTCGCGCACGTGGCCGAAATGGATGTGGCCGCAGATATGGCCGTCGAAGCCGCGTTCGCGGGCATCGTTGGCCACGCGCTCCTCATAGGCGCGGATATAGGCCAGCGCCTTGCCGATGTGCGATTTCACGATGATCGACAGCGGCAGATAGGGCAGTTCCAGGCGGCGGCGCATCGCGTGGACCCGGCGATTGGTCCAGCAGATGAAGCGATGCATCACTTCCCCCAGGTGCACCATCCATGTGCGCCCGACTTGCTCCGGATCGAATTCGTCGCCGTGGCTGACGTGGTAGCGGCGGCCATCGGCGCCTTCGTGCACCGCGTCCAGCTCGATTTTCACGCCGCCAAACTGTTGGCCGGCCAGGCCGCGCATCGGGGCGTCATGATTGCCGGGGATATAGACGACCTCGACACCGCGCCGGGCGAGATCAAGCACCTCGGCAATCACCGCGCCGTGGTCGACATGCCACCAGGTGCGGCGTGCCAGCGCTTCCATGTCGATGATGTCGCCGACCAGATACAGCTTTTCGCAACGCAGTTTGCGCAGGAAATCGAGCAGATAACTGGCCTTGCAGTCTGGCGTGCCCAAGTGCACGTCGGAGATGAAGGCGCTGCGGCAGTGGAAGGTCGCCATGGCTGTCTCTCCCGGTGGTTACCGGGATCTCAGAGTGCCGCGGTTACGTCACCGCACGATGGCGGTGAGGTTGCAGTGTGGTTTCCGTCAGCACGAATGCACAGCCCCCTTGTAGGAGCGCACTTGTGCGCGACCGGTGACGCCATGTCACGGGGTTGTCGCGCCAATGCTGTTCGCTACGCCGGAGACCGAGGCCGGATTTGGCGTCGCGGTCGCGCACAAGTGCGCTCCTACAAGGGGATCGTTAGCCGGCAAGCATGGCCACGGCCACCGGCACGGCCGCCTCGGTCCACAACGCATACTGCGCAGCGGAAGGATGCAGCCCGTCGTCAGCAAGCAAGGCGGGATGCTGGCGCGAGATGCCGGTGATATCCACGAAATGCGCACCGCGGCGCTCGCTTTCCTCGCGGGCGATCGCGTTATAGGCATCCAGTTCGCTGGCAATGCGCAGCACGTCGCGGCCGCTGCCATGCGCGAACGGCGTGACGCCCCAGTCGGGGATCGACAACACCAGCACGCGCCCGCTGCGCCTGCCGGCAAGATCTACCGCCCGCTCGAGCAGTCGGCGGAATTCGTCGCGATACTCGTCCGCACTGCGTCCGCGGTACTGGTTGTTCACGCCTATCAGCAGACTCACCAGCTCATATGGCGGCGTAAAACTCGTTGCATCCATCGCGACCGACAGCTCGTCCGTAGTCCAGCCCGTGGTGGCAACGATGGTGGGATCGTCCAGCGCCACGCCTTCGCGACGCAGACGCACGGCCAGCTGTACCGGCCAGCGGCCCGCTTCGGGCACGCCTTCGCCGACCGAATAGGAATCACCCAGGGCGAGATAACGCATGCGTTGTCAGGCGATCGCGGCCGTGCGGGGCTTCTGCGTGGCGGCCATACCCGCCAGCACGCGCTCCATGCGCACGAACACCTCGCGCAACTGCTCCGGTTGCGGCAACAGCGTCAGGCGCAGGTGGCGGCTGTGCGGCACGTTGAAGCTGCTGCCCGGCACCACCAGCACAGATTCTTCTTCCAGCAGGCGCAGCGCGAACGCGTTGTCGTCGAAGTCGGCCAGGCGATCGGCGCGAACGCGGGGGAAGGCGTACAACGCACCGGCCGGCGACACCAGGTCGAGGAATTCGCTGGCGGCGACGCCCTCCAGTACGGCGCGACGCGCTTCGTGCAGGCGTCCGCCCGGCGCGGTGAGCGCGTTGATGGTCGGCGCAGTTTCCAGCGCGGGACGCACGGCCCACTGCGCGGTCACGTTGGCGCACAGGCGCAGCGCCGCGAGCAGTTGCAGGGCGTCGCGATAGTCCGCCGTGCGGGCGGGATCGCCCGACAGGCTCATCCAACCCACTCGGTAACCGCAGGCGCGGTGCACTTTGCTGAGTCCGCCGAAGCTGACACAGGGCACGTCGCCGGCCACTTCGGCCAGCGGCTGGAAGACGGTGCCGTCGTACAGGATCTCGTCGTAGATCTCGTCGCAGAGCAGCAGCAGGCGATGCCTGGCGGCAATGTCGACCATGCGCTCCAGCAGCTCGCGCGGATACACGGCGCCGGTGGGATTGTTCGGGTTGATCAGCACCAGGGCGCGGGTGCGCGGGGTAATCAGCGCTTCGACTTCCGCCGGATCGGGCAGGTGGCCGTTCTCCGCCAGGCAGCGGTAATAGCGCGGCTTGCCGTCGTTGAGGATGGTGGCGGCGCTCCACAGCGGGTAATCCGGGCTGGGCAGCAGCACTTCGTCGCCCGGCGCCAGCAGGGCGCGCAGGCTCAGGTCGATCAGTTCGCTCACGCCGTTGCCGACGAAGATGCGCTCCACTTCGACGCCACGCGCGCCACGATGGCGCTGCTGGGCGGCGATGGCCTCGCGGGCTTCTTCCAGGCCTTGCTCGTGTCCGTAGGCTTCGCTGTCGTGCAGATGCCGGGCGATCGCTTCGCGCAGATGGGCCGGCGTTTCGAAGCCGTAGCGGCCGGGATTGCCGATATTGAGCTTGATGATCGGCAGGCCAGCCGCCTCCAGCTCACGGGATCGCCGGGTGAGCGCGCCACGGATTTCATAGCGCACGTCCGCCAGGTGCGCACTGGGTTTGATCGAGGCCAACGCAAGCGTCCTTCGTCTTGGTGTTGTTGCGGCGCAAGAATCTGACCGCCATTGCATGCTAACAGCGTCCCGGCGCGGTTGGGGAGCCAAAAATCGCTTAGTTTCGGGCATTTTTCGGGCAGGCCCTGGAGCAGGGCATAATGGCCACCCATGACGCACCCCGAAACCATCGAGCGACTGCGCCGGATCGGCTGGCGTGGGGACACCCTGCCCGCCGAAGGCCGGCAGTTGGCACGCGTAGTGGCGCAGCACCGCGCCGGCTACGAATTGCACGACGGCGAGCACCTGTTTGGTGCCCAGCCGGCCGGCCATTTCCTCAAGCGCAGCCTGGATCCGTCCGATCGGCCCGCGGTGGGCGACTTCGTGGAAATCGAAGCCGGCAAGCCGCCGCACATCGTGGAAGTGCAGCCACGCCGTACCGTGCTTTCCCGCGCCGCCGCCGGCGAGCGTTACGAACGCCAGCTCATCGCCACCAACATCGACTACGTGCTGGTGCTGACCGGGCTGGATGGCGACTTCAATCCGGCGCGCATCGAGCGCTATCTGTCGCTTACCGAAGGCTCGGGCGCACAGCCGGTCGTGCTGCTGAGCAAGCTCGACACGCGCGAGGATGCCGCCGCGGTGCTGGCCGCCTTGCGCGAACGCCTGCCCCAGGGCACACCCGTGCATGCCATCAACGGCAAGGATCCGGCCAGCATCGCGTTGCTGCTGCCGTATCTGCAGCTCGGCGACAGCGCGGTGCTGGTAGGTTCGTCCGGCGCCGGCAAGTCCACCCTCACCAATACGCTGCTCGGCAGCGAGCGCATGGCCACCAGCGCAGTGCGCGGCCATGACAGCCGCGGCCGGCACACGACCACCTATCGAGCGCTGTTGCAGCTGCCGAGCGGCGGCTGCCTGATCGACACGCCCGGCATGCGCGAGCTCAAGCTCACCGGCGAAGAAAATCTGGACCTGTTCGCCGATATCGAGCAACTCGCCGAGCAGTGCCGCTTCGCCGACTGCGGCCACGGCAGCGAGCCCGGCTGCGCGGTGCAGGCAGCGCTCGACAGCGGCGACCTGTCGGCCGAGCGCTGGCGCAACTATTTGAAATTGCGCGACGAACGCGAAGAGCAGGCGACCACCCTGGAAGCCAAGCTGCGCCGCCAGCGTGGTGGGCGTCCGGCCACGCGGCCGCATACGAACCGCCATACGCGCGACCGCGAATAGTCGAGCGGGGCGCTGTCCTCACCCAGCGGGTGGACTACTATCGGACCGTCTTGGTTGGGGAAGCGGGCATGCAGCGGCTGTCGTCGCGTTCGACGTTCTTCTTTAAGCGGGTGTTTCCCGCGTTCTGGTTTGGTTTCCTGGCGCTGTGGACGGTGGTATGGGCTGGCAGCGCCTTGGTCACGCACGACATGAAGATGCTGGCGGTATTGCCCGGCCCGCTGATCATGGCCTTGTTCGGCTACGCACTGTTCAAGTGGCTGCTGTTTGGCCTGGTCGATGAAGTGTGGCTCGAAGGCGACCAGTTGCTGGTCAGGAACAGGGGCGAGCAATCGCGTGTTCCACTGGCCAACGTCACCAACGTCAATGCCACCGTGATGGTCAGCCCACCGCGCATCACCTTGTCACTGCGCCAGGAGTCGCCCGTCCTTGGCAAGGACATCAGCTTCATGCCGATCGGGCGTACGAGTTTGCTCGCGGCATTCAAGCCCAGCCCGATCGCCGCCGAGCTGATCCAGCGCATCGACAGCGTGCGTCAACGGAGGCCGGCATGAATAGCCATGGCGCCGCGCTTCCGCCGGACCTGCAACGTTACGCCGACCTCGACCAGCGCCTGCTGGCGGCAGTGAGGGGCATCCGCATCCTGTCCACGGTGGCGTGGCCCGCCTCGCTGGAAGACCGCATGATCGGGGCCTACGCCAGGGGCCAGTACAGCCTGCCCGAGGTGCAATACACCGTGCCCGACCTCTCCGCCGAGCGCGCCGAACTGGCCGCGATCGAGCGCGAAGCGGGCTATGACGATCCCTTGGGCGAGTACCTGTCCCGCACGGCGGAGTCGTGGCGCATCGCCGCCGAAATGCTCGAGGCGGTTGGCACCGACCAGGTCACCGCGCCCTCCATCGTCTTGTATGGCCGCCCCGGCGACCTGATTTCCGGCAGCGATCGCAGCAACCTGGATGCGGCGCGTTATTTCGTGGAGCTCGCCGACGAGCTCGGTTCGGATCTGATTGCCGACGACGTGCTGGTGGCCATCTCTGCCGAGGATCTGCGCGCGGACCTGAGCAAGACGCTGGACGAATTCTTCGGCGCACCGCTGATTTCCGTGGAAGTGGACCCGGAACTGACTGCCAAAGCGGCGGCTGGCGCCACCCGCATCCGTCTTCGCGGCGGCACGCGCTTTACCGACTACGACCGCCATCAATTGCTGGCGCATGAAGCGCTGGTGCATTCGCTCACCGCGCTCAATGGCCGTGCGCAGCCGCTGCTGGCGTCGTTCGGGCGCACCTCGCCGCGCGTCACGGCGACGCAGGAAGGGCTGGCCGTGTTTGCCGAGCTGATGTCCGGCGCCATCGATATCTCGCGCCTCAAACGCATCAGCCTGCGCATCCTGGCCATCGACATGGCCTTGAGCGGTGCGGATTTCGTCGAGGTCTACCGCTTCTTCTGCGAGTGCGGACAGTACCCGGCGGACAGTTTCCACTCCGCCCAGCGCGTGTTCCGCGGCGTGCCGCTCACCGGCGGCGCGGCGTTCGCCAAGGACAACGTCTATCTGTCCGGCCTGCTCACCGTGCACACGTTCTTTCGCTGGGCACTGAAGCAACGTCGCATGGATATGCTGCGGCATCTTTTTGCGGGCAAGCTGGCCTTGCACGATGTCATCAGCCTGCAACCGTATTTCGAATCGGGCGTGATTGCCGCGCCGCGCTGGCTGCCGCCCTGGATGCAGCATGCGCACGGACTCGCGGGCAAGCTGGCATTCTCGTTGTTCGTCAATCGCATACACATGGGCAAGGTGCAGGCGGAGGCGCTTTCGCTGAGTCTGTAACTGACCTCCTGTGGGAGCGCACCCTGTGCGCGACATGCCACGCGTGGATGTATCGCTCCGTTGGCTTGTCGCGCACAGGGTGCGCTCCCACAACAGGCAGGTTGTCGTCTGCATACCAGTTGTGTGAACCATAACGTCACCATGCTGCAGCGCATCGTCGGGGAAGGGTGGCCGGCGGTGATACCATTCGAAGATGCCGCCTCGCGGCACCCGACTCCCCATCACTCGATTCCTATCCCATGGCCCTTACCGAAGAACTGCGCCTCGCCGCTCTCGAGTACCACCGCCTCCCGCGCCCCGGCAAGATCAAGGTGAGCGCGACCAAGCCGATGGTCACGCAGCGCGATCTCGCGCTCGCTTACTCGCCCGGCGTGGCTTATGCCTGCGAGGCCATCGTCGAGGATCCCAACGCCGCCAGCGAAATGACCGCGCGCGGCAACCTCGTCGCCGTGATCACCAACGGCACCGCCGTGCTGGGCCTGGGCGACATCGGTCCGCTCGCCGGCAAGCCGGTGATGGAAGGCAAGGGCGTGCTGTTCCAGAAGTTCGCCGGCATCGACGTGTTCGACATCGAGATCAACGAGCGCGACCCGGACAAGCTGGTCGACATCATCGCCTCGCTCGAGCCCACCTTCGGTGGCATCAATCTGGAAGACATCAAGGCGCCGGAGTGCTTCATCGTCGAGCGCAAGTTGCGCGAGCGCATGAAGATCCCGGTGTTCCACGACGACCAGCACGGCACCGCGATCATCGTGGGCGCGGCCATCGTCAACGCACTGGAAGTAGTCGGCAAGAAAATCCAGGACGTGAAGCTCGCCACCACCGGTGTGGGCGCCGCGGGCATCGCCTGCCTGGACATGCTGGTGGCGCTGGGCCTCAAGCCCGAGAACATCCTCGCGTTCGATCGCGAAGGCGTGCTGTATACCGGCCGCGACCACATGGACCCGGACAAACAGCGCTATGCGCGCGATACCGAGAAGCGCACGCTGGCGGACATCGTCGTTGGCGCGGACGTGTTCCTCGGTCTCTCGGCCGGTGGCATCCTGCGTCCGGAAATGGTCGCCACGATGAATGCGCGGCCGATCATCCTAGCGCTGGCCAATCCCAATCCGGAGATTTCGCCAGAAGACGCCAAGATGGTGCGCCCGGATTGCATCATCGCGACCGGCCGTTCGGACTATCCGAACCAGGTCAACAACGCGCTGTGCTTCCCATACATCTTCCGCGGTGCGCTCGACGTGGGCGCCACCGTCATCAACGAATCGATGAAGACCGCCTGCGTGCGCGCCATTGCCGAGCTGGCCCGCATGGAAGCCGGCGACCTGGCCAGCGCTTACGGCGGCGACGTGCCGACGTTCGGCCCCGACTATCTGATTCCGCGTCCGTTCGATCCGCGCCTGCTGGTGATGCTGGCGCCGGCCGTGGCGCAGGCCGCGATGGATTCCGGTGTGGCCACGCGTCCGATCGTGGACATGGAGGCGTACAAGGAAAAGCTCGGCCAGTTCATCTATCGCACCGGCCTGCTGATGAAGCCCGTGTATGAGCGCGCGCGCGCTGATCTCAAGCGCGTGGTCTACGCCGAGGGCGAGGAAGAGACCGTATTGCGCGCGGTGCAGACGGTGATCGACGAGCGCCTGGCGTTCCCGATCCTGATCGGCCGCCCGAGCGTGATCGAGACACGCATCGAGCGCCTGGGCCTGCGCATGCGCCAGGGTGTGGATTTCGAACTCACCAATATCGACGACGATCCGCGCTTCAACGAGTACTGGCAGCAGTACCACGCACTCACCGAGCGCCGCGGCGTGTCGCCGGCAGCGGCGAAGAACCTGCTGCGCTCGCGTCCCACGCTGATCGCTTCGATCATGGTCGAGCGCGGCGAAGCCGACGCGATGATCTGCGGCCTGGTCGGGCGCTTCCACAAGAAGCTCGGCTATATGCGCAGCGTGTTCGGCCTCGATCCGGGCGTGTCGTGCACCTCGGCGATGACGGGCGTGATCAACGACCAGGGTGCCTGGTTCTTCCTCGACACCCACGTGCAGTGCGATCCCACCGCCGAGCAGATTGCCGAAGCGACGCTGCAGGCCAGCTATCGCCTGAAGTTGTTCGGCATCGAGCCGAAGATCGCGCTGCTGTCGCATTCGAATTTCGGCAGCCACGAGAACGCCAGCGCGGCCAAGATGCGCAAGGTGCGCGAGATCCTGGTGCAGCGTGGGCACAAGCTCGATATGGACGGCGAGATGCAGGCCGACACCGCGTGGGATGAGGCACTGCGTTTGCGCATGTTCCCCAATACCACGCTGAGCGGTCGCGCCAATCTGTTCGTGATGCCGAATCTGGACGCTGCGAACATCACGTACAACATGGTGCGCGTGATGACGGACGGCGTGGCGATTGGCCCGATCCTGATGGGCATCAATAAGCCCGCGCATATCCTCACGCCGGCGGCGACGCCGCGTCGTGTGGTGAATATGACGGCGATTGCGGCGGTGGATGCGCAGATTCGTCAGGCGCAGGGTGAGCGGCGCAGCTGAGGTTTCGCCTTTGCTTTTGAGCGTTTGAGAACGGGGCCTTGAGGGCCCCGTTTTTTGTTGTTTGGGTTGCGTTTGTGCGGGTTGCGATGACGTGCCGGCGACTCTCTCCCTCTCCCCTCCGGGGAGAGGGTTGGGGTGAGGGGCGGGTGCTCGCGGGAACGTTTCTGTTCGTCATTCCGGCGCAGGCCGGGATCCAGTAGCGGTGCGCTTCGATTGTTGCGATAGGGCGATCTGGCTCGCCTGCCGCGGGCTTCCGTGCCGCTGCCGCGGCCCGGTTACTTTTCTTTGCTTGCCCAAAGAAAAGTAACCAAAAGAAAGGGCCCCCCGGATGACGCGCCTTCCGGGCCTGCGGCCCTCCAGGTACGCGGGCGGGTTGCGGGGACCCCGAGAGCGGAAAGCCAAGAGCGGAGAGCCAAGAGCGGAGAGCGGCGAGCCAGATCAAGAGCCACGCAACGTCCGACGCTGTTGGGCGGCTCTTTTTGTAGGAGCGCACTTGTGCGCGACCAGCCTACGGAGCGGTACATCCCAGCTCTGCGGTCGCGCACAAGTGCGCTCCTACAAGGGTTAYGCAGGTTCGTGGGTTGMGGATCAAYCTTGCCGRTCGGCTCTTCTGTGGGAGCGCACCCTGTGCGCGACAAACCTACGGAGCGGTACACCGCAGCGCGGCTGTCGCGCACAGGGTGCGCTCCCACAGACAAGCCAAGCGCGAGGCGAGACACGAGTGCGCGATGCACGGCCAAGGCCGAAGCGCAGCGAGGCTCCGCTTTAAGTCCTCAGGGATTCGGGCGCGTTGCGCAGCGCTTGGAAGTACCCACTATGTACCCTCGGAGGTTGTCCCACAACGACGCGCCTCAAGCGCTCGGGCTTATCCCAACACAATGCTGCGGGCGTCATCAGGCCATTCTCTTTGGGTTACTTTTCTCTTGGGCCAGCAAGAGAAAAGTGACTCGGTCGGCGGCAGCCGATCGAAACGCCCGCCGCGTAGGCGGCAAGCTGGCCTCGAGGCAACAACCGAAGACTGACGAAACTGAATGACCAGCCATTCGGCTGTTGAAGCGCGCCCCCGGTCTGCGTCGGCATAGCAAACAAAACGCCACCTACGCTGCAACGACGAGCACCCCTGCCCCCTCTCGTGCAGCGCAGGGATGACAAGCGAAGGCGGGCCCGTGCCGGAATGACCAACAAAAGCAAAACCCTGCCACCCCCTCCCGACCAAAGTCGAACCCCTCCCCCACCCCCATTCGCCCCCGTATTGTCTCGATCCAATTGGCGAAAAACCCCGTCGGAGCTAAACTCGGAAGGTTCCCCGTCTCCCCCCGCGGAGACGTCCACTTACAGCCGCGCCATCCCCCCGGCGCCGCGGAGAGAAGCTCCCCATGGATCAGCTCGACGACATCCTCCAGCAAGACCTCGACCCCACCGAAACCCAGGAATGGGTCGAATCGCTCAACGCGGTCATCAATCACGATGGCACCGAGCGTGCGCATTACCTGCTGGAGAAGATGGTCGATTCGACGCGCCGGGCTGGCGGCTACCTGCCGTTCAACCCGACCACCGAGTACGTCAACACCATCTCGCCGGCCAACGAAGCCAAGATGCCGGGCGACGCCGCGATGGAATGGCGCATCCGCACGCTGATCCGCTGGAATGCGATGGCGATGGTGGTGCGCGCCAACCGCAAGCCGGGCGAGCTGGGCGGCCACATTGCCAGCTTCGCCTCGTCGGCCACGCTGTATGACGTGGGCTTCAACCATTTCTGGCGCGCTCCGAGCGCCGATCATCCGGGCGACCTGGTGTTCCACCAGGGCCATTCGAGCCCGGGCGTGTATGCGCGCTCCTTCCTGGAAGGCCGCATCGCCGAGGACCAGCTCGACCTGTTCCGCATGGAAGTGGCCGGTCATGGCCGTGGCCTGTCGTCCTACCCGCATCCCTGGCTGATGCCGGACTACTGGCAGGTGCCGACGGTGTCGATGGGCCTGGGCCCGATCCAGGCGATCTACCAGGCGCAGTTCTGGAAGTACCTGGAACACCGCGGCCTGATGCCCAAGACCGATCGCAAGATCTGGTGCTTCCTGGGCGACGGCGAAACCGATGAGCCCGAGTCGCTCGGCGCCATCTCGCTGGCCGGCCGCGAAGGCCTGGACAACCTGGTGTTCGTGATCAACTGCAACCTGCAGCGCCTGGACGGTCCGGTGCGCGGCAACGGCAAGATCATCCAGGAACTGGAAGGCGTGTTCCGCGGCGCCGGCTGGA
This sequence comes from Dyella sp. 05T440, assembly GCF_056395965.1. NCBI lineage: Bacteria > Pseudomonadati > Pseudomonadota > Gammaproteobacteria > Lysobacterales > Rhodanobacteraceae > Dyella > Dyella sp. 05T440. The sequence continues at coordinate 341,514 of NZ_JBFTKN010000001.1, forward strand.
ATGCCATCAAGGTGGTGTGGGGCAGCTACTGGGATCCGCTCCTCGCGCGCGACACCAAGGGCGTGCTGCGCAAGCTGATGATGGAAACCGTCGACGGCGAGTACCAGGCCTGCAAGGCCTTCGGTGGCGCCTATACGCGCGAGCACTTCTTCAACAAGTATCCCGAAACGCGCGAGATGGTCGCCAACTTGTCGGACGACGACATCTGGCGCCTGAACCGCGGCGGCCACGATCCGCACAAGGTGTACGCGGCGTACGACCAGGCCGTGAAGACCAAGGGCATGCCGACCGTGATCCTCGCCAAGACGGTGAAGGGTTACGGCATGGGCGCCGCCGGCGAATCGCAGAACCCGACGCACCAGCAGAAGAAGCTGGACGCCGACGCCGTGCGCCACTTCCGCGACCGCTTCAACATCCCGGTGCCGGACGATCAGCTGGCCGACGTGCCGTACTACCACCCGGGCAAGGACTCGCCGGAAGTGCAGTACATGCTGGAGCGTCGCCGCGCGCTGGGCGGTTCGCTGCCGCAGCGTCGCCGTACCTCCGATGTGAAGCTCAAGGCGCCGGAACTGTCGGCCTTCGAGCAGATCACCAAGGGCACCGGCGAGCGCGAAATCTCCACCACCATGGCGCTGGTGCGCGGCATGAACCTGATGCTGCGCGACAAGCAGATCGGCGAGCGCATCGTGCCGATCGTGGCCGACGAAGCGCGCACGTTCGGCATGGAAGGCATGTTCCGCCAGATCGGCATCTACGCGCCGTTCGGCCAGAAGTACCGTCCGCAGGATGCCGACCAGCTGCTGTATTACCGCGAAGACCAGAAGGGCCAGGTGCTGCAGGAAGGCATCTCCGAGGCCGGCGGCATGGCTGCCTGGATGGCTGCGGCGACCAGCTACAGCATCAGCAACCAGCCGATGCTGCCGTTCTTCGTGTACTACTCGATGTTCGGCTTCCAGCGCATCGGCGACCTGGCCTGGGCGGCGGGCGACATGCGTGCGCGCGGCTTCCTGATCGGCGGCACCGCCGGCCGCACCACCATCAACGGTGAAGGCCTGCAGCACGAAGACGGTCACTCGCACCTGCTCGCTGGTGCGATCCCGAGCGTGAAGTCGTACGACCCGACGTTCTCCTACGAGGTCGCGGTGATCCTGCAGGACGGCACGCGCCGCATGCTGCAGGAACAGCAGGACGTGTACTACTACCTGACCGTGATGAACGAGAACTACCAGCACCCGGACATGCCGGCCGGTGCCGAGGAAGGCATCATCAAGGGCATGTACCTGTTCAAGGACGCCGGCAAGCCGAAGAAGGGCGAGACGCGCGTGCAGTTGCTGGGTTCGGGCACCATCCTGCGCGAAGTGATCGCTGCCGCCGAGTTGCTGGAGAAGGATTTCGGCGTGACCTCGGACATCTGGTCCTGCCCGAGCTTCAGCGAACTGCGTCGCGACGGTTTCGACGCCGAGCGCTGGAACCGCCTGCATCCGGAAGCGGAACAGCGCGTGCCGTACGTGACCGGCCTGCTGCAGGGCCGTCAGGGCCCGGCCGTCGCCGCCACCGACTACGTGCGCGAGTACTCCGACCAGATCCGTGCCTTCATGCCGGACGGCATGCGTTACACCGTGCTGGGCACCGACGGTTACGGCCGCTCGGATACGCGCGCGCACCTGCGTGGCTTCTTCGAAGTCGACCGCTACTGGATCGCCCACGCCGCCCTGGCTGCGCTGGCGAAGGACGGCAAGGTCAATGCGAAGGACGTCGCTCGCGCCATCAAGACCTATAAGCTGGATCCGGACAAGCCGAATCCTGAGTCGGTCTGAAGTTGCTGAGTTGAGCAAAAAACGCCGCGGAATTCCGCGGCGTTTTTTTTCATCTCCTCCCTGTGGGAGCGCACCCTGTGCGCGACGGCGCAACATGCAGAGCGTCGCGCACAGGGTGCGCTCCCACAGGGGGTAATGAATCGATCAAATGGCCATCCAAAAGAAACCCGCCTTGCGGCGGGTTCCTGTTATGCGATGAGCAACCTCAATCGTCGTCCCCGCGAAACAGATGTCGCAACAGGAAGAACGCGCCTACCGTGCCCGCAATGATGGCGGTGGTGGCCACCGGATGGCGGTTCACGTGGCGACGCAGGCGGCGATACTGGTAGTTGGCTTCGTCGGCGAAATCTTCCGCGGCATGACCAATGCGGCGTGCGTACGTCGTGCGGTTGCGACCGAAGCGACGGGTGGCATCGCGGCCGCGTTCCACCAGCTCATCCGCGCGGTCGGCGGCCTCGCCAGCGTAGTGGCGTACGCGGTCACGGACGCCGTTGACGGTATTTTCGAGGTCGTGGTGACGGCTCATGGCGTCCTCCTGCAATAAGTTGGTTCACGTTGCCAGCGGTGGTGTGAGCGATGCGTAAATAATCAGGTGGTTTGTTCAGCTGCGATGTCGGCGCACCTCAGCGGCGACCGGATGCCCCGCGGTCAGTGCATGCGCGATGGCGCGCCGCACGGGCGGCAAGGCCTGGCTGGCCCGCAGCAGCGCGGTGCGGGTGAGCCGCGCGGCAGGTCCCTCGTTGGTGTAGATCGCCACGATGGCGGTGGTCGCTGCGTAGAGCGGCCAGGTGGCGCGGCGATGCCTGCCTTGATAGCGGCGCAGCAGATCGGCGGAGGCGATATCGCCACCGTTGGCAGCAGCCTGGGCGACCAGACCGCCCAACGCCTCCACGCTGCGCAAGCCGAGATTGAATCCGTGTGCGGTCACCGGATGCATGCCCACGGCGGCGTCGCCGATCAGGGCGAGGCGTTGCGCCATGAAGCGGCGCGCATAAACACCGACCAGGGGATAAGCATGTCGCGTGGAGGTGAGCCGCATTTCGCCGAAGCGCCCATCGAAGCGGCGACGCATGTCGGCCTGGAAGGCCCTGTCATCCATGGCCATCACACGCTGGATATCGTGCGGGGGCAAGGTCAGCACGATCGAAGCCTCTGCGTTGTTCAACGGCAGGGCAGCCAGCGTCTGGTGGTGGCCAAACCATTCCAGCGCTTCATCGCCATGTGGCTTCTCCAGTGCCATCCGGCAAACCAGCATGGTCTTGCCGAAGTCATGCATGTCGGCGGCGATGCCCACGTCGCGTCGTACGCGCGAGTAGCGGCTATCGGCGGCGACGATGAGTTTCGCGGTCACCTCGCCACCGTTCGACAAGCGCAGGCGTGCGGCGTCATCACCGAGCGTCACCGCTTCGACCGAGGTATCGCACGCGAACGTGATGGTCGGTTCGTGCTCGATGCTGGCGTAGGCGGCGCGGCGAATACGGTGATTGGGGACGAGATAGCCCAGAGCATCCTCAGCTTCGGAGTTCGGCGAGACGCGCAGGCCGTGCCGGGACTGTCCATTGAGCACGCGTGCGCTGCGCAGCGGTGAGACGTCCGCGGGTCCCAGCCGCTGCCAGATGCCGAGCTCATGCAGGATGCGCACGGAGCGTTGCGTCAAGGCGATCTCGCGCCCGTCGAACGGCGGGTCGCGCAGCGACGCCAGCGACTGCTGCTCGACCAGCAGGACGCTCAGGCCCCGGTGTGCCAGCGTTCGGGCAAAGCACAGCCCCGCAGGGCCTGCGCCAACAATCGCGATATCGACGTGCATGGGATGTGGGGCCGGACTGGAGACAGCGCCATGCTAAGGAGCCGCTGCAGGCCGCACTTGATGTAGATCAAAGCACGGTGCGCCGGATGGCGCTGGGCATGCCTAGATGGTCGTCTCCGCGCTTGTCGGCTCCACCACCGGCAGCGGTTCGGCGCGCAGGCTCTGGCGACGACGCAGGCTGGGAAACATCGCCATCCACAGGCCGACCACCACCAGCGTGCCGATCCCGCCAATCACCGTGGCGTTGATCGCACCCAGCCACGCGGCGAGCATGCCCGACTCGAATTCGCCGAGCTGGTTGGACGTATTGATGAAGATGGCATTGACCGCACTCACGCGGCCGCGCATGTCGTCAGGCGTGTCCAGCTGCACCAGCGCGCCGCGGATCACCATGCTCACCATGTCGAACGCGCCGAGCGCGAACAGGGCGATCAGCGAAAGCCACAGCACTTTGGACAAGGCGAACACCAGGGTCGCCACGCCAAAGCCGGCTACCGAGGCAAACATAATCGGCCCGACGCGCCGCTCCATGCTGTGGCGTGCCAGCCACAGCGACATCAGCAGCGCGCCCACTGCCGGCGCGGCGCGCAGCAGGCCCAATCCCCAGGGGCCCGTATGCAAGATATCCTTGGCGAAAATCGGCAGCAGCGCGGTGGCGCCGCCGAGCAGCACGGCGAACAGGTCAAGCGAAATCACGCCGAGCACGTCCGGCCGGCGGCGGATGAAATGCACACCCGCAAACAAACTCTTCAGCGTGGCTGGTTCACGCCTGGGCTGCGCCTGCTCGTAACGCATGCGCGCCATCAGCACGACCGCGATCAGATACAACACCGCGCAAACGCTGTACACGACGCCGGCGCCCGCCACATAGAGCAGGCCGCCAACGGCAGGACCCATGATCATCGCCGCCTGTCCCGCCGATGCGCTGGCTGCCATCGCGCGTGGCAGGATGGACGACGGCACCAGCGCCGGCAGCATCGATTGCAGTGCCGGGAATTCGAAGGCCTTGGCGACGCCGATCACGAACACCAGCGCGAGTATCGTCGTCTCCTGCGCCAGGTACATCAGGCTGATCACCGCGAGCACGGCAATCGCAAGCATGTCCACGATCTGCCCGAACATCACGATGCGACGACGCTCGAATTGATCGGCCACATGCCCCGCGGGCAAGGCCAGCATCACCGACGGAAAGAACTGCACCAGGCCGATGAGACCCAGGTCGAGCGCGCGGCCGGTGATGGCGTAGATCTGCCAACCCACCGCTACCGACAACATCTGAAAACCGAAGCCCGAACAGATGCGGGCAAACCAGAACTGCACGAATGCAGGGTGCGAGCGCAGCGATTCCGCAGAAGCTTGCGCGGGAGCAGGGGGCATGAGGGGATCCTTGCGGGGGCGAGACCATTATCGGCAGCTGAAGCGCCGAGGCAAAGCACTGCAGCTTCACACGAGTGTGACCGGCTGTTGGCGACGCCGGCCCTAGCGTCGCGATGTCACCGAGTCGTTGAGGTGAAGCATGGGCCAGTTAGCCAAACGCGTATACACCGATCCCGCCAGGATCCGCCGCCTGGAAGACCTGGTCGACCAATTGCCGACCCAGGGCCACGTGGTCTTGCAGATGAGGGACGGCACCAGCTACGACGGCGTCGTGTGCGAACGCCCGAATGTGCAGGTGTTTCGCGATGCGCAGGAAAATGAGGGCATCAATGGTGTGGTGCGCCTCGAGCGGCCCGATGCGCCGGCGTGGACGTGTTACCTGTGGCTGGGCGATATCCATCGTGTGGAGCATCTTGATTCGATGGGCAGCGAGAGCTGAGCTCCCGCTGCCGCACCAGGTTCAGGCGCTTTGCGTCTGCGCCGCCAGATTCGCTTGCGATCGTGCGGTGCGCGGCCTGGCGTCTAGACCAAACAACGGACGCAGCCACGGCGTGCGACGGATCACCCACTCGTGCAGCGCTGCGGAGCCACCCACAGTGCCAAGCAGCAACAGGGTAGGCTCCAACACCGGACCGAGCTTCAGTGGGATCAGCCAGTAAGCCACTGCCAGCAGCACGCTCTGATGCAGGATGTACCAGGGAAACACCGCTTCGCGCGCATAGGGCAGCCAGCGGAAAGGGCGGTTGAGGTATTGATGGCCCCAGCCAAGCACTGCGGCGATGGCACTCCACATGTAGATGAATCGCAGTACGCGGACTACGTGATGCCCCGCGGCCAATACGGTGGACGACCACCCGCTGATGTCCACGATGGCATCGAGCCGATCCAGTAACACGAAGGCGGCGAAGCAGAACGCGGCCAAGCCTAGCGAACGACGCCGCAGGCGCGCCAGTTCTTCCCACATCGCCGGATGCCTGCCGATGGCATACCCGTAGAAGAACATCGTGGCGTAGCTGGCATGGGCGTACCAGTCGCCGATCACGGCGTGGTTCTGCGGGAAGCGGGCAGCCAGCAACAGGTTCAAAGCGAGCATGGGCAGTGCGGGAAGTACCAGCAGCGGCCAGCCGCGGAGCCGGTGCAGGGTCGCAATCATGCGCTGCCCGGGCGCCGATTCCAGCGCCGGCATCAGCGCGATCAGCACCAGCGTGAAATTCCACACATACGGCAGATACCACAGGTGGTTCCAGGTGACCCCGTACTGCCAGCCGTCGAACGCCCCCGCCGGCCATGGGCCACCGGTCCAGTAGTGCAACAGGAAGTGCCCGAACCCCGGCGCCACCAGTCCTCTGTCGACGCCCTGCACGTACGGCTGGATCGGCACGACCACTGCCATGCCGAACAGCAAGGGCAGCATCAGCCGCACGGTCCGTTTCCACGCAAGCGCCGGCAGGCTCAGGCGACCGCGCAGGAAATGCATCGCCATGCCCGAGATCAGGAACAGCAGATCCATGCGCCAGAAGTTGGAGGCCAGCATCGGGTACTTCAGCCAGTCGGCGATGTAGCTGCTCTTAAGGTGAAACGTCCAGTCGTCGGCAGGGCCCACGTAGAGCATGCCCAGGTGGTAGAGGATCAGCAGGCCGAAGGCCAGGACGCGCAGGGCGTCGATGTCGTGGCGGCGGTTCATGAGCGGCGGACTCCATGGTCGGGATGACGCATGCTCCGTCGCGCCACAGTCGCCGTCTGCCGCTAAGTGACTGATCGACCTGAAACAGGGACGAGCAGGGGGCAGCGAGGGACGAAAAGAGCGGGTTCGGCCGCCGTGCACGTAGAATCCGCACATGAGACCCAAGCCGTCCTTCGACTTCGCCCGTTTCCAGCGCTGGCGCCGACCCTTCGAGATCGGCTTCTGGGTCGTCATGATGACCGTCAACACCGTGTTCAACGGGGTCGTCGCATGGTTCGACGACAGCTATCGCACCCACCGTGCCGAGAGCATCGAGCCGTGGATCTGGGAGGCCACCAGCAGCCTGGTCATGCTGGCGCTGGTGCCGTTCGTGGTGATGGCCAGCCGCCGCTGGACGTTGCGCTTCGACAACTGGCGGCAGAACCTGAAGATCCATCTGGCGCTGAGCGTGGCGTTCTGCCTGGTGCATGTCGGTTTGATGATCGTGCTGCGCATGGTTGCCTACCGGGCGCTGCTGGGCTGGCAGTACCACTTCGGTGACGACTGGCTGCGGCAACTGGGCTACGAATACCTCAAGGACATCCGCACCTATTTCCTGTTCCTGGCCACCATCGGCGGCTATCGGCTGCTGCTCCTGCGCTTGCAGGGCGAGGCCAGCCTCCTGGCCGAACCCGACGAGGGCCCGCCGGTCGAGCCAGTCGACCGCCCCGAACGCTTCCTGGTGCGCAAGCTCGGCAGGGAATTCCTTGTCGCCGCACGCGAGATCGAATGGCTGCAAGCCTCGGGCAACTACGTGAACCTGCATGTGCGCGGCCGCGACTATCCCCTGCGCGCCACCATGGCTGGCATCGAGGAGCGGCTCGATCCCACGCGCTTCGTGCGCGTGCATCGCAGCTATCTGGTGAACCTCGACTACCTCTCTGAAATGGAGCCGCTGGAAACCGGCGACGCGCGCCTGACCATGCGCGACGGCGCCACCTTGCCGTGCAGCCGACGCTTCCGCACCCAACTGCGCGAACGCTTCGGCGACACCCCCGTCAGCGCCTGAGACCTGTCACCTGTGGGAGCGCACCCTGTGCGCGACCCGGTCATGCCCAAAGCCACCCAGCTTGCGCCGCCACTCACCCTCGTTCCACTCTAAGCGCCTAACCGCAACAGGACCTTGCCCATGAACCAGCGCCTCCGCTTCGCCGCCACCACCTTCGGCACCGTGCTCATGCTTGCCGGCTGCTCCCAGTCGGGCGACCAGGCCCAGGCACCGCAACAGGCCCAGGCGCCGGCCGACGAATCCGCGGGCAAGCTCGACACCTATCGCCAGCTGCAGCGCATCGGCAACGACGAGATGGCGGTGACGATGGGCAATGAGATCCTCAAGCGCTATCCCAACACCGAGGCGGCCAAGGAAGTGCAGCAGAGCCTCCCGGCGATCGAACAGCGCTACAAGGAAAACAGCGAGAAGAACCGCCTCGCCGGCCTGTGGCTGTATCAGGTCTCGCCGATGCAGGGCGGCACGCAGTCCACCGCCACCATCTACACCAGCCAGCCTGCGGGCGAGGACCGCGTGCGACTGGTGCTGCGCCGTCATACCGAGTGGGGGCAGAATGCCTTCCTGTTCAATGGCGGCCCGCATGGCTTCGTGTGCAAGGGCGTGTGTTCGATCAAGGCCACCTTCGACGGCAAGCCCGGCAGCATCCCCGCGTTTGCGCCGACCACGGGTGAGCCGGCTTTGTTGTTCAAGGACGACAAGGGCTTCATCGCCCATCTGGAGAAGGCCAAGAAAATCACCATGGACGTGACCTTGCAGGACGGTGAGAAGAAGGTGACGCTGGTTTTTGAAACCGGTGGTTTCGACCCGGCCAAGTGGCAGCCAGTCAGCAAGTCGTCCGGCAAAAAGAAATAAGGTCCACGCGCTTGCGCGTCATGCGTTTGCAAGACCAGCACTGATGGAGATGAAAATCATGGCAGCCAAATCCCTACTTGCCGCCGTCGCGGTGATCGCAGCGCTCAGCGCCTGCACCCGCGTGGGCAAGGATTACACCTCGCGCATGCAAGCCCGCCAGCAGGCCTACGCCGCTGCCGCCGGCGCACCGGTCAGCAGTTTCCACTACTTCAGCCTGTGGTCGTGGGAGCCGTTGAGCGATACGGAATTGGCCGTCTATACGCGTTCGAACGAAGCGTGGCTGATCGATCTGGACGGCCGCTGCCGCAACCTCGAATTCACAAACCACATCGCCCTGACCTCGAGCGCCAGCGAAGTGTCGGCGAAGTTCGACCGCGTCATCACGGGTGGTGCCGATGCGCCGTGCTTCATCAAGCAGATCCGGCCGGTGGATATCAAGAAGCTGGATTCGCCGCAGCAGGGGAAGCCGAGGGAAGTGGAGGAGGCGGCGCGGCCGGCGAAGTGAGGGTGCCGTTCCGCTATTTGTAGGAGCGCACTTGTGCGCGACCAGCCGACGGAGCGGAGCACCCAGGCGCTACGGTCGCGCACAAGTGCGCTCCTACAAGGATTTCGCACGCTGTGGCGCCCATTCAATCTTGCGATCGCTCTTTGTGGGAGCGCACCCTGTGCGCGACAAGCCTACGGAGCGGTACACCCCAGCGTCGCTGTCGCGCACAGGGTGCGCTCCCACAGACGAGCCGGCACGACAAAGGGTGAGCTTCGAAGCCGGCGCGCAGCGAGTTCTTCTTTAAATCCTCGCCGCGCTGCGGTGTAACGAGCTCACCACTGCGTCCGCCCTGGCAACAAGCCTTTGAGCTCCATCTCGGTCAGGTTGCGCCACTGGCCCACCTTCAGGTGCCCAAGCTTCACGTTGATCACGCGCACGCGCCGTAACTGGGTCACGCGATAGCCAAACTCCGCAGCCATCAAACGAATCTGCCGGTTCAATCCCTGCGTGAGAATGATGCCGAAGCCGAACTTGGCGATCTTGCGCACCTTGCATGGCTTGGTCATCTGGCCGTGGATGCGTACGCCGCGCGCCATGCCTTTGAGGAATTCGTCGGTGATGGGCTTGTTTACGGCCACGAGGTATTCCTTCTCGTGGTTGTTCTCCGCGCGCAGGATTTCGTTGACGATATCGCCGTTGCTGGTGAGCAGGATCAGGCCTTCGGAATCCTTGTCGAGTCGGCCGATCGGGAAGATGCGTTCTTTGTGGTCGACGAAATCGACGATGTTGTCTTTCACCGTCTGGTCGGTGGTGCAGGTGACGCCGACCGGTTTGTTCAGGGCGATGTAGACGGCGCGCTTGGCTGCCGGCGTCGCTGCCAGCACGCGTGCCTTGACGATCTCGCCGTCCACGCACACTTCGTCGCCTTCCAGCGCCTTGGCGCCGGTGCTGACGACTTCACCGTTGATGGTGACGCGGCCGGCCAGCAGCAGCTCGTCCGCCTCGCGGCGGGAGCAGATGCCGGCTTCGCTGATGTATTTGTTGACGCGCATGGATGGATCTTTGGTTCCTTTTGTAGGAGCGCACTTGTGCGCGACAACCAGGCGAAGCGGTGCATCGCAACTCTGCGGTCGCGCACAAGTGCGCTCCTACAAGGTTTTCGCTATTACGAACGCAGGCCGATGCCGCGCTTGAGCAGGTGCAGCGCAACAGCCGCGAGGCCAACCACAAACACCAGCATCACCGCGAACGCCACGCCGATCTGCACGTCGCTCACGCCGAGTACGCCGAAGCGGAAGGCGTTCACCATGTAGAGGATCGGGTTGACCATCGAGATGCTGCGCCACGGTTCGCCCAGCAGGTCCACCGAATAGAACACGCCGCCGAGATAGGTGAGCGGGGTGAGCACGAAGGTGGGTACCAGGGCGATGTCGTCGAATTTCTTGGCGAATACCGCATTGACGAAGCCTGCCAGCGAAAACACCGTGGCACCGAGCAGCACCGAGAGGAAGGTAATGACGGGATGTGCCACGTGCAGGTCGGTGAAGAACAGCGCAATCAGCAAGACCAGCGCGCCGACGACCAGGCCGCGGGTGACTGCGCCGGTGACGTAGCCCAGCAGGATCACCCAGTTGGGCATGGGCGACACCAGCATTTCTTCCACGGCGCGGCTGAACTTGGCGCCGAAGAACGAGCTGGAGATATTGCCGTAGCTATTGGTGATGATGCTCATCATGACCAGGCCGGGCACGATGTACTGCATGTACGTGAAGCCGTGCATCTGGCCGATGCGGCTGCCGATCAGCTTGCCGAAGATGACGAAGTACAGCGTCATCGTGATCGCAGGCGGAATCAGCGTCTGCGTCCAGATGCGCATGATGCGCACGATTTCGCGTCGGACGATGGTGTTGAGTGCAACGAGGTTGCCCGTGCCGTTCATGCGGCCTTCTCCGTGGTGTCTTTTCGGCCGTTCTCGACGAGTCGCACGAACAGTTCTTCCAGACGATTGGTCTTGTTGCGCATCGAGGTCACCGTCATGCCGCGCTCGCTCAGGCCCGCGAACAGCGAGTTGAGATCATGCGAGCGGGACATTTCCGCCTCTACCGTGTGGTCGTCGACGCGGCGCAGGGTGATGCCGGGGATGTTGGGCAGGTCGGTCGGCGCGTCGCTCACGTCGAGCACGAAGGTTTCCACATCCAGCGAGGACAGCAGGCGCTTCATCGAGGTGTTCTCGATGATGGTGCCGTGGTCGATGATGGCGATGTTGCGGCAGAGCGTTTCCGCTTCTTCAAGGTAATGCGTGGTGAGGATCACCGTGGTGCCGGCGGCATTGATGCCACTGACGAACTGCCACATCGAACGGCGGATCTCGATATCCACGCCGGCGGTCGGTTCGTCGAGGATGAGCAGCTTGGGCTCGTTCATCATCGCGCGGGCGATCATCAGGCGACGCTTCATGCCGCCGGAGAGCATGCGTGCCTGATGGTGGGCCTTGTCCCACAGGCGCAGTTCCTTGAGGTACTTCTCGGCGCGCTCCATCGCGACCTTGCGCGGGATGCCGTAGAAGCCGGCCTCGTTCACGCAGATGTCGAAGGGCTTCTCGAACTGGTTGAAGTTGATTTCCTGCGGCACCAGGCCAATCAGCTGCATGGCCTTGCCGCGCTGCTTGTTGACCGAGACGCCGAACACCTTGGCGTCGCCGTCGGTGGCGTTCACCAGCGAGGACAGGATGCCGATCAGGGTGGATTTGCCGGCGCCGTTGGGGCCGAGCAGGGCGAAGAAATCGCCGGGCTGAACCGTGAGACTGATGCCTTTGAGGGCTTCGACGCCGTTGTTATAGGTCTTGCGCAGGTTTTCGACTACCAGCGCGGGTGTTGAAGAGGGGGACATGGGCTGCACCGAAGGGGCCAGCCTTCTATTATACGTGGCTTGCTCTCTCGCCCGGCCTCGGCCGACGCACGCACTGTTTCCCGGAAAACCCCATGGCAGATCATTTTCAGCTCCGTCTCGTCGACAGCACCATGCTGGCGCCCACCGTCAGGCACATGGCTTTCGAGCGCGCTGACGGCCAGCCGCTGGCCTTCACGCCGGGGCAATTCCTGCAGATCCACTTCAATTACGACGATGGCAGCGCCACCAAGCGCAGCTATTCGGTGGGTACGGTGGGCGATGGCTCCTCGCCGGTGCAGCGCATCGAAATTGCCGTGAGCTATGTGGAAGGCGGCGCCGCCACCAAGTTGCTGGGCGAGCTGCCGATCGGCGGCGAAATCAGCGCCAGCGGCCCCTACGGCCGCTTCTGCCTGCAGCCGAACGACAGCAATGGCCGTTATCTGCTGCTGGCCACCGGTACCGGTGTGACGCCGTATCGCGCCATGCTGCCCAAGATCACCGAGCTGGTGAAGCAGGGCCGCGAGGTGGTGCTGCTGTACGGCGCGCGCAACGAAACCGAGCTGCTGTACGGCGAGGAGTTCGAGGCCTTTGCCCAGGCTAACCCCGGCTTCACCTTCCATGGCTGCCTGAGCCGCCAGCCCCGCGAGGTGCCGCGTCCGAACGATCGCCCCGGCCACGTGCAGCAGGTGCTGGCCGAGCTGGCGCCCAGCGCCGAGCGGGACATCGCCTATCTTTGCGGCAACCCGAACATGGTCGATGCGGCGTTTACCGCCCTGAAGGATTTCGGCCTGCCGGTGGCGCATATCCGCCGCGAGAAGTACGTCTCCTCACGTTAAGTCGCGCAACCGATCCTAAACCGTTGCCCAACAAGACGCTCAAGTTCGGCTGAGACCGGCCGCTAACCGGATCAGCCCGGCGACGCCCTTCGCCACTGCCCAATCCGCCGTTCCACGGGTCGCCTTCCCGACACCCGCCAAAAGCGTGACGCAGTTCACGTTGCGAAGACCTGCGCGGGTTTTCGATATCAAGCGCAAGGGGCCCACGCCGATAGATCCCATCAGGTATCCCCAAAAAGGGGGTACGGGAAGGGGCGATTATGAAGGGCTGGATTCGCAAGACCTGGATGGGTTGCGTTGTCGCCGTGTCATTGGGTGTGCCGGTGGCCCACGCCGATGGGGGAACGATCACGTTCTCCGGAGCCGTGGTGGCGCCCACCTGTGCCGCCAGCAGCGAGAGCATGACCGCGATGTTGCCAGCGCAACAGGCGGCGACATCGCGTCGACGACTCGAATGCGGTGGCGATGGTTTGCCCGGCACTGCCTCGCATGCTTTTCCCTCGTCCTATACGTTGACGGTGGAGCCGCTGGAGTCGTCTTCCCTGAGCGCCGATCGTCTGATCGGGTACTTTTCCGGTTATGTGAAAGCGTCTGGCCATGCGGACGCTCGCATGAACTTGGTCACTCAAGCGTACGATTGATTTATCGGCGGCAACCCGCACCGCTTGAGTGCCAATTGCGCGCCATCGCTATTGATATGTCATGGTGAAAGTGGCCGTGGCTTTCACACTGCCTGCGCCCACAGCGCCCGTCGCGTAATACTGCGCGTAGTAGGGCAACGACAACGTACCGTTTGGCGCCGCGCCCAGCGACTTAGAGGTATTGAACGTCACCGGGTTGAACGTACCGTCCAGCAACTGCACGTTGACGTTGGCGGCTGTACCCGAATTGGCGATGGTGCCCGTGGCAACGCCGGCCGTGGACGGGATCATGGTGATCGATACGTTCGCGCCCGACTGGCACGTCAGGTTGATCTTGAACGGTGTACGACCCGCAACCGCGCCGTTGGTTTTCAGCGCCTGCGTGCTTACCGTGGGCAGCGTCACCGTGAGATTTGTGGAATCGGTATTGACCGAGCAGGCTTGCACGGCGATCGCCGCGGAGTTGAGCGTGAGCGTCGACAGTGGCCCCACGCTGTTCGTCGATCCGTAGATGTACCACCAGAACTGCGCGAGCTGGATCGACGACACCGTGCCTGCTGTCACGGCCCCCGTCTTCATGAATTGTCCGGTCAGCGTCACCGTGGTGGAGTTCTGGGCCTTCGTCATCGAGGCCGCCTCCCAACCCGGCGTGGATCCGGGGCCGCAACGCAGGCAACTGTTGTCTGACGCCTGCACTGGCGACGCCGTCAGTACGAGCGCGATGCCGGGAACGTTGGTTGCGAAACTGATGCCGCCACCGGCCGGAGGATCGGAAGCATCGCGCGGCGCAAGGTTGCCGACCTGGATGGTGGCCGTGTCCGAGGTCGCCAGGCCACTGCAAGTGAAGGTGATGCCGATGGTACCGGGCGTACCGAGTTTCGTGCCCACGGGCGTGCCCGTGGTGACCGTCACGCCGGCAACGCTGAGCGCTGCGCCGGCCGGACTGGCCGAGCAGGTCGCCGCCGCGGCATACCTCGGCATGAAGCCGAGGCAGGGCAGCACAAGCAGCAGCCAAACGGCGCGATGCGCAAACCGGCCCCGGTCATGATGTAACGGCGACATGTCGCAAACCTCCAGGAAATCAGAACACCTCCGTGACGCGCATTATTAGCGCATCGAAGGATTTCCCCTGCGACCGAATTATGGATAGCTGATTGTGAAAGTGGCCGTGGCATTCACCGTGCCGGCGGTGACGCCCGTCGTGACGGCGTAGTAGCGCGCGTAATAGGTTAGGTTGAGGGCGCCGGTAGGTGTCGTGCCGGCATCGGCAGCGGCGCCGAAGGTGATGGGATTGAACTTGCTGTCAACGAGTTGCACGCCGACGTTTTTCGCCGTACCAGTCGGTGTGATTACGCCAGTGGTTCCGTTCGGCTGTTTGTTCGTGTCGAACTGGATGGCGATGTCCTGGCCAGACGCGGCACTGGAGCAGCTCAGTCCGATATTGAACGCAGTGGCGCCGGCTGTGGCTCCAGCCACGTTGAACGCGGTATTGGAGACGGTGGGCAGCGTTACCGAGATGCTCGGCGTGGTGACCGTGCATGTGGGCGCCACGAACTTCACGTTGTTGGCCAGGACGAAGTCCTCTACGCGCAAAGTGTTGCGTGACCCCTGGTACTGCCAGAAGCCAACCGTTCCGGCGTTGAGCGTGGACCCGGCGGTGATAGGGGCGGTCTTGACCAACTGGATGGCCGACTGCACCGACAACGCGTACGTGCCCGAGGCGATGGTGTCGAAACCCCACGGGGGCAGGAACTTGCTGGAGTCGGGGTGCAGGATGCGATAACCCACGCCAGCGACACCCGTCGGATAGATCGTCGAGCTGCCGTTGGGCTGACCGCCGGGGAGAAGATTGATCACGCCGATTGTCGTTGTGCTTCCGCAGTCGACCGAGGAGGTCTTGGGACTGGGGTCGACCGCGGGCGAGGTGGCCAGCACCGTGCCTACCGGGGCACTGGGATCAAGGATGATCGTGGCCGGAAGCGTCATGTTGACCAGTTCCTTGTTGCCCGTCAGCGTGCACGAGGCGAACGACGTCATCGGCAGAAACGCGAGTGACAGCAGAACCAGGAGGGTCAATGCGGAACGAAGTTGGCTCATGACGCGTTTCCACTGGAAGCGATGGGCGAGCAGGTGGCGTCGATCGTTTCCAGGCCGTCCATCTTGGCGCTCTTCTTGTCGAATGGCTTGAGGTGATAAGAGAAGCCGCAGCTGATCGGTGAGCTGTCATCGAGCTTCCACTGCACGTTGAGGCGGCCTTCGTCCTTCGCACCGCGCACCAGCGCGCGACCGCCCTGGCCTACCACGCCGATGGGCTGGTTCTTTTCATCGACAATGTCGGCGCCAAACGGGATGGCCTTGCCGTCCGACTGGCGGATGCGCAGCAGCACCGTGCGGCCGTTTTCCGTCTTGAACTTGAGCATCACCACCGCGCCGGCGTGCGGAGCAACCTGGGCGCTGGTGGCTTCCAGCTGCACGTTCAGCGGGAGGCCCTTCGGATCGATCTGCACCGTGTTGAGGCCGTAAGGCGTCATGTACGGCACTAGTGCATAGCCGAAGCGGTCGATGCGGACGCCGGAGGAGTTGAGCACGCGCGCACCGGCGGCATCCTTGGCTTCGACAACGGCTACCGTGTCGCCCATCGGCAGGCCGAAGGTGACGCCGCCGGGGTGAACAACGACGGCGCCGGACACGCCAAGCGACGCCTGCGAATAGCCGTTGCCTGCACCCACGCTTCCGTTGAACTGTGCATAGGGGCTGCGGTAACCCGCGTAGACCGTACCGGCATTGCCACCGCTGCCACCGTCGCCCTGGCCGTTGTCGTGCGAGGCCGTGGCGCCGTAGCTGAACTGGTTGTCCACGCCCAGGGTCCCGTTGATCGTCGCCTGGTCCAGCGTATGGCCCGTGCTGTCGTGGGTGAGGTTGGCGCCGAAGTTCGGTGCATGCACGCTGTTGCCGAGCGGCAGCGTGAAGCTGGCGAAGATCTGGTTGCTCATGCGCGAGAACGCATCGCGGGTACGCGTGGCGGAGATCGTGTAGCTCAGGCGGCGGAACGTATTGTTGTAGCCGGCCTGGAACTGCACATCCGTGCCGTTGCGGTTCCAGTAGTCAATGGCCGAGCCGGTGACATAGATCGTGCCGCCGTGGTCGCCCAGGCGCTGGTTCAAGCTGATGTCGAAACGGCTGCGCTGGCGATCGAGCTGGCTGGTGTAGGTGCTGAAGTTGCCCTGGTTGCCCTGCAGCGCGCGGATCTGGTCCGGCGTGAGCAGGTTGGTCGTGGTGACACCGTCGATCGTGGTCTGCGTGGACGGGTCGACGTAGCGATAACCGTTGGCGATGTCGCGCATGGTCATCGCGTCGCGCAGGCCAAGGTATCCGCTGGTGGAGTAGCGGTAGGTGGCAACCGTCAGCGAGGTGTTCGTGTCCGGCAGCATCTTGCTGTAGCTCAGGCGCACGCTCTGGCCGTTCTGCGTGGACTGGCCCGGGATCTCCGTGCGTGCGTCGGTCAGGTCGAGCGCCAGTGCACCGTACTTGGTATTGAGTGCGGTGCCGATCTGCACCGCGCCGTAGCCATTCGTGCCGACCACGCCCGCGTAGCCGGTGAGCATGTTGGTGATGCCGCGCTGCAGGGTGGCCTCTACCAGCGCCGGATGTGCGTGAATCGAAGCGTCGTGCAGTTCGCCCGCGGCGACGGAGAAGCGCATCACGCCCGGACGCAGCAACTGCGGCACCGAGGCGTATGGCACGGCGAACGAACGCACACGCCCATCCGCTTCGGTCACGGTCACGGCCAGGTCGCCGCCGTAACCGGTGGCGTACAGGTCGCTGATGGTGAACGGGCCCGGTGCCACCGTGGTTTCGTACAGCACGATGCCGTTCTGGCGAACGGTTACCTTGGCATTGGTTTCGGCCACGCCGCGCACCGTCGGTGCGTAGCCACGCAGAGAATCGGGCAGCATGCGGTCGTCGGTGGTCAGCTGGACACCGCGGATACTCACCGCGTCGAACAGATCGCCACTCGTGTAGGAATCGCCGATGGTCAGCTGCGAGCGCATGGAAGGAATGTCACGGCGCACGTAGGTATCAATGTTCTGCCAGTGCGTGGTCGAGGGCGTGCCCGCGGCACCGCCCGACTGCATCACCACCGTGGAATCGTTGCGCAACTGCCAGCCAGCCAGATTCAGACCCGCATTGAGGCCCAGGAACGACGAGGTCTGCGTGACGCCGTTGCTGTGATTGCGGTAGCTGTTGAAGTTGTAGTTGAGCAGGGCGGCGTTGACGCCACGGTCCCAGTTCTCGGGGCTGACGTAGCCGCGCGCGCGGGTACCCAGCCAGGCTTGCGGGATGCTCACGTCCAGTCGCAGGTTCGGCTGATCGAAATTCATCGTGGCGGCGGGAATCAGGTCGCCGATTGCCACGCAGCTGCCCGCGTCGTTGGCCAGCTTCGCCTGCTGTTCGGCGCTGAGCTTCTGCATCGGCAGACCGAACTGCTCGAACATGGCCTTGGTCAGGCATGCGATGGCCGGCGCATCCGCCGAGGGCGAAGCGAAGCGCACGTCGGCGCGGCCCATCCAGGCGTTGTTGACGAAGATATCCGTGCGATACACGCCAGGCATCACCACGTTGCCGCGCTCGAAGCGCGAGAGGTCGTTCGTGTTGCTGCCGGCGCCGGAGAGCAGGCTGCGATCGAAGTTCGCATCGATCGCTGCCGATGCATCGGCACCGGAGGCGGCTGCGGCGGCAGCCGCATGGGAAGAAGCACTCAGGCCAAATAGCACGCCGGCGATAGCCACGCTCAGCACCACGCGGGCGCCGACGGCGAGGCCGTTGGTGCTCGTGCGGTGGCTATGGCAGGCGCGCAGATGAATCACGGCGACACCGTGCTCTTGTAGCTGTCGGCTGCGCCGTAATCATTGATGGCCGAGAACGACACGACACTACCGGCCGCCGGCTTCTGACTGTTGCCATGCAGCGGCAGGCGCAGGTCCGACAGCGGAGCGACCATGCCGATTTCGGCACCGACGTTGTTACCGCCACTGGCGACGGACAGTTCGGAGATCGTTACGTGGTAGGGCGTGGGGTTGTGCGCTTCAAGCGCAAAGCCCTTGCCGTCGGCCACGATCTTCCAGGTAAGCGCGCCCGGTGCCTTGAGCGGGTCGCCCTGCAGGCCGGTCGGACGGTAGAAAAGCTTCAGACGCGAACGCAGCGCCAGCTGCAGAAGATTCTGGCCTTCCGCTTGCGGGCCGGTGGGCTTGGGCGGCACTTCGAGCACGTTGAGCCAGAACAGCGATTCCCGGTCAGCCGGCAGCTGCTCATGGGTGAAGACAACGCGCAGGCTCTGTTCCTTCTTCGGCTCCATGCGGAACAGAGGAGGGGTGATCAGGAACGGCACATCGACTGACTCGGGCGTGGAATGCACGTCGCCGCGGTCGATCCAGGATTCCACCAGCACGGGGTGGTCGTTGTCGTTGGTCAGACGGACGGTGACTTCGCCGTCCTTCGCGGGGAACACCACGCGGGTGCCGCCGATCAACACATTGGCCTGGGCCTGGGGAGCGCTGAGACACAGGGCCATCAGGCCCGCGCCGATTGCGCAGACTAACTTCCTCATCGGGAATTACCTCAGTGGGATCAGGGCCGCTGATGTTGTCAGCGGGAGTGCGCCGGAGCCAGGTGGCTCCGGCGCGTGTTGCGACTTACTGGTAAAGCATCGTGAACTGGACGCTGGTGGCGACCGTACCGGCACCCGCAGCGGCGGTGGCGTAGTACTGGGCGTAGTAGTTCAGCGTGCCGGCGCCGCCGGTCAGCGTGGCCTGGGTCGAGTTCTGTGCGCCCGAAGCGCTGTTCAGCGCGATGGCCGAGAAATCAGCGCCATTGAGCAGCTGCACTTCAACGCCGGTGGCGGTGCCGGTGGCGTTCTTCAGGTTGCCGTCGCCCATCACGGTCGGACCCGGCTCGAAGAAGGTGGTGGCCTTCGTCAGCGAACCGCAGCCGGTCAGGGCGATGGAGAACGGGGTGCGGCCGGCAACAGCGGCTGCGGCATTCAGCGAGGTGGTCGACACGGTCGGCAGGGTCACGGCGATCGCGGCCGGGCTGTTGGCGCCGTTGATCTTGCAGGTCGAGGCGTTGATGTTGCCGCTGATGGTGATGGTGCCGTCGACGGCCGAGGCCGAGAAGGCAGCGGTGCCGAGGATGGCGGCCAGAGCGGCGGAAACCAGAATCTTCTTCATACGATGTCCTTTGATTGACGTAAGTTTTTGAGCAAGCAACGAGTCATGCGCTTTCGGACCAAATGGGACATCGCCCCCCGCAGCGCCTTTTAGGCTTCTGGCCCCCACCCCTCGGGTCGGTCTTCCAGTTCGCTTACCGCCCTCAAAGCAACCCCCGTGCCAACGACAGCGAGACGCTAAAAACCCCGCAATCTGCCGAAAGTGAGATGTAGTTGTTAAATGCAAGTGACGAATTTTGTGAGTCGAGCTGGGTCACATCCGACGCTATGGGCAGCTCAATGTGCAAATTGGGTCACATTTTCGGAGATGTCCGATGGCCAGGACCGTTAAGTTTTGCGCCGGGCCGGCCGATACAGGCCTCTGTGTAAAGCGTGCTTGACACGCCTCAGGGGCTGGACGTAGCCTGTGTCAAGTCAGCTTGACACTGGACTCAGGGCCTCTATGTCTCGCCTCACCTATCGGCAATACCAGCGGCGCACGCTGTTCGCGATCACCCTCTATACGGTGTTCATGCTGTCCGTCTGGCCGATCGTCCATACGGTCGGCAGCCTGCCCCTGAAGATCCTGCTCGCGCTGGCGCCGCTGCTTCCCATGTTCTACGTGCTGGCCCAGCTGGCCCGGCTTATCCGCGACAGCGATGAGCTGGAGCAGCGCACCCATCTGATCGCCTTGGGCGTGGCGACCGGGGTAACCGCGGCGCTGAGCTTGTTGGGTGGCTTCCTGTCGATTGCGCAGGTGCTGCCGCTGGATGGTTCGGTGCTGATCTGGGTCTTTCCACTGATGATGGCCAGCTACGGAATCACTCGCTGGTACGTGGCGCGCGCCTATGGGCATGACGCGGCCTGCACAGGCGAGAGCGGCCTCGCGCCGGCCGGTCGTCTGTTGCTGCTCGCCCTGATCACGGGCGTGGCAGCGCTTTACGCATGGCGACATGACTGGGACAGCTTCCGCATCGGGCTGTTGTGCGGCATGGCGGGCGCGTCGGCGGTGCTCGGGCTGCTGCTGGGCATGGCGCGCTGGCGCACGCGTGGGCTGCCCGATGACTAACCGGAATCGTCGTGCCCTGGTGGGCGTACCGTGAATAACCGTATCCGTGAACTGCGCGGCGAGCACGCCTGGTCGCAGGCCGACCTGGCCGATCGTCTGGATGTATCGCGCCAGACGGTGAACGCGATCGAGACAGGCAAGTACGATCCAAGTCTGCCGCTGGCCTTCAAGATTGCGCGGCTGTTTGGCCTTTCCATCGAATCGATCTTCGAACCGGAACCGCCGGTGACGCTACCGGCGATTTCGCGACATCCAATGGAGTGAGGGGAGTACACCCATGGCAAGCAAAGGACGAACCGCCTTTCGCCTAGGCATCGTGGTCATCGCACTGGCGATACTGGGCTGGAAGCAATTTCATCCGCAGGCGAGTGCAGGCGCGCAAGACACCGCCGCTTCCGCCGACACAACCCAGGCGCCCGCCAAAGCCGCTAAACCGCAGACGTGGACGCTGGGCTCGCTCACGCTCACGCCGTGCGAGCTGGGGGAGCCCAACAGCGGGCTTTCCACTGCCGCGTGGTGCGTACCGTTCGAAGTGCCCGAGAATCGCGACGATCCGAACAGCCGCAAGATCCACCTCAAGCTCGCGGTGATCCGCAGCAGTGCACAGGTCGCCAGCAAGGACATGCTGGTGATGCTGGCGGGCGGGCCGGGACAGGCGGCCACGGAATCGTGGCCGGGCGTGTCGACGGCCCTGCAGCCGCTGCTCGCGCATCGCCATGTGGCGCTGCTCGATCAGCGTGGCACCGGCGGCTCCAATCCGCTCACCTGCAAGGATGAAGGCGAGGGCACGGAAGGCGGCTCCGAAGATGTCGACGCCAGTCCTGAGCGGCAGAAGCAGGAAACCGAACGTTGCCTCAAGCAGCTCGACGGCAAGGCAGATCCTCGCTACTACACCACCACCATCGCCGCACAGGATCTGGAAGACGTGCGCAAGGCGCTGGGTTCGCCGACCTTTGATCTGGTCGGCGTGTCCTACGGCACGCGCATGGCGCAGCAGTACGCCATGCGTTATCCCCAGGCCGTGCGCAGCCTGGTGCTCGATGGCGTGGTGCCGAACGAACTGGTGCTCGGCGAAGACTTTGCCCGCAACCTCGACGATGCGCTCAAGGCGCAGTTCGCGCAGTGCACGGCCAACGAGGCCTGCCGCAAGCGTTTCAACGATCCGTACCAGACGCTGTTCCAGCTGCGCGACGCGCTGCGCGCCAATCCGCACAAGGTGAGCTTCCGCGATCCGCAAACCTATCAGAGCGTGCAGCGCACCCTCAGCGAATACTCGCTGGCCAGCGTCGTGCGCATGTTCGCCTATTCACCGCTCACGGCCGCACTGCTGCCGCTTTCCATCGATGCCGCGGCGCATGGCGACGTCGGCCCGCTGCTGGGGCAGGCCAAGCTGCTGTCGGGCGATCTTTCCGACACCATGAACGGCGGCATGCAGCTCGCGGTGATCTGCAGTGAGGATGCCGATCTGCTGACGCCGCGCGAAGAGGATGCGCACAGCATCCTGGGCACGCGCATGGTCGATACGCTGCGCAACACCTGTTCGGTGTGGCCCAAGGGTTCGCGGCCGGCCGATTTCCACGAGCCGCTGAAAACCGATACGCCGGTGCTGCTGTTCTCCGGCCAGTTCGATCCGGTCACGCCGCCGCGCTACGGCGACGAGGTGGCCAAGAACCTGCCCAACTCGCGCCACCTCGTGCTCGCCGGCCAGGGTCACAACGTGATCAACGCGGGCTGCGCGCCGCAGATCGTCAAGCACTTCATCGAAGACCTCAAGCCCAAGGTACTGGACACCACCTGTCTGGAGCGGATGCATCCCACGCCGACCTTCATCGACTTCAACGGAGCGACGCCATGATCGAGGTAAAGGATTTACACAAGGCGTTCGGCACCGTCAAAGCGGTGGATGGCGTCAGCTTCAAGGCTCGCGATGGCGAGATCACCGGCCTGCTCGGTCCCAACGGTGCAGGCAAGACCACCACGCTGCGCATGCTGTATACGCTGATGAAGCCCGATCGCGGCCAGGTGCTGGTGGACGGCATCGATGCCGCCAGCGACGCGCTTGCCGTGCGACGCCAGCTGGGCGTGCTGCCGGATGCACGCGGACTGTACAAGCGCCTCAGTGCGCGCGAAAACATCGATTATTTCGCTCGCTTGCACGGTCTGCCCGAGGACTTGATCGTCAGTCGCCGCGAGGCGCTGGTGAAGGCGTTGGAAATGAGCGACTTCGCCGATCGCCGTACCGAAGGATTCTCCCAGGGCCAGCGTGTGAAGACGGCGATCGGGCGCGCGCTGATCCACGATCCGCGCAATGTCATTCTCGATGAACCGACCAATGGCCTGGATGTGATGGCCACGCGAGCGCTGCGGCAGTTCATGCAGCAGCTGAAAAGCGAGGGGCGCTGCGTGCTGTTCTCCAGTCACATCATGCAGGAGGTGGCGGCGCTGTGCGATCGCATCGTGGTCATCGCCAACGGCCGCGTCGTGGCGGACGAATCGCCGGCTGCGCTGCGCGACCAGACAGGCGAGGCTAACCTCGAGGATGCCTTCGTGAAGATCATCGGCAGCGAAGAGGGCCTCGCCGCATGAACATGAAAACTATCACGCCGGTGGCACGCACGCGCGCCTTCCTCACCGTGTACATGAAGGAGGTGCGCGAGAACCTGCGCGACCGACGCACCATCATGAGTGCGTTCCTCACCGGTCCGCTGCTGGGGCCGATCATCATGGTGATGTTGCTCAACATCACTCTCAACCGTCAGCTGGACAAGGCCGAGAAGCCGCTGCCGGTGCCGGTGGCCGGGGCCGAGTACGCCCCCAACCTGATCAACGCCTTGAAGGCCGAAGGCATCGTACCCAAGCCGCCCATCGCCAATCCCGAACTGGCCGTGCGCAAGCAGGATGCCGATGTGGTGCTGCGCATTTCGCCCGACTATGCCACGGCGTGGCGCAAGGGCGAGGCCGTGCAGGTGGAGTTGATCTACGACTCCTCGCAACGCGATGCCAATGCTGCGGTGGATCGTTTGTCGCAAGTGGTCGAAACCTATGCACGCCAGCAGGGTGCGATGCGTCTGGTGTCGCGCGGACTTTCGCCGAGTACCGCGTGGCCGGTGGTTGCCGCCAAGCGCGACCAGGCCACGGCGCAGGCGCGTGCCGCACTGGTGTTTTCGATCCTGCCGTACTTCTTCGTGCTCACCGTGTTCATGGGCGGCATGTATCTGGCGATCGATCTCACTGCGGGCGAACGCGAGCGGCAATCGCTGGAACCGCTGTTCGCCAATCCGGTGGCGCGCTGGAAGATTCTTGCCGGCAAGCTGGCGGCCATCTGCACGTTCTCGGCGATCAGCCTGCTGATCAGCCTGTTGGCGTTCGCCGTGGTGGGCCGTTTCATTCCGACGGAAAAACTCGGCATGGAGCTGGATCTCGGCCTGCGCTTCAGCGGGCAGGTGTTGTTGCTGATGCTGCCGCTGATCGTGTTGCTGGCCGCGCTGCAGTCGATGGTGGCGGCATTCGCCAAGAGCTATCGCGAAGCGCAAACCTATGTTTCGCTGCTGATGTTCGTGCCGGTGCTGCCCAGCATCCTTCTGTCCACCATGCCCATCAAGGCACAGGAATGGATGTACGCCGTGCCGCTGCTCGGGCAGCACCTGGGCATCATGCAATTGCTGCGTGGCGATGGCGTCACGGCGGACCAGTTCGGCCTGTGCCTGGCGGGTAGCCTGGCCGCCTCCATTGTGGGGGTGCTGGCGACGGCGCATTTGTATCAGTCCGAGCGGCTGGCGATTTCGGGGTGAGGTAGGCGCTGTTTTTTAGCTCGTCATTCCGGCCTGCGCCGGAATGACGAAAATGGAGGTAGACGCGCGTAACTCGCCGCGCGCTACCATGGCGCTTTCCTTCTATCGAGAAAGCGCCATGCGTCGCCATCTGCTTGCCCTGAGTCTTATCGCCATCCTGGCCGGCTGCAGCTCGCACGATAGCAACGCGCCTGCCGGAGCTGCTTCCGCGCCCGCGCCGGCCAGCACCACGCCGACCGTGCCGCCGCCGTCCACGGATGCGGACATCGCCACCCAGGGCTTGGCCAACTACGCGTCGGTCAAGCTCACGGCGGATCTCTCCGGCTTCGACGACAAGCAGAAGCAGATGATCGCGCTGCTGATCGAGGCGGCCGATGTCACCAACGACATCTACTGGCAGCAATCGTGGGGCGACAAGGCTGCCTTGATGGCGCGCATTCCCGACGATGTCACGCGCCAGTACGCCCAGATCAACTACGGCCCATGGGATCGCTTGAACAACGACCAGCCCTTCGTCGCCGGCGTGGGTCCTCGCCCGCCGGGCGCCCAGTTCTATCCGGCTGACATGACCAAAGAGGAATTCGACAAGTCCGATCTCAAGGACAAGGCCGGCCTCTACACCGTGCTGCGTCGAAATGCCCAGAACGCACTGGCGGTGGTGCCTTATCACGAGGCCTACCAGGCCGACCTGCAGCGCGCCGCCGGACTGCTGCGCCAGGCGGCGGATCTGTCAGCCGACAAGGAATTCGCGGGCTATCTCAAGAAGCGCGCCGATGCCTTGCTCAGCGACGATTATCGCCCCAGCGATTTCGCCTGGATGTCGATGAAGAATAATCCGGTCGACATCGTGATCGGTCCCATCGAAACCTATGAGGACCAACTGTTCGGCTACAAGGCCAGCTACGAAAGCTATGTGCTGGTGAAGGACCAGGCGTGGAGCGCCAAGCTCGCGCGCTTCACCAAAT
Source organism: Dyella sp. 05T440 (assembly GCF_056395965.1). Classification (NCBI taxonomy): domain Bacteria; kingdom Pseudomonadati; phylum Pseudomonadota; class Gammaproteobacteria; order Lysobacterales; family Rhodanobacteraceae; genus Dyella; species Dyella sp. 05T440. The sequence goes on from NZ_JBFTKN010000001.1 coordinate 366,982, forward strand.
ACCTGCCCGAACTGCAGCGCGAGCTGCCGGTGGGCGACAAATACAAGGCCGAGAAGCCCGGCGCCGATGCCGATCTCAATGCCTACTTCGCCGTGTACTACGCGGGCGACGCCAACGTCGGCGCCAAGACCATCGCGATCAACCTGCCCAACGACGAAGAAGTGCAGCTGAAAAAGGGCACGCGTCGCCTGCAACTGGAAAACGTGATGCAGGCGAAGTTCGACAAGATCATGCTGCCGATCGCCAAGGCGTTGGTGGCAGACGATCAGCAGTCGCACCTCACCTTCGATGCCTTCTTCGAGAACACCATGTTCCATGAAGTCGCGCACGGCCTGGGCATCAAGAACACGCTCAACGGCAAGGGCATGGTGCGCACGGCCTTGAAGGACCAGGCATCGAGCTTCGAGGAAGGCAAGGCCGATATCCTCGGCCTCTATATGGTCAGCAAGCTCGCCGACAAGGGTGAGCTGGACAAGTCCAAGCTGATGGACAACTACGTCACCTTCCTCGCCGGCATCCTGCGCTCGGTGCGTTTTGGCGCCAGTGATGCGCACGCCAAGGCCAACATGGTGCGCTTCAATTTCTTCCAGCAGCAGGGTGCTTTCAGCCGTGACGCCACGACGGGGCGCTATCGCGTCGACTTCGACAAGATGACGGCTGCCATGAACGCGCTGTCCGCCAAGTTGCTCACCATCCAGGGCGATGGTGATTACGATGCCGCCAAGCAGCTGACCGATCGCATGGGCAATGTCGACGCCGCGCTGGCTGGTGATCTGAAGCGGCTGGATCAGGCGAAGATTCCGGTGGATGTAACGTTTGAGCAGGGGTTGGAGACGTTGGGGCTGCAAAAACCCTGACGAACGCGACAACCTTGTAGGAGCGCACTTGTGCGCGAACACAACCCGCCCCATCGCCAGGTCGTTGTCTATTGCATGCCAGGCACGCCCCTACGAAAGGGCAGCGAAGGCCCCGCTATCCATCCCGCGCTGACGATGCAACCGTCCGCGCATGACCTCTCCTCCGGGACATCGAGCTCTGCGCGCGGGAAGAATTTCCCACCCGGGCCACATCTACCTCCTGACAACGGTGACGGCTTATCGCCGGCCGCTGTTCAAGAACAGCGAGCTGGCTAGATCCGCCTGTCGCTGCATCCATGAGCGGGAGAATTGGGGCGATGCGTCTCTGCTGTGCTGGGTGCTGATGCCGGATCACTGGCATGGACTCGTGCAGCTCGGGCATCGCGATTCGCTGCCAATGGTCATGAATCGCTTCAAGGCAGCCGTGGCGCGGCAATTGAATTGCACGCGGACTGCGGTCGTATGGGGGCGCGGCTACCATGACCGCGCGCTTCGTCATGAGGACGATATCAGGACGGTGGCGCGGTACATCGTTGCCAATCCCTTGCGCGCGGGCCTGGTGGATAGCGTGCTTGATTACCCCTATTGGAATTGCATCTGGCTGTAGCTCGCCATTCCCTCTGTAGGAGCGCACTTGTGCGCGATCGCAGCGCTGGGATGTATCGCTCCGCCGGGTTGTCGCGCACAAGTGCGCTCCTACAAGGGAGAGGGGGCTCTTACCGCGGTGCGATATCCCTCAGCACCATCTTCAACTCCCGGCCATCCGCCAATTTCAACGCCAACGGTGTGCCATCAGGTAGATGCATGCTCAGATCGCGCAGCGCGCCAAAGCTCATGCTCGCTGCCGCTTTTCCATTCGCTGCCACGATCGCGTCGCCCTTCTTGAGTCCAGCCTGCTGCGCGGGGCTGCCCGGCGTGACGTTGATGACGTTGAAGCGATCCGGATGGTCCTGGGATTTCTCAGCGCGAAAGCCCGCCATGCCGTAGTGCCACACGGGGACAGGGTCGCGTGGCATCAGCACCATCTGCTGGTGGCGGTAGTCGAAGTGCACGTTGTAGCGCGACAGGATGTCCTGGCCGATATTCCCTGCTTCGCTCGGGTTGCCTGTGGCGCCGGCGTCGTTGCGGGTGAGCATGGCGACGACGTTGTCCATGCGCTGCGTGCCGAGGGTGAACTCCTTGGCGTGGGCGATGTGTGCGGTGAAGAGGCCGCCGACGCCGCCGGTGGGTATCGGCAGGCCCTGCTCGTAGCGTGCCGCGATGCCGTTGCGTTGAGCCCACTGGGGGAAGGTGAGCACATAGCCGGCGTTGCCGGTGTCGATGCCGAACATGCCGTTATGGCCGTCCTGATTGGCCTCCACCAGCGGCATGTCATCGGTGAAGCGCAGCGCCACGACGTCGCCTTGCTTGATCGGCGGTGCTTCGCCCAGGTCATACGGCTTGAGGTGCAGCTGATGGTGGTCGTAGTCGAACGTGATCGCAAAGCGCTCGAACATTTCCAGGCCGAGAATGCCGGCGATCGGCGCACCGTTGCCGCGCTCGTAGAAGCTGTAGGGGTAGGGCAGCACGGTATAGGTGAGATCGCGGATATGCGCGTTACCCAGACCAGTGTCATGCACCTTGGTATACGACGTACTCATCGTTCCTGATCCCGAGCCGCCGCTCACGCCCTGGCCCTGTGTCTGGAAACCCAGCTGTTTGGCCGCGTCGCTGGTGAGAATCGCATGGCCGCCGGTGTCGAGGATGAAGGGCATCGGCGCACGCCCGTCGATGCTCACATCGACGATCAGGATGCCTCCTTCGAGCTGCATGGGCGTCACCGCCTCCGTCGCACCGTTGACCATGGTGACGTCGCGGACCTTGCCATCGGGACGCTGCAGATCGGTTGTCGGAACATTGCTGAGTACGCGATAGCGTTCGACGGTATCCACGCTCTCGCCATCGGCATTGCCGGCGAGGTTGGCGCGCGAGCTGGCGATGCGGAAGGGTAGCGGCAGGCCGTCCACATCGCGGTAGTCGCTGTAGCGTTCGGTGGCGATCAGGAAGGAAGTCGCGTAGATCGCGCGATCCAGCCGATGCGTAGTGGCATCGATCCACAGCGTGACGAGACGCCCGCCGGCCGGCGTGGCTTCGATGCGCTGATAGGTGTGGCCGTTGTCCTGCGCGTCGGGCAGGTGATGGTATTGGACGGAGGAATCCGCATCGAGAAAGCCGTAGCGGCGCAGCCAGCTAGCGGTGACGTCGACGGTGCGTGCCTCATCCGAATCCAACGGATGAATCATGCCGGTGATGTCTTCGCGCCAGTGGCCTTGCGCATCGATGCCCTCGGCAGTGCCGAACACATCGTTGTGCATGCGCGTGAGGTAATGGCCGCTACGCAGGTCCACCGTGGCCTGCCAGGGGCCGGTCAGTCCGTCGCCTGCTTCGCGGCCTTCGGCCTGCAGTGCGGCGACGTGTTGCCAGCGGTCGCCACCGTGGGCCTGGCGCAGACTGGCAAGTACGGCGGCGCTGTCATCAGCGGGTGCAGCGAAAGCCTGGCTCAGCGCACCGGCGAGCAACAACACGAGCAGGGGACGGGCGCGATGCAGCATGGGGGACACTCCGTGGTCGGGTGTCGTCATGGTCCGTCGGTTGGCGCGCCCGGTCTAGGACGTGCGTGGCGTATCAGCACGTGCGTTGCGTTCTGTGCCGGTAGTCACGCGGCGTTTCACCGGTGAGGTGACGGAACACGCGAGCGAAATGACTCTGGTCGTTGAAGCCGGCCATGGCGGCCACTTCGGCGATGGAGCGCTGCGACTCGCCCAGCGCCTTGCGCGCGAGCGCGATGCGCAAGCCGCGCTGGTATTCGCCGATCGAGGTGCCCTTGGCCTGCTGAAAGCCGCGCGCGAGATGAGAGCGATGGACGCCTGCCAAAGCCGCCAGTTCCTGCAATGACGGCGTGGCGAGGGGGTCATCGTGCAGGCGATCCAGGACGCGCTGCAGCCAGGCGGGGCGTCGCTGGTCGTCAGCACGACAGGCGAGCGCCACCAGCTCCAACACGGCTGACGACAAAGCGAGCGCGGCGGCATCATCGGTCGCGCGCAATTCGCGTTCGATGCGGGCGAGCAGGCGATCCGCATCGGGCAGTCGCAGTTGGCGATGTTCGCCAAGCAGACGCGATACCCCGTCGCCGGCCATATCGTCGAGAAAGATGCTGATGCAGCGCGCGCCTTCGGGCCCGAAGCGATTGGCGTGTCGATGGCCCTGCGGATGCGTCAGAAGCGCGCCCGGTCGGCATTCGAGTTCCTGCTCGCCCGCTTGCTGGGTATAGCCGCCTGTAGCGACCAGGCACAGATACGCCTCGTCGTGCTCATGCCACGGCAAGGCGCTGCCGCCGGCATACGGCGTGGCGGACACCTGCAGGTCGCCGAGTTGCCGCAGCCGTTCGGGTTGACCGTAGTTGGCGCGTTGTAGATGTTGCATGGCGCCAGTCTAGACCGCTGCCGCGCCGGGGCATGTGCCGTCGGTCAGGCGTGCTCGCCGTCCAGATGCGCGTTCGCCCAGCGGGCGACGGCTTCGGGGTGTTCCAGCTGCAGATGGTGGCCGCCATCCAGATGCGTCACCGCGATATCGGCCACGCAGGCGGCGCGTGCCTGCATGCGGGGGCCGGGCAGGTAGGGCGTGTCGGGTCGGGCGAGCAGCAGCGCGGTGGGCGCTTCGATGCCGCGCAGGATGGCGCGCACCTGTTCTTCGGTGAGTCGGATGGAGGAGGGGCGATTGACTCGTGCATCGCTGCGCCAGTACCAGCCGTGCTCGCTCTTGTGCAGGCCACGCTCGACGATGGGACGCGCCTGATCGGCGGGCAGGCCACTGGCCATGGTGCGCGCGCTGATCGCCATGTCGATGGACGGGAACGAACGCAGCGAACGGCCGGTGGCCTCGCTCGCCATCGCATCGCGGAATTGGCGCAATGTGTGGTGACCATCGTCGGCGATCGGGCCCAGCCCTTCGATCAGCAGCAGTCGGTCGATGCGCTCCGGCTTGGCCGCGGCAACCATCGAACCGATGCCCGCGCCCAGCGAGTGGCCCATCAGGTGGCAACGCGTCAGTCCCAGCGCATCGATCGCGCCAAGCACCGAGCGCACGTAGTCGACCAGGTGATATTGCATGCCGGGCGGCAGATGATCGGAATGACCATGACCCGGCAGTTCGAGCGCAATCACCTGCCAGCGTTCGGCCAGCAGCGGAGCGAGTCGCGCATAGCTCCACGCATTGTCCAGCCAGCCGTGCAGGGCCAGCAGCGGCGGCGCTTGTTCGTCGCCCCACACCTGCGCGCTCAGGCGCAGATGCGGCAGCCGTACCTCGCGCTCGACCGGGGCTTTCATGCCGGCGTGCCGACGCGTGGGGCGAAGGCGGACCAGCCGCCGGTGTGGCGTCTCACCAGCGCGGCCAGGCTGTCGATCTGCTCGGGCGTGTCATTGAGCGCTGGGATGTAACGCAGTTCGCTGCCGCCGGCCTCGACGAAAAAATCGCGGTTCTGCATGGCGATTTCTTCCAGCGTCTCCAGGCAGTCCACGGCGAAACCCGGGCAGGCGACGTCGAGCCGCTTGATGCCGCTCGCCGCCAGCTCGCGCACGGTGGCGTCGGTATAGGGGTGCAGCCAGGACTCGCGTCCCACCCGCGACTGGTAGCTCACCAGCAGCTGCGGCTCCTCCAGCGCCAGTCGCTGTCGCAACGCGTGTGCGGTGGCCTGGCACTGGTCGAAGTAGGGATCGCCCTCGCGCACATAGCGCTCGGGAATGCCGTGGAAGGAGAGCAGCAACTTGTCGCCGCGACCGTGCGCCGCCCACCATTGCTCGATGCTGCGCGCCAGCGCTTCGATATGGCCCGGGTCGTCGTGATAGTCGTTGACCAGCCGCAGCTCGGGCGGCCAGCGCAACGACTGCATGGACTCGGCCACGGCGTCGATCACCGAGCCGGTGGAGGTGGCGGAATATTGGGGATACAACGGCAGTACTAACAGGTGACGCACGCCCTCGCGTTGCAGCCGCTCGATTTGCGCGGGCACCGAGGGCTGGCCATAACGCATCGCCAACGCCACGCGCACGGGTTCCGCACATGTCTCCGAAAGCTTGTCCTGCAGTCGCGCGGCCAGTGCCTCGCTGCCCACGCGCAGCGGCGAGCCCTGCGCCGTCCAGATGCGCTGGTAGGCGTGGGCCGAACGCGCAGGGCGCACACGCAGGATCACGCCGTGCAGGATCAGCCACCAGAGCCAGCGCGGATAGTCGATCACTCGGCGGTCGCCCAGGAACTGGGCGAGATACGGGCGCACCGCCTTGGCCGTGGGCGCCTCTGGTGTGCCCAGGTTCACCAACAGCACTGCAGCCTGAACGGGAAGGTCTCGGGAAGCGCCGGCAACGCCGGTATAGTCATCGCTGCGTGGCATCGTGGCTCAGACGGAAGAAATCCGCCGCAAGTCTGCCACAAGCCAAAGAAGCCGCCGTGGACATCATCGCCGCAGGCTGCCACCCCGAATTCAAGCCAAGGAGTCGTCCATGTTCAAAGCATCGCTGCACCGTCTGTTGCTCGCGTCCCTGGTTCTGTTGCTGCCGGCCATGGCCGCGCATGCGGAAGACCCGCCGCTGGTGCGCGCCCAGAACGCCGTGCGCGTGTTGAGCGACATCATGGAGGCGCCGGACAAGTCGATCCCGACCGACCTGCTCAAGCAAGCCAAGGCCATCGCCGTGATCCCTGACCTGCTCAAGGTGGGCTTCGTGTTCGGCGGCCGTCGCGGCGAGGGCCTGATCTCGGTGAAGGGGCCGGACGGCACCTGGTCCAACCCCAGCTTCATCACCATGACAGGCGGCAGCGTGGGCTTCCAGGCCGGCGCCTCGTCGACCGACGTGATCCTGGTGTTCCGTACCCAGCGCGGCGTGGACAGCATCGTCAACGGCAAATTCACGATCGGCGCGGACGCCGCCGCCGCGGCCGGCCCGGTGGGCCGTACGGCCCAGGCCTCCACCGACAGCGACTTCAAGGCCGAGATCTACTCCTATTCCCGCTCGCGCGGCCTGTTTGCGGGCGTGGCCCTGGACGGCTCGGCCCTGCGCATCGACTACGACGCCAACGAGGCCATTTACGGCAAGGGCATCACCCCGCGCCGCATCTTCGAGGGTGGCGTGGGCAACGTGCCGACCCAGGTGGTCGATTTCAGGGATCGCCTTGAGGAGTACACTCAGCGATGATAGGGAGCGGCGGCGCGACGGCGTGACAGTTTCGTTCCGCCGCTTACCATTCGAGGCCTGATTCTAATGAGCATCACCCATCTACTCATCCTGCTGGTCGTCGTCGTGCTGATCTTCGGCACCAAGAAGCTGCGCAATATCGGCGGCGACATCGGCGGCGCCGTCCGCGATTTCAAGAAGGGTTTGGATGGCGGCGACGAAGCCCCCAAGCCGAACGATCCGAACGCGACCCTGCGCGCCGATCCGCCGCCCGCTGGCCCCAGCCAGACGCAGAACCAGCACGACACCACCGAACCCAAGTAAGGCGGCTCGAGGGTCATGATCGAAATCAGCTTCGGCAAGCTGGTCTTGCTCGCGCTCGTCGCGCTGATCGTGCTTGGCCCGGAAAAGCTGCCGCATGCCGCTCGCACCGCGGGTGTGTTCCTGCGGCGCGTGCGTACCGGCTGGGACAGCGTGCGTGCGGAAGTGGAGCGCGAGCTGCAGGTGGAAGAGATCCGCCGCCAGGCGCGCGAAGTGGCCTCCAAAGCCGAAGCCGCCCAGGCCGAGCTGGACGAGACGTTGCGCAAGATGCGTCCTGAAGGCGTGCCGTCCAAACCGTCCGAGCCACCCGTTGCCGAGCCGGTAGCGGACGTGGCCGCCGCCACCGCCACCGCGACCAAGGAAGCTCCGCATGGCGGCGCCTGAGCTCGAAGGCCCCGGGGCCGATGACCTGGAACAAGGTCTCTTTTCGCATCTGATCGAACTGCGCTCGCGCCTGATGCGCGCGATCGTGACCGTGCTGCTGGTGCTTGGCGCCCTCGTGCCATTCGCCAACCGCTTGTACACGGAGCTGGCCGCGCCGCTGGTGTCGCGCCTGCCGCAGGGCGCCCATCTGATTGCCACCGAGGTGGCCAGTCCGTTCGTCACGCCGCTGAAGCTGGCCTTCTATGCGGCGCTGTTCATCAGCATGCCGATGATCGTCTACCAGCTGTGGGCCTTCGTGAGCCCCGGCCTGTACCGCAACGAGAAGCGACTGGCGCGCCCCCTGCTGGTGGCAGCGCTGTTCCTGTTTTATCTCGGCTGCGCCTTCGCGTATTTCCTGGTGCTGCCGGCGGCGTTCCGCTTCCTCACGGCGGTGACGCCGCAGGGCGTGGAAATGATGACCGACATCACGCACTACCTCGACTTCGTGATGTTGATGTTCTTCGCGTTTGGCCTGTGCTTCGAGGTGCCGGTGGCGGTGGTGATCCTCGCCGCGATCGGCGTGGTGAACCTGGAGCAGCTGCGCAACGGTCGTCGCTATGCCGTGGTCGGCGCGTTCGCCATTGCCGCCTTCATCACGCCGCCTGACATCACCTCGATGATCATGCTGGCCATTCCGATGTGCCTGCTCTATGAGCTGGGCATGCTGGCGGTACGCTGGTTGATCAAGCCCACCGACGCGCCAGCCACATGAGCGATGCCGCTGCCCGCGCTGCTCAACTGAAAGAGGCGCTGCAGCTGCAGCCGCACGTGGAAGGCGGCCACTATCGCCGCATCCATCCGCCCAAGGCGGGTGGCGACGGCGCCGGCGCCCGGCACGCATTGAGCGCGATCCACTACTTGCTCGAGGCGGGCGAATTCAGCCACTGGCATCGGGTCGATGCCGAGGAAGCCTGGCACTTCGTCGAAGGCGAACCGCTGGAGCTGCTGATCTACCACGCGGCCAACAAGCGCCTGGAGCGTTGCTGTCTCGGGCCGTTGGCGCCAGGCGTGGACACGCTGGCCGTCGTACCGGCCGGCGCCTGGCAGGCAGCTCGACCGCTCGGCCGTTACACCCTGGTGACTTGCCTGGTGGCGCCTGCGTTCGAATATGAGGGCTTTGAGATCCTCTCCGAGGACGCCACATTGGCTGGTCATCTGGCGGGCCTGGCTCCGGAAATTCCGCTGTCCTGAGCGGCCACGTGCGGTTGCTCGTCTTCGCGACGAAGAGAGCTTCGATCTACTTCCAAGACTGATCCGATGGTCTGCCTCGGATGGTCGCTCCATAGTTGCAGTTTGGGTCCGAAGGGCTGCGGACGTGATGTCCCGTGCCCGGTTGGGTCTGCAAGGAGTGGCTAGGCGTGAGCAAGTTCGTGAAAGCATCTCTGGTGGTGTTGGCGGTACTGATGATCCTGGGTGGCGCGGCGTTCGCCTGGACCCAGCACAGGATTGGAAGCAGCCTGGAATTCGCGGCGCGCGAATTGCCGCCTATCGCCGATCGAATCGGCGATGTATCGCGGGTGGAGAACATCCATTTGAGCGAATACGCGGCTCATTGCGCCATGGATGTGTGTGAGCGCTATGTCTCGCGTGTCGTGGGTTCGAAGGGCGCCCTGCTGATGGCGGCCGACGTGGCGCCTCAGGCGGCGGATCCAGACGATGAGGTCAGCCATATTGTCCTGTGCGAGGAGGATGGGGCGTTGATCGATCGCATGGGGGATGTGGGGGAGATCGCTGGCGGGTTGTACTGTTTGTAACGTTGTCGCGATCTGCCTCGCCCGTCGCGTCAGACGGGCACCCGGGCGGCAAGCGCTACATCACGAGCCAAACAACGCCCGCCGTTGCCGCGCGCCTCTTTTGTAGGAGCGCACTTGTGCGCGACCAGCCGACGGAGCGTTACACCCATGCGCTGCGGTCGCGCACAAGTGCGCTCCTACAAGGGATCGCGCAGGCCGGTACCGATCGGCTCTTTGTGGGAGCGCACCCTGTGCGCGACAAACCTACGGAGCGGTGCACCGCAGCGTGGCTGTCGCGCACAGGGTGCGCGCCCACAGACCAGCACGCGGCACCATGCTGCGGGTGTTATGGCGCAGGGATGAAAAGCGAAGGCGTCCCCGCACCGGGATGACGATCAAAACCGATCCACCCCGCACCGCCCAAAAAGAAAAGCCGCCTCAAACAAGGCGGCTCCTCCAGAACATCCACATCGTTCGCTCCACCCAGGAACAACCCTCACAGGTCATCCCCACAAACGATCAGCTAAGACGGATCAATGCTTGCTCGGCGCAGCCGTCGCCGGCACCGGCGCCGCATAGGGCCCGCGATTCAACGCCAACCCCTTCAACACATTCAACGCCTGCGACAACGCATAGTCCTGCGTCGCCAGCTTCGCATTCTCGGCGCTGCCGTCGTTGTCGATGTCCTTGCCCAGTTTCGAATCTTCGTTGGCAAGATGATTGGGCAGGTCGGCTTCCGAGCTCACCAGCACGGCGGCGCTGTCGGCCTTGTTCACCGCGAGGTCGGCGAGGGGGATATCGGGCTTGATGCCTTCGGCCTGGATCGAGGTGCCGTTGGGGGTGTAATAGCGGGCGGTGGTGATCTTCACCGCGTGTTCGTTGTCCAGCGGCAGTACCGTCTGCACGACGCCCTTGCCGAACGTGCGGCGGCCGACAATCAGCGCGCGGCGGTTGTCCTTGAGTGCGCCAGCCACGATTTCAGCGGCCGAGGCGGTGCCGTTGTCCACCAGTACGACCATGGGCGCGCCATTGAGCAAATCGCCGGCGTGCGCCTCGAAGCTGAGATTGGAATCCTGCAGGCGACCGCGCGTGGTGACGATGGTGCCGGCGTTGAGGAAATCATCGCTCACGCCCACCGCTGCCGTGAGCAGGCCGCCCGGATTGGAGCGCAGATCCAGGATGGCGCCCTTTTGCGTGCCGTTCTTGCGGATCAGCTCGCCGAGCTTCTTTTCCAGATCCGGCGCGGTGTCATCCTGGAATTGGCTGATGCGGATATAGGCGTAGCCGGGTTGGATCTCGCGCGTCTTGACGCTGGTGACCGAGATTTTCTCGCGCACCAGCGGCATGTCGATGGGCTTGTCGCTCTTCTCGTGCAGGATGGTGAGCGTCACCTTGCTGCCTGCATCGCCGCGCAGCGCCTTGAACATGTCGTCGATGTTCTCCGGGTCCACCACCTTGCCATCGACTTTCACGATGGTATCCCCCGGCTTGATGCCGGCGCGCGAGGCGGGTGTGTCGTCGATGGGGGCGATGATGCGCAGCGTGCCGTCGACCTGCAGCACTTCGATGCCGAGGCCGCCGTATTGGCCGGTGGTGTCCTCGCTCAGTTCGTCCAGGCCTGCCTTGTCCAGGTATTCGCTGTGCGGATCGAGGCCGCTGAGCATGCCGCTGATGGCGGCCTTCATCAGGGTCTTGTTGTCCACCGGCTCCACGTAGGCCTGACGAACAATTTCATAGACGCGGCTGAAGTTGCGCACGTCGTCGAGGTCTACGCGGTCGGGGGCGGACGAGGCCTTGGCCGGTGCGACGTCGGCGGCCTTCTTGGCGGGGCTGGCCGGGGTGGGCGCGGTCTGCGCCTGCACCAGCGGCGCCGCCAGCAGCAGGACGGCCAGGCTCAAGGTGGGAAACCGCATGGATGGGGGACTCCGGTATAGCCGTGGGGGCGTGCCCGGCAGCGGGCCGCGTTGCCGCTTTGACCGCCGGATGTCGCCAAAATTCAACATGGTACGCAGGTTAGCCTGCGACGCTGCGTAGGCGGCGTCAATCGTGGAATAGATCAGAACATCCCTGGATCAACCTTTCTTGCCCAGCCAGGTGCGCGGGTCCACCGGCTGGTTGTTCTGGCGCAGCTCGAAGTAGACGCCGGTATTGACCCCGGTGGGCGCGCTGGCCGTGCCCACGGCCTCGCCGGCAGTGATCTGGTCGCCCACGCCGTGCAGGACGGTCTCGTTGTTGCCGTACATGCTCATCCAGCCGCCGCCGTGGCTGACGATGACCAGCATCCCGTAGCCGCGCAGGAAGGCGGCATAGACCACCCGACCCGCTGCCACCGCGCGCACTTCGCTGCCGCCCGGCGCCTTGATCAGCACGCCGCTGCCGTAGCTGTTGACCACGCCGGCAGCGGGCCAGGGCAGGTTGCCGCGGATATTGGCCAGGCCCTTGCCGGCGGGCGGCGCGGCCTTGCCTTCGCTGGCCTTGGCGGCGCGTTCGGCCTCGCGGGCGGCCTCATCGATCGCCTTCTGAAGCGTGGCGACCAGCGAGTTCAGCGAGGCCTCGTTCTGCTTGAGGGCGGCCAGCTTGCCGGCCTGGTCCTTGTATTGGGCATCGGTCTCGGCCACCAGCTTGGCCTGGCTGGCGCGCTGTTGCTCCAATGCCTTGGCCTGGGTCTCGCGCTCGGCGCGCGCGGCCTGCAGGGCCTGTTGCTGGGCGGTGATCTCGGTTTCCAGGTCCTGCAGCTTGGCCAGGTCGCCCATCAGCTTCTGCACGCGGGCCACGCGGTCTTCCTGGAAATACTTCGAATAGGCCAGCGCCTGGGCGATGCGGGTTACGTCGTCGTCGCCCATCAGCAGGCGCAGGTCCGAGCCGCGCCCCAGGGCATAGGTGGCGCGCAGCAAGTCGGCGATGGCGGCGCGCTGGCCTTCGAGGTTCTTCTGCAGCTCGGCGCGCTGGGCCTGCAGGTCGGCCAGCTCCTTCTGCTTGGCTGAGAGCTGGGTGTCGGTCTCGCGCACGGCCTTGGCGGCCCCGGCCACGGCATTGGCCTGCTTGGCCAGCTCGGCGGTGGCGCTGTCGCGCTTGGCGGCGGTCTCGGCCTGTTCCTTGGCCAGCGCATCCATCTTGCTGTGCAGCTCCTGCAGCTTTTTCTGAGCCTCGGCCTGCTCGGCCTTGGTCTTGCTGTCCTGCAGGGCCCACGCCGGCTGGGCCGCGATGGCGAGGGCGAGCGCGCCGGTCACGGCGCAGGCAAGGGGGCGGGCACGACGGAGTGGTATTGGCATCGGGCGATTATCACAGAGCGCGATGACGGCGTGCGAGCGGGTCTGCATCGCCCGCTGGTCCCGGTCATGTGCTCTTCATCGCAAGGCCGGTGCGATCACTGGTATGCCCGCGACGATCGATCGGGTGTATGCGCACGCTGATACAAGTGCGTGCACCGGCAACAAGCAGCGACGACGTCATCGATGGATACATGGTGTCTTCGCGGTGCGCGCGATGTCTTGCCGACAAAAAAAGCTTCCAGTTGAAACTTTCATTTGGACGTAAAGATGTCTTTGACGCGACGCACCATATGTGCTTTAGTCGAGGCCACACTTATGGATGCGTGACAGCGGCGCCCTCGGCACCGTTGGGACGACGCGTCTCCCACCATCGGCCGGGGAGGCAAGATGGCGCAGGCAGGTCCAGCGACGCTATACGACGCTGCGTTCGAGCACGACAGCTGTGGGTTTGGTCTGGTCGCACAGATCGACGGTCGCGCGAGCGCATGGGTAGTGGACACCGCATTCAATGCGTTGGCCAAACTTTCCCACCGCGGCGGCGTGAATGCCGACGGCGTGAGCGGCGACGGCTGCGGCGTGCTCTTTCATCGTCCGCTGGGCTGGTTGAAAGCGCTTGCCGATGAAGCGGGCATCGCGTTGGGCGAGCGTTTCGCTGCGGGCGTGGTGTTCCTCGATCCGAAGGGCGATGACGCCGCGGCCTCTACGCTGGAAGACTATCTGCGCGAAGAAGGGCTGCACGTTGCCGGTTGGCGCGATGTGGCGGTGAATGCCGAGGCCTGCGGTCCCCTCGCTGCCGCAGCGAAGCCGCGCGTGCGCCAGGTCTTTGTGGAACCGGCGGCATCGATGGACGAGGGCGTGTTCGAGCGTGCGCTGTTCCGCGCGCGCCGTCGTGCCGAAGCGGCGCTTGCGGCCGACGAGCATTTCTATGTGGTGACGCTGTCCGCGCAAGTTATTGGCTACAAGGCAATGGCGGCGCCTGGTCGCCTGCGCGAAGTGTTCGCCGATCTCGTGCATCCGGCGCTGAGCGCGGATGCGGTGGTGTTCCACCAGCGCTTCTCCACCAACACCACGCCGCAATGGCGGCTCGCCCAGCCGTTCCGCCTGCTGGCGCACAACGGCGAGATCAACACCATCCGCGCCAATCGCCGCTGGATGCAGTCGCGCGAATCCATCCTGCATTCGCCGCTGGTCGACCTCTCCGATATCGGCCCGCTGGTACGCCAGACGGGCTCGGATTCGGAAAGCCTCGACAACGCGCTGGAAGTGCTGATCGCCGGCGGCCTCGATCTGCTTGCCGCGATGCGTGTGCTGGTGCCGCCGGCGTTTGCCGCGCGCGAGGGCATCGATGAAGACCTCGCTGCGTTCTACGAGTATTACGCGCTGCATAGCGAGCCGTGGGATGGCCCTGCAGGTCTGGTGATGTGCGATGGGCATTACGCTGCGTGCACGCTCGATCGCAACGGCCTGCGTCCCGCGCGCTGGGCGTTGTCGGCGGACAATCACCTCATTGTCGCCTCCGAAGCAGGCCTGTGGGATGTGCCGTCCTCGCAGGTTGTGGCCAAGGGCCGCCTCGCCCCCGGTGAAATGATTGCGGTGGATCTGCAGCAGCATCGCTTGCTGCGCGACGCCGACATCGACGATATCAACCGCAAGCGCGCACCGTTCCGCGACTGGCTACGTGCGGGAGTTAGTTATCTAGAGTCGGACCTGATCGATCCTTCGCTCGCTGCAGAGCCGCTGCCGGCCGACGAACTGCGCCGTTACCAGAAGCTCTACGGCCTCTCACGCGAAGAGCGCGAAACCGTGCTCAAGGCGATGGTGGAGCTGGAGCAGGAAGCGACTGGTTCGATGGGCGATGACACGCCCATCGCCGCCATGTCGCGCCAGGTGCGTCCGCTGTTCGATCGCTTCCGCCAGGGCTTTGCCCAGGTCACCAATCCGCCGATCGACCCGTTGCGCGAAAAGTTGGTGATGTCGCTGGTGACGCAGATCGGTCCGGAGAGCAATGTATTTGACCTCACGCCGGAGAACGCGAAGCAGATTCTGATCAATTCGCCGGTGCTTTCGCAGCGCAAGCTGCGGCAGTTGCTGGGACTGCCGCAGTTCGTGGGCACGCCACGCTTCGACTTGATGTATGCGCCCGAGGAAGGCCTCGAAGCCGCGCTGCAGCGCCTCTGCCGCGAGGTGGAGAAGGCGGTGCGCGAGGGCTGCCAGCTGGTTTTCCTAAGCGACCGCTATCCGCAGCAGGACTTGTTGCCGATCCATTCGCTGCTGGCGGTGGGTGCGGTGCATGCGCATCTGATCGATCAGGCTTTGCGTTGCCAGTGCAACATCCTGGTGGAAACGGCGACGCCGCGCGATCCGCATCAGTTCGCCTGTCTGCTCGGGTTTGGCGCGACCGCGATCTATCCGTGGCTGGCTTATCAGAGCCTGTTTGAGCTGGGTCGCGAAGGGCATATCGCCAGCGACCGTTTCGAGATCGGTCGCAGCTATCGCCGCGGCATCCGCAAAGGACTGCTGAAGATCCTGTCCAAGATGGGCATCTCCACCGTGGCCGGCTATCGCGGTGCGCAGCTGTTCGAGATCGTCGGTCTCGCCCCGAGCGTGGTGGCGTTGTGCTTCCCGGGCACGCCGTCGCGCATCGGCGGCGCGGGCTTTGCCGAACTGGAACACGACCAGCAGATCCTCGCTGCCGAAGCATGGAGCGATGCCTCGCCGTTGCGTGCGGGCGGCCTGTACAAGTTCGTGTACGGCGGCGAGTACCACATGTACAACCCGGACGTGATCGGTACGCTGCAAAAGGCCGTGCGCACGGGCAGTCAGGCCGACTATCGGAACTACGCAAACTTCGTCGACCATCGTCCGCCGTCGGCACTGCGTGACCTGCTGTCGCCGCAGCCGCTAGGCAATGCCGTGCCGATCGAGGAAGTGGAATCGGCGCAAAGCATCCTGCGTCGTTTCGATTCGGCCGGCATGTCGCTGGGTGCGTTGTCGCCCGAAGCGCACGAGGCGCTGGCCATCGCGATGAACAGGCTTGGTGCGCGCAGCAATTCCGGCGAAGGCGGCGAAGATCCGGCGCGTTACGGCACCGAGAAGACGTCCAAGATCAAGCAGGTCGCCTCGGGTCGCTTCGGCGTCACGCCGCAGTATCTGGTCAATGCCGAGGTGCTGCAGATCAAGATCGCGCAGGGCGCCAAGCCCGGTGAAGGCGGCCAGCTGCCGGGCCATAAGGTGGACAGCACGATCGCGCGACTGCGTTACGCCAAGCCCGGCATTGGCCTGATTTCGCCGCCGCCGCACCACGATATCTATTCGATCGAAGACCTAGCCGAACTGATCCACGACCTCAAGGAGGTCAATCCCGACGCGCTCGTGTCGGTCAAGCTGGTCAGTCACGCCGGCGTCGGCACGGTGGCGGCCGGCGTGGTGAAAGCCGGCGCAGATCTCATCACCATCAGCGGCCACGACGGCGGCACCGGTGCGAGCCCGCTCACCTCGATCAAGTACGCGGGCACGCCGTGGGAACTGGGACTGGCGGAAACGCAGCAGACCCTGCGCCGCAACGACTTGCGCGGCCGCGTGCGCCTGCAGACGGATGGTGGCCTCAAGACCGGTCTCGACGTGATCAAGGCGGCGATGCTGGGTGCGGAAAGCTTCGGCTTCGGCACCGGCCCGATGGTGGCGCTGGGTTGCAAGTACCTGCGCATCTGCCATCTCAACAACTGCGCCACCGGGGTGGCAACGCAACATCCGGTGCTGCGCAAGGAACACTTTATCGGCCTGCCCGAGATGGTGATGAATTACTTCGGTTTCCTCGCCGAGGACGTGCGTGCGCATCTGGCTTCGCTGGGCGCGCGCAGCCTGGATGACATCATCGGTCGCGCCGATCTGCTGGAACAGGTGGACGGCACCACGCCGGTGCAGCACAAGCTCGATCTTGCGCCGCTACTCGGCTCGGGAGCGCTGGCCGATAACGTGGACTTCGCCTGTACGCTGCCGCGCAATCCGATGCGCGATGACGCCGCACTGGCGACGCGCATCGATGAGGCGACGCGCGCGGTCGTGGCGAGCAAGGCAGGTGGCGAGTTCGCCTTCGAGATCGCCAATACCGATCGCGCCATTGGTGCGCGGCTGTCGGGCGAAGTGGCGCGCCTGCATGGCGACCACGGCATGGACGAAAGCCCGATCCTGCTGAAACTCAGCGGTGCCGCCGGGCAGAGTCTTGGCGCCTGGAACGCCGGCGGCGTGCATATCGACCTGGTGGGCGAGGCGAATGATGGCGTGGGCAAGGGCATGGCGGGCGGACGCATCGTGGTGCGTCCGCCAGCGGATTCGCCGTTTGCCAGTCACGATGCCTCCATCATCGGCAACACCTGTTTGTACGGTGCCACCGATGGCGAGTTGTTTGCGGCCGGTAGGGCCGGCGAACGATTCGCGGTGCGCAATTCCGGCGCGCTCGCCGTGGTCGAGGGCGCCGGCGATCACTGCTGCGAATACATGACGGGCGGCGTCGTCGCTGTGCTGGGCAAGGTGGGCCTGAACTTTGGCGCGGGCATGACCGGTGGTTTCGCCTATGTGCTCGATATCGAGCGCAGCTTCGTGGACTGCTACAACCACGAGCTGGTCGACATCCTGCGCATCTCGCCGGAAGGCATGGAGCATTACATGCAGCACCTACGTTCCCTGGTGTCACGTCATGTCGAGCTGACTGGCAGCGACTGGGGTCGTCGGATCCTGGCGGACTTCCGCGGCCTGCAATACAAGTTCTGGCTGGTCAAACCCAAGGCGGCAAGCCTGGCGGCATTGGCCGAAGAGCTGAGGAGCGCTGCATGAGCGCAGACTCCAAGACCTTCCAGTTCCTCAACGTGCAGCGACAGACGCCGCGCACGGTGCCGGTGTCGATCCGCGTGCTCGGCTATGGCGAGATCTCCGGCGATTTCGGCGCGTCGCAGGCGGGCACCCAGGCGGAGCGCTGCATCGATTGCGGCAATCCGTACTGCGAGCATGAGTGCCCGGTGCACAACTACATTCCGAACTGGTTGAAGCTGGTGCAGGACGGTCGCCTGATGGAAGCGGCGACCTTGATGCACGAAACCAATCCGTTGCCGGAAATCTGCGGACGCGTCTGCCCGCAGGATCGTCTGTGCGAGGGCGCGTGCACGCTGGAGCAGACCGCGTTCGGTGCGGTCACCATCGGCAGCATCGAACGCTGGGTGACCGACGAAGCGTTGCGCCAAGGCTGGAAGCCGGATCTCTCCGCCGTGCGCGAGACCGGCAAGCGCGTGGCCATCATCGGCGCCGGACCGGCCGGCCTCTCCTGTGCGGATCGACTGCGCCGCGCCGGCATCGCCGCCGATGTGTACGACCGCCAGAGCGAAATCGGCGGCCTGCTCACGTTCGGCATCCCGCCCTTCAAGCTCGACAAGAGTGTGGTGCGCACGCGTCGCCAATTGCTGGAAGGCATGGGCGTGCGCTTTCTGCTCAACCGCGAGGTGGGGCGCGATATCGAGTTCGGTCAGTTGCTGGACGAATACGACGCGGTCTTCGTCGGCACCGGTGCGTACACCTATGTCGATGCGCAACTGCCGGGCCGCGAGCTGCATGGTGTGCACGATGCACTGCCGTTCCTGATCGCCAACACGGAACGCCTGCTGCGCGATGGCGCGGTCTCGCCGGCCTTCGATTTCCGCGGCAAGCACGTCGTCGTGCTCGGTGGCGGCGATACCGGGATGGACTGCAATCGCACGGCGATCCGCCTTGGCGCCGCCAGCGTGACCTGCGTGTATCGCCGCGACGAGGCGAACATGCCCGGCTCGGCGCGCGAGGTGAACTACAGCCGCGAGGAAGGCGTGAACTTCCTGTTCCAGCGCCAGCCGCTGGAGATATTGGGCGGCGCGCGCGGCAATGTGCGCGGCGTGCGCGTAGTGGAAACGGCGTTGCTCGATGACGGCGATGGGCGCATGCGTCCGCAGAACGTGCCGGGCACGGAGTATGTGATCGACGCCGACGTGGTGATCCAGTCGTTCGGTTTCCTGCCCAGTCCGCCCGATTGGCTGCGCACGCATGGCGTGGCGCTGGACAGGACCGGCCGCGTGATCACCGGCGCGAACGGTGCGCTGCCGCTGCAAACCAGTCATCCGCAGATTTTTGCCGGGGGCGACAATGTGCGTGGCGCGGATCTGGTGGTGCGTGCCGTGTACGACGGCCGAGAAGCTGCCGGATCGATCGTCTGTCTGTTGCAGCAGGTCGATGCGCCGGCGCTCGCGCACGCCTGACCATTAACCCCTCACCCCCCACCTGTGGGAGCGCACCCTGTGCGCGACGCCCGTTGCCTCGGGGCAATGTCAGTCGCGCGCAGGGTGCGCTCCCACAGGGAAGGGTGCATCGGCACGGCATCGATGTAGCGCAGCGCAACACCCCAATGCGACACTGCGCGGCGACCTCGTCACGGAACAGCACTCATGCGCCTCGGCCTAGCCGCCAACCAGCTGCACCACGCCCACGCCAACGCCGCGCTGTTCCGCTGGCTGCATGCGTGCGAGGCGGGCATCCGCGAACTGGAATTGGGCCTGCATGCGGTGGGACGCACCTACGATGCGATTCATCGCGCCGGTTACCTGGAGCGCTATCTTCCGCTGCGGCGCTATCCCTATGGCCGCGAAGGCGGCCTGATGAAGCTGGTGGCCGAGGTCGTAGGTCTGGGCGATGAGCGCGTGCTCGATGGCGCCATCTACCTGATCGATCCGGTCGACCCGTCTTCGATTTTTCCCGAGGCGATCGCGCTCAAGCGCCAGTGCGTGATCCACGGCAAGCCCTTTATTTCCACCGTCGCCACGGCACGCGACTGGATCGAGATGGAGCGCATCCACGCGGGACTTCTGCCTGACCCCGGCGCCCAGATATTTCACGATCTCCAATCGCAGACGCTGGCGCTGATTGCACATGACGCCATGAAGCCGCAGATGCTGGCCTATGCCGCCGAACACTTCGACGTGCTGTCGCGCTTTGTGCATCGCGTGGCTACCGGCACCACCGGCCAGCGCCTCAATGAACTGGCGTGGAGCCGCGGCTGGCCGCAGGACCAGGCATGGGTGGAGCGTTACCAGAGCGGCCCACTGGGCGGCGACGCGCAGATTGCCGATCTGGTGCTCGAACGCCGCTGCCAGCGCGCGATCTTTTTTGAAGACCCGCACGTGGCACGCCAGCATGAAGCCGACATCCAGCTGCTCGAGCGTGCTGTCACCACGCGAACCGACGACGCAGTCTGCATGACCACACCCAAGGTCGCAGCGCGCTGGGCCGCCGCCGTGGAGCGGCGAGCGAGCCGCTGATCGGTGAGGGGTGCATACTGGCGCACTCGTCGCGTCGTGATCGTGGAGCAGGTATTCCCATGTGCGTGATTGCATTCGCCTGGCAGGCGCATCCGCGCTGGCGGCTTGTTCTGATCGGCAACCGCGATGAATTCCATGCGCGTCCCAGCTTGCCGCTGGCGCGCTGGGAACAGCCGTCCATCGTCGCCGGAAAGGATCTGGAAGCCGGGGGCACCTGGCTGGGCGTGGCCGACGACGGACGCTGCAGCGTGGTGACCAATGTGCGCGATCCGCGCGACCCGCAGTTGGGACGATCCCGCGGCCTGCTCGCGCTCGACTATCTCGCCGGCCGCGACGATGCCGTAGCCCACGCCGCGTCGCTGCTGCACACAGCGGCCGACTATCGGCCGTTCAATCTGCTGACGTTCGACGCCACCCACGCGTTCTATATCGGCAACCGTCCGGATTCGCGCGCGCAAGCGGTGCAACCCGGCGTGCATGGGCTGTCCAATGCCGACTTCAATACACCGTGGCCGAAGACGCGCGCCTTGATGGATCATTTGAGCGCGTGGATAGCGGCGGGGCAGGATGATGAATTCGCGCCGCTGTTTGCCGCGCTGGCCGATCCGCATGTGTATCCGGATGATCAGCTGCCTGATACCGGTGTTGGCGTGGAACGCGAGCGCTGGCTGTCGTCGGCCTTCATCCGCGGTGATCGCTATGGCACGCGTGCCAGCACCGTGGTGGCGATCGGCCACGACGGGCGCGGTCTAGTAGTGGAGCGGCGGTTTGGTCCGAATGGAAGCGACGAGGGCGAGACTGCGGTTCCGTTCTAGCCACTCTCTGTGGGAGCGCACCCTGTGCGCGACGGCCACGCCTGGGTGCATTGCTCCGTTGGATTGTCGCGCACAGGGTGCGCTCCCACACACACAGCGCGGCGTCGTTACTCGCCCGATTTCTCGGGAAACTCGCCGTCTACGTAATACCAGCGCCCTTGCTCCCGCACGAAGCGGCTGACCTCATGCATGCGTTGTGCCTTGCCGCCGCCCAGGCGAAGACGGGCGACAAATTCGACGACCGCCTGATCGCCGTCGCTCTCATGCCGCTTGATGGCCAGACCCAGCCACGTCGGCGCCGGTTGCTGCGCACTGAGCTTGAGATGGGCGGGGCGCGTACTGGGGTGCCAGGTGGCCAGCAGATAGTCTTCGCGCTTGAGCACGTAGGCACTGTAACGCGAGCGCATCAGTTGTTCGGCAGTAGTGGCCGCGGCACCCTCATGAAGCAGGCCGCAGCAGCGCGCATAGCCGTCGTTGTTGCCGCAGGGGCAGGGCGTGAGCGTGTCGATGGCTTGGACGTAAGGGCGCATGGCGTGGGGCGGGCGCGAGCAGGGGCGCCCTCTGATGCGCATCCTGACGCGATCGCGGCAAAAATGCCAATGATTGGACGGCCAATCCGTTCAGCGGGCGCGCCGCCAGATGCGCAGGCGATTATTGGCCGGCATGGCGACGTCGTCGATCAGCTCGAAGCCGGCGATCTCGGCCAGCGCATCCACCGCTTCGGCATCACGGATGCGCATATGGCTGCCGCGCTCCTGCAGCCAGTCGTCGAACGCGGCGTTGCTCTGGCTGGTGTAGTGGCCGTCGTAGTTGAACGGACCGTAGATCGCCAGCGTCGCGTCGTCCGTGGTTACCTCAGGCAGACGCGAGAACAGCAGCTCCACTTCGTCCCAGCTCATGATGTGCAAGGTGTTGGCGCTGAACACGGCGTCATAGCGACGGGGCGGCCACGGCCCATTCACATCCAGCACCAAGGGAGCGGGTGTATTGGGAAGCTGCGCCTCGTCCAGCCATAGCCGGATGCCGGGCAGGTACTCGCTGCGATCCGTGCATTGCCACAGCAGATCTGGCATGGCCGATGCAAAGTGGATCGCATGCTGTCCGGTGCCGCTGCCGATCTCCAACACCTGCCGGCAGCCGGCGAAATGCGTGCGCAATACCTCGAGGATGGGGGCGCGATTGCGCTCGCAGGAGGGCGCGTTGGGTTTATCCACTCAGGCGGGCCGCCCGCGCAGCACGCGAGCGGGCAGCATCAACATGGCGCCCAGGAAGGCGAATACGGCGCCCACGGTGATGCCCACCAGGCGAAACGGCAGCGCAATCAGCCACACGATGGGATAGAGCACGAGCGCCAGCAGCGCGAGCGGCCAGCAGAACACCAGCAGCAACAGCCAAAGCAGGAAGGCAACCATGGCCCGATCCTCATGCCGAAAACAGCGCCACTCTAGCTCAGCCCGCCTGGGCGGCGTAGATGACTAGTTTCACCCCATGGGATTCACGCCGATCAGCCATGTGTGCAGCCACCAGGCGAATACGAACCAGCCCACCACGCCGGCCACCACGGTGATGATGTCGCCCTTGGCCGTGCCGGCCGGGTAAACCACGCCCGCGGCGCGATCGCGGCGGCGCGCGCTGACGAAATCCACGATGGCCCACAGCAGAAAGGCGCCGAACAACACGACGTCATGCAACATGCCGGTCGCCAGCAGATGGCCGAACGCCCAGACCTTCACGCCCGCCAGCATCGGATGGCCGAGCTTGGCCTTGAAGTGATTGGCCGGCACGTAGGCTGCCGCGACCAGCACAAAGGCCAGCAAAGTGAAAAGCGCGTTGAGATGGCGCAGCCACAGCGGCGGCACGTAGAGCAGTACGGGCTGCTGTCGCGCCAGGCCAAAGCCCATCACGATCAGCACGAAACCGATGATCGATACGACGGAATAAAGCCCCTTCCAGCGCATCTCGCCCAGCTGCGCGCGACGTTGCGTGCGCCATGGGTCGGCAAAAATGCGCAGGGAGTGGACGCCGAGGAACAACACCAGGCCGAGGATGAGCAGTGCCATGCGGATCACCTAGACGGGCGGAGTGTTCCGATCATGGCACGCATCGAGGGCCGGCCGCATGCGCCGAAGGTTGAGCTGTCAGCCGCCCTGCTGGACGACGCAGGCGACGAGCGCCACCGAGCCCTCATGCAACTCAATGGGACTGGTATCGGGCTGCCACGCGTCGCCCGCACTCAACGGCCCGTCCAGCGTGTCCGCCGTGCCGCGGGCGAGGTAAACCAGGATGCCCTCGGGCGGCATCACGTGACTGCAGAGTCCGGCAATCACCTCGATGCGACCGCTGGCCGCCGCACGCCGCACCATCAGATTGAAATCGCGCGTGGCACCGCCGGCCATCGCCACATCCACCTGTGCTTCGCCGGCAAAAGCAAACGGCTCCAGTGGCGTGGTCAGCGCGTGTTGCTGCTTGCCATCCAGCGTCATGGTGAAGCCGTCGCCATCGAGCAGCACGATCTGGCGGTCGATACCGGGAAAGATGGAGAACGGCGCGGCGCTGTTCACCTCGGCCACGCTGATGCGCCAGATGAAATCATCGCTGCCGGCATCGGCCGGAAAGCGGGCGATTTCACGCGTGACACCCATGCCGTTCTTCCACGGCTGGGGTTTCATGTCGGCGGCACGAAGGATGCGGAAACTCATGCAACTTTCTCGATGACACGGGTAAACGGAGGCAGCGCGCGCAGCATGCGCTCGCCGTAACGCTTGAGCACCACGCGGCGGTCGAGCAGCACGATGCGGCCGCGGTCGGTTTCGGTGCGGATCAGGCGGCCGCAATATTGCGTGAGCTGCCGCGTCGCTTCCGGCACGGTGACTTCGATAAAAGGATTGCGGCCGCGCGATTCCAGCCATTCGGCGTAGGTCGCACCCACCGGATCGGTCGGCACGGCGAACGGCAGCTGCGTGATCACCACCGTTTCGCACAGCTTGCCGGGCAGGTCGAGACCTTCGCCGAACGAGGCCAGGCCAAACAGCGTGCTGCCCTTGCCGGCTTCGACGTCGACGATGTGCTCGGCGACCAATTGCGCCTTGCCCAGCGAGCCCTGCGCGCGCACCTTGCGTACGAATTCGATGGGCAGTTTCTGCAGCACGCGGTCGAGTTTGACGCGTGAGGTGAACAGCACGAGGTTGCCGGCGCTCCAGTCCAGATGCTCGGCAAGCCAGTCGCAGATTTCCTGCACGTGTTCCTCGCGAGCATCGGGCAGCGAGCGCATCGCCGGCACTTCCAGGCGTGCCTGCATGGCCAGGTCGAACGGCGAAGGCAGGCTCAGTGTCACCGCATCGTCGGGCAAGCCCACCGAGTCGGCAAAACCGCGGAAATTGCCGCCCGCGCTCAGCGTCGCCGAGGTCATCACCACGCCGCTAGCATTGCCCCACAGCACGCTGCGCAGCAGACCACCGGCGGACACCGACGAGGCATGGCAGACCAGCTGCTGGTCGCCGCTCAGCGTGACCCAGCGGGCGAGCGGCGGCGCGTTGTCGCCATCGGTCGCCGACCACGCGCGCCAGGTGCGCACCTGGCGGTCGATGCGCTCCAGCGCCATGCCCAGTTCGCGCGACAGCGCTTCATGGGTGGGGCCGGTCTCGGTCATCTCCAGCACGGCGCGGCGCACGGCGCCGACCCAGCGTTCGATCTCGCCGGTGAAGACATACAGTGCGCGCGCGTGTTCCACCCAGGCCTCGGGCAACTGACCGAGCGAGCCGCGGTACATCGGCTCCTGATCGTCGGGCGACGGCAGCCAGCTCAGGCGGATCTCGCGCTCCAGTTCCTCCAGGCCATTGCTGAGGTCCTGCAGCTTCTGGTCGCCGGCGTCGAGCGAGAGCTTGCCGATCACTTCCTTGTCGGTCAGCGAATAGGCGGCGTGGGTCTGCCGGCCCAGACGGCTCAGCTGGCGCACCGCCACGTTCATGTAGACCTCGGCCGCACCGCGATCGATCGCCTTGGCCGGCACGTGGTGGCCTTCGTCGAAGATGTAGAGCGTTTCATCGGGCTTGGGCAGGATCACGCCACCGAAACCGTCTTCTTCGCGCGGCATGGTGAGATCGGCCAGCACCAGATCCTGGTTGGCCACGATGATCTCCGCATCGCCCACCGCGCGGCGCGCGGCAAAGAACGGACACTGCATGAAATGCGCGCACTTGCGGCTGGTGCAGCCGCCGGCGCTGGTGGTGATCATCGGACGCAGCACGTCGCTGATGGGTTCGGGCGCCACGTCGATGTCGCCGTCCCACTCGTGCCGGTCGAACAAGTCCATCAGCTTGGTCAGCGCTTTCTTGTCGCGCTCCTGCGGCGGCTTGCTCCACAGCGCGAGATCGGCATCGAAACCCAGGCCCATCTGCGCGGTTTCATTGAGGCTGTTGCTCGCCATCGCCAGATTGCGCGGACACAGGTAACGTCCGCGGCCCTTGGCCAGGGCCACCTTGGCCTCGGTGCCATTGAGCTTGAGATAGAGCGGAATATCGCGCTGGACCAGCTGTTCCTGCAGCGCCACGGTGGCGGTGGCGATCAGCAGCTTCTTCTTCTGCGCCCGCGCCACTTCGACGCCGGCGATCAGATAAGCCATCGATTTGCCGGTGCCGGTGGGCGCCTCGATCACCGCGGCGCCACCTTCCTGTGCCAGCGCCTTGGCCACCTCGGCGATCATCTTTCCTTGTGACGCGCGGGCGCGAAAGCCGGGCAGGCCTTCCTTGAGGCGCGTATAGGAAGCGCGGATCGCGTCTTTGGTGGTATCGGTCAGCATCGGGCGGGTCGGGCGCGAAACGGCGCGTCGGAGGCGCATTCTCGCATGCCCGCACCGGCCCTGCCGGCCCGCTCATGGGCTGCCCGAAAAGCGCCCAAAAAAGAAGCGGATGGCCGTGGCCACCCGCTCACTCTCCACCAGGTTGGAATGCCCCAGCGCTTCCGGGCTGCTGAACGACTGGATATCCAGCTCCCGGAAGCGCGGCCCGCGTCGCCGCGAGCCCATGCACCATCCGTAGGCAGGTGGGGCGAGGGGTATTTTCGCGGGCCGGGCGATGCGGGGCTACGGGATGCGTCTGAAACAGCGCTTAGTCAGCGGTGGCGTTGATGCTCGTTGCCACCGCTTCGGCCACGCGTATCCCATCCACCGCCGCGGAAAGAATGCCGCCTGCATAACCGGCGCCTTCGCCGGCCGGGTAGAGGCCGCGTGTGTTGAGGCTCTGGTAATCCTCGCCACGACGGATGCGCACGGGTGAAGACGTGCGCGTTTCCACGCCGGTGAGCACGGCGTCATGCATGGCGTAGCCCTTGATCTGGCGATCGAACGCCGGCAGCGCTTCGCGGATCGCTTCGATGGCGTAGTCGGGCAGCAAGTCGGCAAGGTCGGTGAGGTGCACGCCGGGTTTGTAGGAAGGCTGCACGTTGCCGAATTCGGTCGATGCCTTGCCCTTGATGAAGTCGCCGACCAGCTGGCCTGGCGCGCTGTAATCGCGGCCGCCCATGTCATACGCTCGTGATTCGAGGGCGCGTTGCAGGGCAATGCCGGCCAGCGGACTGCCGCTGTCGTCGAAGGCGGCGAAATCCTTGGGCTCGATGCCGACCACCACGGCCGCGTTCGCATTGCGCTCGTTGCGCGAATACTGACTCATGCCATTGGTGACGACGCGCTCGGGTTCCGATGCCGCGGCAACCACGGTGCCGCCCGGGCACATGCAGAAGCTGTAGACCGAGCGGCCGTTCTTGCAGTGATGGACCAGCTTGTAGTCGGCGGCGCCGAGTATCGGATGACCCGCCTGCGGTCCGAAGCGTGCCTGGTCGATGATCGACTGCGGATGCTCCACGCGGAAGCCGATCGAAAACGGCTTCGCTTCCATGTACACGCCGCGATCGTGCAGCATGAAGAACGTATCGCGCGCACTGTGTCCCACCGCGAGCACCACATGGTCGCTCAGCAGCTGCTCGCCACTGGCCAGCACTACGCCGCGCAGCTGGCGCGAGCCATCGGCAGCGGTGTCCACCAGCAGATCATCCACGCGCTGAGTGAAGCGGATTTCGCCGCCGAGTGCCTGAATGGTTTCGCGCATCGCTTCCACCATCGTCACGAGGCGGAACGTGCCGATATGCGGCTTGCTGACGTATAGGATTTCTTCCGGGGCACCCGCATTCACGAATTCCGTGAGCACCTTGCGCCCATGGTGATGCGGATCGGAAATCTGGCTGTGCAGCTTGCCGTCGGAAAACGTGCCCGCGCCGCCTTCGCCGAACTGCACGTTGGATTCGGGCTCGAGCTGGCGCTTGCGCCACAGGCCCCAGGTATCCACCGTGCGTTCGCGCACGGCCTTGCCGCGATCGAGAATGATGGGCTTGTAGCCCATCTGCGCCAGCAGCAATCCGGCGAACAGGCCGCAGGGACCGAAGCCGATCACGATCGGGCGCTGCTTGAGATCGGTCGGCGCCTGCGCCACGAAGCGATAGTTCGTGTCGGGCGTGGGCTGCACATGCTTGTCGTCGGCATGGCGCTTGAGCAGGCCGGCTTCATCGGCCACTTCCACATCCAGCGTGTAGATCAGCTGGATGCTGCCTCGCTTGCGCGCGTCATAGCCGCGACGGAAGACCGAAACGCTGTGCAGGCCGTCCTTGCCCAGCCCCAGCTTGGCGCGCACGGCAGCATCGATGGCGCCCTCGGCGTGGTCGAGCGGGAGCTTGATGTCGGTGAGTCGGATCATGCGGGCACGGGGTCAGGCGGTCTGGCCGGGGATTTTCGCATGTCTGGGGGTTTGGGGTTCTGCAGCGCCCAGTCGCGCACAGGGTGCGCTCCCACAAGGGCTGCCGGTGCCCCTGTGGGAGCGCACCCTGTGCGCGACTCAATCTTGCGACAGCGGTCAGCCCTCCGCCGCCACCTGCCGCAACGTCTGCTCAAACACCTCAGGCGGCTGGCCACCCTGCACCAGGTACCGATCATTGATGATCACCGACGGCACCGCGCGCACGCCCTGCGACTGGTAGAACTGCTCCTGCGCGCGGACATCCTGCGCGTAGCGGCCCTCGTCCAGCACGCGGCGCGCTTCACCGGCGTCCAGACCCACCGATGCGGCCACGTCGACCAACACGTCGCGCGAGCTCACGTCACGGCCGTCGGTGAAGTACGCCCCCAGCAAGGCCTGCTTGAGTTCCGCCTGGCGGCCTTCGAGCGCGGCCCAATGCAGCAAGCGATGCGCATCGAAGGTATTGACGATGCGGTTGCGCTTGTCCATGTTGAAGGTGAAGCCCAGCGCAGCGCCGCGTTCGCGGATGGCTTCCTGGTTCTGCTTGATCTGCGCCGGCGAGCTGCCGTACTTGTGCGCGATGTGCTCGATGATGTCTTCGCCCTCGGGCGCCATCTTCGGGTTCAGCTCGAATGGCTGGAAATGCAATTCCACCGCCACCTCGTCGCCCAGATTCTGCAGCGCCTGCTCCAGCGATTTGAGGCCGACGGCGCACCACGGGCACACCACGTCGGAGACGAAGTCGATCTTGATGGGTTTGGCGTTGGCCATGGGCAAGTCCTCGATGCGATCCCGGCTAAATGGGATCGGACAAGGCGCCAATCAAGTGCCGCCCCGGTCCGCCAGACCCATTCCCCAGGCGTCCGGGATGTTGCGGCTGCTGGCCAAAAAAAAGGGCGGCGCAGGTTCGCAAAGCCCTGCGCCGCCCCGGTCTTGCAGCCCGGCTTACGGCTTGCCGATGAAATCCATCTTGCCCAGCTCGGCACCCGCCTCGCGAAGAATCGCGTAGGCAGTGGTGCAGTGGAAGAACACGTTCGGGATCACAAAGTGCAGCAGATAGCCTTCGCCTTCGAAGTGCTGCTCGCCCGAACGCATCTTGAGCGTGATCGCGCGCGTTTCGCTGCCGTCGATCTGGTCGGCCTTGAAGCTCTTGATGTAGTCGATAGCGCGCTCGATGCGTGCATGCAGTTCGGCGAAGGTGGTTTCGTTGTCCTCGAACTTCAGCGGATCCACGCCGGCCAGTCGCGCGCAGGCGTTCTTGGCCATGTCGGTGGCGATCTGCACCTGGCTGGTCAGCGGCAGCATGTCGGCGGTGAGGCGGGCCTGCAGCAGCAGGGAGGGCTCGAACTTGCGCGCCTGCGCGTGCGCCTCGCCCTTGCGCAGCACGTGCTGCAGATTGCTCAGGGCGCGCAGGAAAACAGGAACGGAAGCCTGGTACATCGACAAAGTCATGGGGAATGCTCCGGTGGTTCTAGGGGAGTGATGGTGGCTTGCAAAGGGATCACCGAGGACGGTTCGCCCGGGATGGTATGAGGCACGGGTTCCTCGCCCTTGGCGAGGTCCTGCGTATGCCGCGTCGCGCGCAGCGCGATCACGGTGCCGATGGCCAGCAATACGGCCGACAGCACGAAGGCCAGGCCAGGCAGGTGATACGGCGACGACGGCGAAATCGAGAACGAAAACACCTGGGCGAACAGGAACGGGCCAAAGATGCCCGCAAAACTCGCCAGGCTGCTGATGGCGCCCTGCAGGCGACCTTGTTCGGCCGCATCCACTTCGTGCGTCATCAGCGACTGGATCGGCGGCTGCGAGAGGCCCCACAGCGCCATCAGCGGAATACCCATCAGGAAGGCAAAACCGGTGTCGGCCAGGCCCATCACCAGGAACGAGCCGATGCCGCACAGCATGCCGCCCAGCATCAGCCGGCGTTCGCCGAAACGCGGGGCCAGACGTCGGGTCAGCACGGCCTGTACGAAGCCATCGCAGGCGCCGACAAGCATCAGCACATAACCCACCGCCTGCGGACCCCAGTGGTAGCGATAATCGGCGTACAGCACGAAGGTGGTCTGCAGCACGTAATGCGCCAGATACACCAGGAACATCACCACGGCCAGGCGCATCACCAGCGGATAGCGCGCGAGCAGTTTCAGCGAGCCGAGCGGGTGCGCGCTGTGCATTTCGAAGCGCGGCGTGCGGCGTTCCTTGGGCAGCGATTCGGGCAGCACGAAAAAGCCGTAGAGGAAATTGCAGGCGGCCAGGCTACCGGCCACCCAGAACGGCAGGCGCAGGTGGATATCACCGAGGAAACCGCCCAGCCCCGGCCCGATGATGAAACCCAGCCCGAACGCGCTGCCGAGGATGCCGTAGGCCGCCGCGCGTTTTTCCTTGGGCGTGATATCGGCGATATACGCATTGGCCGTGGTGAAGCTCGCGGCCGTCATGCCCAGCACCACGCGCGCCACGAACAACAGCCATAGCGTGGGGGCCATCGCGAGCACGAAGAAGTCGATGGCCAGGCCCGCATTGGAGATCAGGATCACCGGCCGGCGCCCAAAGCGATCGGACAACGCGCCCTGCACCGGCGAGAACGCGAACTGCACGATCGCAAACACCGTGCTGAACACGCCGACCCACCAGGCCGCATTCGCGATGCCGCCACCGGCGAGCTGCTCGATCAAATGCGGCAGCACCGGGATGACGATGCCGAACGCCAACATGTCCAGCACCACGGTGACGAAAATGAACGCCAGCGCGGCGCGGCGGCGCGGATGGAGCTCGGGGTCGGCGGTCTGGTCCATGGGGGCGGCTGGCGGTGAGACGCGCACGATAGCCGATTCCAGATGACGCTGTGTGTGCAGTGCAGTAGGAGGGCGCAACGCCTTCTGTTGTGGGAGCGCACCCTGTGCGCGACAGTCGCTACGAAGCCGACCGGTGAGGCCAGTCGCGCACAGGGTGCGCTCCCACAACAACAGAGGGGTGAGGGCGATTCAACCCTGCGGTGGCTGCGTCAGCTCGCGCGCGTCGAGATAGCCGTCGTGATTGCGGTCCAGCTTGTGGAACTGACGGCGCAGGTTGTCCTGGAACTGCTTGAGCGTGATGGGTTTGCCGTGGCCGCCGGGCAACTCATCGGTTTGGAGCACGCCGTCACCATTGGTATCGAGCCGGTAGAAGCCCTGGCTCAGATGCGCCACGTACTCCGCCTCGCTCACCCGCCCATCGCCATCGGTGTCGAACTCCCGCAGGTATTCGGCCGGCGTGGACTGCGCCCACGCGATCACCGGCCCCAGCAGCAGGCCTGCCAGCATTGCAGCGCGGGCAGGCCGCCGCATCATGCGGCTTCGGTCCGGCGGCGCAGCACGGCCAGCGGCTGCGCCCAGGTGGCGCCGGGGCGGCGCTTGCTGGTGACCAGGGTGAGGTCGCTGGGCTGGAACACGTTGATGTTGTGCGTGGCCGGCGTGGTGAGGATGTACTGGGCGCGCGTGGACTTGAGGAAGGCACCCACCTTGTCGATGTTGAAGATGTCCAGGTGCGCGAACGGCTCGTCGATGAAGACGAA
The DNA here is from genome assembly GCF_056395965.1 of Dyella sp. 05T440. NCBI lineage: Bacteria > Pseudomonadati > Pseudomonadota > Gammaproteobacteria > Lysobacterales > Rhodanobacteraceae > Dyella > Dyella sp. 05T440. Next base: position 398,275 of record NZ_JBFTKN010000001.1, read on the forward strand.
GCCGCCGGGGCGATCCTCGTCGCGCATCAACGCCACCAGCAGCAAGAGTGACTTCATCACCTGCTGGCCGCCCGAGGCCTCGCCGTCGTCCATGCCGATCCAGCCCTTCTTGTCGAACTCGAAGCGCACGTTGAGGCCGGCCTGGGCCAGGGCGAGGTCTTCATTCACCAATTCAGGCAGGTCCGTTTCCACGCCGATGCCGGCCAGATCCGCCAGCACTTTCAGGTTGCGCGCATAACGCTTGACCGTATTGCGCAGCACGTTGAGATACGCGGCGCGCGCTTCCGTCGTGATGCGGCCGGCACGTTCCAGATGCACGCGACGGCGCTGCAGATCCTCGCGCAGGCCTTCGTGGTCGTTGGCGTATTTGTCGCGCAGCGGCAGCACGCCGTCGTCGGTTTCCCAGTGCCCTTCGTTGAGGCGACGCTCGATGCGGTCGATCTCGCGACGTACGGCAGCGGGCGACTCATAGCGTTCGCGCAGTTCCAGCATGGCGCGGCGCGAACGATGCGACGGGCGCACGTGGCTGCGCTTGTGGCGGAAAGCCTTCAGGCGATCGACCTGCTCGTGACGGTATTGCGCAAACTGGCGCGCGCTGTCGGCCAGCTGCTGCTGCGCCTGTTTGTGCTCGCGCGCTTCGTTGTCGCGCTGGCGGGAGTTCTGCTGGCGCTGCTCGCGCACGCCTTCGTAATGCGCCTCGGCAGCGGCGTAGCTGTCGGCGCAGCGCTGCACGTCGTCCTGCAGCGAAGACAGCGCTTCGTGCGCCACGGCAAATTCATCGGCGCGGTCGGCGAGCTGGTTGCTGGCGTTGGCGCCGCGCAGCAGGCTTTCGGCGTCGCTGGCCTGTTCCTGCCAGGTCTTGCGCTTGTCGCCGATGGCGCGCAGCTGTTTCTCGATCTGCTGCAGTCGCTCTTCGCCCTCGCGCAGCTGGCGTTCGCGCGCGGCACTGCCGAAGTACACATCGTCGACACCGAGGTGACGTCCGCCGCGGCGCTCGCGGAAATAACCCTGCGGCGTGATCCAGTCCTGCTCCTTGCCGAGCTTGGCGCCGTCGGCCACGTCTTCCACGCGGCGGATGCGGTCGAGCTGGCGCAGCAGCCATTCCGGCGCCGCTGCGGTGAAGTCGACCACTTCCAGCAGCGAGCCACGCGTGGCCGCGATGCTGGGCGAGCGTTCGGCCACCACGAAATGCTTGTAGCGGTGTTGCTCGCCCAGGCGCCACGCTGCTTCGCGGTCACGCGGGTGATCGAGCAGCACCACATGGCGATAGCCGGCGAGCACCGCTTCCACTGCTGCCTGCCAGCGCGGCTCGGTGATCTCGACGATCTCGCTGAGCATGCTGTGGCCGATGCTGGCCTCGTCCAGGGCGCGTCGGAACGATTGCTCGAACTCCGGCGTGTAGCGCTGGCCGCGACGCCAGGCGCCGAGTTGCGCGGTCAGTGTCGACAACTGCTCGCGCAGTCGTGCTTCGTCATTCTGCAGGCGACCAAGCTGGCTGCGTGCTTCGACAAGCTGCTTGCCTTGCTGCTCGTGATCGGCGCCGTCCTGTTCGGCGACCAGTTTGCGCAGATGCTGCTCCTGCTTGAGCAAGGTGGCGTTCTCTGTTTCGGCGCGGCGCGCTTCGTCGAGCTGCTGCTTGGCCTGCTGGCGGACCTGGTCGGCTGCGTGCTGTTCGCCTCGCAGCGATTCTTCCTTGACGTCCAGCGCTTGCAGGCCCCGCTGCAGCTCCACGTCGCGCGCGGACAGATCGCGACACTTGCGCTTGAGGCCGAGCAACTGGGGACGCGCACCACGGATGGCCGCGTGCAGTTCGGCCAGTTCGGTGCGCGGGAGCGTTTCGGCGACCAGGTCGGTGTGCTCATGTTTGAGCGCATCCCACTCCTGCCATGAGCGCACGCGGCCCTCGGCCTCCTGCAGGCTCACGCCGATCAGGGAGAGCTGATGTTCCAGGCCGTGCAGCTCGCGATCGGCTTCGGCTTGTTCGTTGCGGGCGCGCTGATAGTCATCCAGCACGGTCTTGTCGCCGAACACGTCGAACACCAGGTCCAGCAGGGCCTTCGGCGGCAGCTGGCACAGCTTGTCGGTGGCGCCTTGTTCCAGCGTGAGCACGCGGCGGATTGCCTGCGACAAGCCGGCGCCTTCCAGCCGCACGCGGTAGTCGCGCAAGCCGAGGAAGTCGTTGCGTGCTTCGATCTCGTCGACGCTGACATCGCCGCCCATCACGGCGTACTGGCGCTGCCACTCGCCGCCCTTCTTCTGGATGCGCACCGCCAGCGTCACTTCGCTGTCCATGATCGGGAAGAACGGACGCTCGCCGCGCGGTCCGGGCACATTGCCCACGCGCGCACGCAGCCAGGCGAACGGTTTGCCGTTGTGGCGCAGATAGCTCTTGTAGTCGCGGTTGCCGGCGCAGTCGATGGTGAGCAGGGTGCGCAGCGCGTCGAGCAGGGTGGTCTTGCCCGAACCGTTCGGGCCCACCACGGTGACGATATTGGTATCCAGCGGCAGGCTGAAGCGCTGCCAGTAGTCCCAGTGGATGACCTCGAGGCTGCGGAAATCAAACATCGTGGATCACTTCGCTGTCTTCACTGATTTCATTTACGTCGTCGTCGGCATCGTCGTAGAGCGGTTCATCGTCGCTGCCGATGTCGTCGCGCGGCGTGAGGCCTGCCAGCAGGTCGCTCAGCGCGCCATCGAGGATGCGTCGCGCGGTGCGTTCGTAATCGAACACCAGATCCAGCAACGGTCCTTCGGCCAGCTCGCCCTTGCGCCGCGCGATGAAGCCGTGGCGCGAAAGCAGGCCGAGGTTGAAATTCACGCGCGTCTTGCCGCCGAGCTTCTCACCGAAATCGGCGAGCAGCGTGCGCTCGGCCACGATGGGCGATAGCGCCGCATCGCGCGAAATCGGCTTGGCTTCGGCGAACATCTGCTTTTGCGAAGCATCGGCCTCGGCCTGTTGACGTTCGAGCTGGCGCTGGCGCTTGGGCAGCACGATCAGCGCCCACAGCACCACCAGCAGCGCGATGGCGTCGCGGTCGAGCTGCAAGGTGTTGGAGATCCAGCTGTCGCTGCCGCCGAACACGTGCTTCTCATTGGCGCGCGCCACGGCCACGCCGATATAGGCGGAGTAGGGGTGTTCGCGCAGTTCGAGGCCGACGGCAGCCAGGCGGCGATCGAGTTCTTCGCGGAACGCCTCGTCGAGCAACGCCTTGCGTGCCTGCGTGTCGTCGCGCGGCAGCCAGCGCTGGGATAGCAATCGCGCGACCAGCGCAGCGGTTTCGTCATGCATGTTTGTTGTCCTTGCTTGGATGCAGGCGACCCGCGCTGACCAGCGCGATCGTCGCCAGGCCCGGGTCGATCAGGCGCGGTTCGATTTCCAGTTTCAGCGGCAGGCGCGCGAGATCCGCCGTTGCGCCCTGCAGCGCGGAGGATTCCGGGTCGCCCACCAGGCCGAGCAGCGAGAGGCGGTACGCGCTCAAGGCGTAGTCGTCGCCGCGCAAGGCGTCGCTGAGTTCCAGGGGAGTGGTCAATGCCGCCAGCTGGCCATGCCACTCGAGCAACGGCGAGAGGTCTTCCTCGTCGATCGGCAGGTCGTGCGTGGTCGGGGTGCTTTCCGCGTTCGGCAGCGCGCTGCTTTCGGCGGCGGCGCGTTCGCGTTCGAGCAATTCGAATTCGGCCACGTCCAGCGCGATCTGGTCCTGCAGGAAGGGCGGCTGCACCGGCAGCTGCGCAGCCTGGTCGGCATGCTGGGCCAGCGCATCTGGGGTGAGCGAACGCAACCACGCCACCAGGTCAGACGAGGAAAGGCCAGTACGCCCCAGATGCACGCGATGCTGGTCGATCTTGTTGAGCTCGCGCTGGAAGATGCCGGCCTGTCGCAGCAGCGCACTTTGCGCACGACCCACCGCCTGGGCGAGGCGATGCGTGGCCGAGTCGAGATCTTCGTTGTCAGCGATGGCGCTGACGACTTCCGTGCCCTTCTCCACCCACGTCCATACCGAATCGAGCCGCTGTGCGGCGCGACGGATGCGATGTTCGGAGCCGGACAGCACGGCGCGGTCGAAGTCGTCCTTCAATTCGGACAGGCGCGACAGCAGGTGCGTCAGTTCATCGCCGGACACCCGGCCCACGGCCTGGCCGGCGGCGAGCTGGGCGGTGATGTAGCCCAGGCCATCGTCGTCGTCGTGCTCGAATTCCAGCAGCGTGGCGACCGCGGCCAGCGCCTTGCGGCCCAGGGGGCTCACGCGATAACGCAGCGTTTCGTTGTCCCAGGTGAGCAGCTCGTGTTCCTTCAGGCGCTGCACCACGGTTTCCAGCTTCACCGGCTCGACAAAGGCCAGCTGCTCGCGGATTTCCGCCGGCGTCCACTCCGGCGCGTGGGCGCGTGCGCCCAACGTGCGCAGCACCAGCAGGCGCAGCAGCACCTGCGCCTCGCTGCCGTGGAACAGCGCGTTGAACGCGCGCAGCAGCGAGCGTCCGCGCAGCAGGGGAAACACCGCCGGGATGTCCTCGGCGGTGATGCCTTCGCGCAATACGTCCTGTAGACGCTCGTCGGCGTCCGTGCTATCGATCAATGCCATCGGTGGCGCGTGCTCAGCGGCCCGCGCCATGGATACCGATGAACTGCAGGAATTCCGAGCGCGTGCGTGCATCGTCGCGGAAGGCGCCCAGCATCTGGCTGGTGACCATGGAGACGCCGCGCTTGTGCACGCCGCGGGTGGTCATGCATTCGTGGCTGGCGTCGATCACCACGGCCACGCCGGCCGGGTGCAGGTTTTCCTGGATGCACTGGGCGATCTGCGCGGTGAGCTTTTCCTGCACCTGGAAGCGGCGCGCATAAGCGTCCACCACGCGTGCCAGCTTGCTGATGCCCACCACGCGATTGGTCGGCAGGTAGCCTACGTGCGCGCGGCCGATGATCGGTGCCATGTGGTGCTCGCAATGGCTTTCGAATTCGATGTCGCGCAGCACGACCATTTCGTCGTAGCCGGCCACTTCCTCGAAGGTGCGGCGCAGATAGTCGCCCGGGTCAGTGGCATAACCGGAGAACCAATCCTTGTATGCCTTCACCACGCGCTTGGGCGTATCGAGCAGACCTTCGCGGCCGGGATCTTCGCCCGACCAGCGCAGCAGGACGCGGACCGCTTCTTCGGCCTGTTCGCGGGTGACTTCGGTCGGTTCTTGACGCTCGCTCATGCGGGTTCCTTCGGGTACGGCTTACAGACGTGCCAGTGTAACGCCAGCGTCAAGCACTGGCCCGCATGGGTGGCGGACGCTTAGCAGGATCAATCACTTGCGTCCCCGGCGAGGCGTAGCCCGGTCAGGTGACCACCCTTATGCTGCCGCCGCTGCGCCGCTAGACTAGCCTCTCGCATGAACTAAGGAGTGGTTTATGAAGCGCTGGTATCTGGCCTGGACGTTTGTACTGCTTGGCTGTTTCGTATCGACAGCGGCGGTGGCCGCGGCAGCCCAAAGCGTACGCAAGTCGGCGGAGGCCTCCATGTTGGTCACCGGATCGGTGGAAGTGAATCCGGATGGCACCCTGCACGGCTACACCCTGGATCAGCCGGAGAAACTTCCACCGGTGGTGGTGGATGTCATTGCTCAAGGCATCGCGCAGTGGGAGTTCAAGCTCTCCGCACCCACCAAGGACGTGGTGAAAAGCTCGATGAGCATACGCATCGTGGCCAAGCCTGTCGGTGACGGCAATTTCAAAGTGACTCTCGTGGGCGCCACGTTTGGCCAGGGGCATGCCGATGGCGATACGGTGAGCTACAAGACTCGGCCCGCGCCCACTTATCCGATGCTCGCCATCCATGCGCGAGTCACCGGCACCGTGTATTTGCTTGTGCGCGTTGGTCGTGACGGGACAGTGGAAGATGTCATTGCCGAACAGGTGAACCTCGAGCAATACGCCACGCCAGTGGAGATGGACAGGTTCCGCAAAGCGTTGGCCGACGCGTCGATCAGTGCGGTGCGTCGCTGGACTTACAACCCGCCTAGCAAGGGGGCCGCAAAGGATGATCCCTATTGGGTCGTTCGCGTACCGGTGAACTTCTATCTTCAGGGCGGCGGGGCGCCCGTCGTGAAGCGCGGCTACGGCCATTGGGACGCCTATATTCCCGGGCCGCGACAGACCCCGCCATGGATCAGCAACGCGCTTGCCAGCCAGTCGCCGGATGCCGTACCCGATGGCGCACTCTCCACCGGCAATGCTCAAGTGCAGCTGGCCACCCGGCTGGATGGCGCCTGAGGTCTCAGGTCACCGAGCGAAATAGTGTCACGCGGCCAGTATCCGGTTCGCTGGCCGCGCGCAACCACGGCTCGCTCGCGATGGCCGGCGTGCAAGGGCCGAGCGTGGCGAGTCGGATCGTTCGACGACGCGCTTCGTCATGCAGCCGGTCGAGCATCTGCCGCAAGATGTCGCCGGTGAACGGCGTATAGAGATAAAACACCGTGCCCCGCGAGACATCGGCATCGCGGGCATCCTGCGCCATGAAGCTGGCGCGATCGATCCCCAGCGCTTGTGCCGCGCGCTGGGCGCTGGCCACGTAGGCGGGCTCACGCTCGATGCCGCAAGCCCGCGCTGGCGTGCAGATCGATACCAGCAAGGGCACATGCCCCATGCCTGAGCCGAGATCGACCAGCAGGTCATCGTGACCCAGATGCGCTCGGTGGATCAGGTCCAGCACGTGGCGCACCGGCGTTGGCTGGTAGAACACCATGTCGGCTTCGAGCGCAGCGACAGAGTCAGGCTCGTCCAGCGACAAGACTTCGCCGATCAAGGCGTCGAGATGGTCGTAACCCCAGGGTTCGCGCAGGTCGTCGTGGTGCAGCCAGCCACGCAGGGCGTGCGCGCCGGCGCCTTGCGTGATGGCGTGGCGGATGCCTTCGCACAGGCGCTGTTGCACGTCGCTGAGGGCGGCCAGGCGCTCGCGCGCGCGTCGACGCACGGCGTTCATCACCGCCATGGCTGCGGGCGTGCAGGCCTGTGGTTCGTGCAGCAGCACGTCTTCCAGGCGATCCATCGCCAGCACACGCTCGCGCAGTTGTTCGGGCCGCTCCAGGGAACGGTCCTGCTCGACTTCGCGGACGATGGTGTGCAGGGCATCCAGCATGACGTGATCAATCCACTAGGGCGCACGAACCCTTGGATGGTGTCACGTTTCGGCTTGCCGCGAGTTGAACGCAGGTTGCTGCGATGTCAACGCGGATCGGGCACGAAATGTCCGGGGAACGGGTCGGGGCGAGCGGGCGGCGGACGGTCGTCGCCGGGGATCACGCCCTGGGCGATCAGGCGTTCGCGCGTGTCGTAGTACAGCGTGATCGTCTCATTCGGAGTAGAGGAGGCGCGTTCGAAATCGGTGTAGCTCACCACCGAGGTTTCGCGCTCGCCGTGGCCGGTGCCGATCGGACCGCTGTCCTGGGTCTTGGCCACTGCGCCGCGCGCTGCGGATTCGGCCACGGGCGCGGCGGGGGCAGGCGGTGATGGCTGCAGGCGTTCATCGCCCGAACTGGAGATCCTGGAGATCGGGCCGGGCATCGGCAGCGGGCGGATCATGTGTCGCGGCAGGAACACCGCCATGCCGATCACGCCCACGTTGTCGGGGCGGCCGGTGCGTGCGGCGTAGCTGTGCGAGGCATCCGCAAACACGAAATCCGCCACCTCAGTGAGGCTTTTGCGCCAGCCCGGAATGTCGGTGGACACATACGGCTGCAGCACATAACCCGTTTGCGACCAGTCGGCCGTGTCGCCGGACAGCACGTTGACGCCGTCGACCGAAAGCACGCCCAGTACGCGGCTGCCGTTCTGGCTGCGCAGATGGATCTGGTAGCGGTGACCCGGCTGCCCGGCGACGTAGTAGCGGCCATCGTGTTGATAGACCGTCAACTCCTGTTGCGAGGTGCGGTCGTACACAGCCAGGTCCACCAGCCGGCCGACCGCGGCGGCCTGCGTGCTGGCCGCCGCGGCGGCCAGGCCCAGTACCCACAAGCGCAAGCTGTTCATGCAACGACTCCGGCAGGCATCGATGGCCGATGCTTAGGTTGGAACGTCGCGCCGAGTCGAATGGGGTTAATCCCATGGTGCCGGTGCGAGGCCTCAAGGTTTTTCGCGGCCGACCGATTTCGTGGGCGACCCTCCCCCAGGACCTTCCATGAGCATCGGCATTCACCTGGACACCTCCGCCATCCCGGTGACCATCGCCGGCGCTTCGGCGTCGGCGGCATCGGCGTCCACCAGCTCGTCGTCGACTGCGGCGACATCATCGGCACAGGGCGGCAAGGCCTCGGTGGCGAAGGGCGCCGGTGTGGCTGGTGGCGCTGGGGGCGCTTCGTCGTCGTCGAGCAGCTCCGGCAGCAGCAGCGCGGCCAGCGCCACGGTGCAGGCCTTGCAGAAGGAAATCGCGCAGCTGCAAAAACAGCTGGCCCGGGAGGAGCAGGCTTTGCATGCGGCCACCTCAGGCAAGAAGGCAGCGGATCCGGCGAACATGGCGATCGCTTCCGCCTTGCAATCGGAGGTCGCGACGACCAATGGTCAGCTGGAAGCCGCCGTCAACGCCTTGTCCGCCGCCCTGCAGAGTGAGGGCGGCAGCAGCAGCGGTGCCCTGGTCAGCGCATCGGCCTGAGGGCGCAGCGCACGATCAAACCTCGGTGTCGTCGTCGCTGATCTCATCGAGCGCCGGGGCGTCGATCAGCACCTGCTGGGCGTCCTCGCCGGACAGGGTTTCCACGCCGCGCAGCTTGCGCTCGATGGCCCGCGTGCGGACGCTGGCCTGATCGATCACGTTGGTGGCTTCGTTGAGTTTCTTGCGGGTCTTTTCCAGCACCGCGCCGAACTTGCCGAATTCCGTCTTCACCGCACCGAGCAAGGTCCACACCTCGCTGCTGCGCTGGGCGATGGCCAGCGTGCGGAAGCCCATCTGCAGGCTGTTGAGCAAGGCGGTGAGCGTGGTGGGGCCGGCGATGGTGACGTGGAAATCGCGCTGTAGCGATTCGAACAGGCCCGGCCGGCGGATCACTTCGGCATACAGGCCTTCAGTGGGCAGGAACAACACCGCAAAGTCGGTGGTGTGCGGCGGCGCTACGTACTTGCTGCGGATGCGTTTGGCTTCCTCGCGCACGCGCACTTCCAGCGCACGGCCGGCCAGCGCAGCAGCATCGGCATCGGCCGCTTCCTGCGCGTCGAGCAGGCGCTGGTAATCCTCCACCGGGAATTTCGCGTCGATCGGCAGATAGAGCTGGGCGTGCTCGCCGGCGCCCGGCATGCGCACGGCAAATTCCACGCGGTCGTTGCTGCCGGGAACCGTCACCACGTTGGAGTCGTACTGATCGTTGGTGAGCAATTGCTCCAGCAGCGCACCCAACTGCACTTCGCCAAGGATGCCGCGCGTTTTCACATTGGTGAGCACGCGCTTGAGATCGCCCACGCCGATGGCGAGGTTCTGCATTTCGCCGAGACCGCGCTGCACTTGTTCGAGCCGTTCGGAGACCAGCGCAAACGACTGGCCCAGGCGCGTTTCCAGGGTGTTCTGCAACTTCTCGTCGACCGTGGCGCGCATTTGCTCGAGCCGGGCCGCGTTGTCGTCCTGGATCTCCTTGAGCTTGGTTTCCAGCGTGGCGCGTACTTCGTTGAGGCGCTTCTCGTTGTCGGCGGTGAGCGCGGCCAGGCGCTGCTGCTGTTGTTCGCCGAAACGATTGAGGGTGAGCGTGAGTTCTTCGCGGCTGCGGCGCGCGTCTTCGGTGAGGCGCTGCGCCAGCGTCTGCAGGCCGGCATCGGTGCGTTCGGTGAGCACGTCCAGGCGCTGGCCGAAATGGCCGATGCGCTCGTGCTGCTGGGTGCTCATGCCGCCCAGCTGTTCCTGCACCAGCGAGCGGAACTGTCCCAGCGACTGGGTCATCTCCCCGCGGTCGGCGCGCTGCTCCTGCGCCAGCGCTTCGCGCAGGTGGCGGTTGTCGTCCTTCAAGGCATCCAGGCGCGCAGCAAGGCCGCCATCATCGCGTCCGCGCAACAGGTTCATCACCTGCATGGCGAGCACGGCGATGACGAGGACGATCAACACGATTTCGGTTACGGACATGGCAGTTCCCAACGGCATACGGCCGCCAGTGTACGCACTGGCGTCTCAGAAGCGGGGACCGATCACATGACGCGGCAGAACACCGCCTTCAAGTAGCGGCCTTCCGGCACACTGCTGTTGAACGGATGGTCCGCGCCGGCGCCTGCCGTATGCAACACCTGGATCTCGCGGCCGGCGTTGAGCGCCACGCGGCGCAGCATTTCCAGGAAGTCCGCCTCGCTGACCAGGCCAGTGCACGAGCAGGTAAGCAGCAGGCCGCCGGGCGGGATCACATCCAGCGCCAGGCGATTCATCGCGAAGTATTTCTTCAGCGCGTCCATCACCTTGTTGCGGTCGCGCGTGAGCTTGGCCGGGTCGAGGATCACCGCGTCGTATTGCTCGCCGCGTGCGACGGCCGCGCGCAGCCAGTCGAAGATGTCGGCCTGTTCGAATACGGCGGGCACATCGTTGGCAGCGGCATTGGCGCGGGCGATTTCGAGGATGCCCGCGTCCATGTCCACGCCCGTGGCCGACTGCGCGCCGGCCGCCAGCGCGTGCACGGCGAAGCCGCCAGCGTTGCAGCACAGATCGAGCACCTTGCGGCCCTTGGCCAGGCGCGCGAAATGGTGGCGGTTCTCGCGCTGGTCGGCGAAGAAACCGGTCTTGTGGCCATAGCCGGGCGCAGCATGGAAACGCAGGCCGTGCTCATGCACTTCCACCGGCTCGGGCGCATCGGCGGAGCGGCAATCGAAGGATTCCTGCTTCTGCACATGGCTTTCCGCAAACCAGTACAGGCGTGCGCCGGGAAAGTGGCGCAGCAAGGCGGCCTGGATGGCCTCGCGGAAACGCCACATGCCGGCGGCGAAGTATTCGATCACCAGGATGTCGGCGTAGCGATCCACCACCAGGCCCGATAGCCCGTCGCCTTCGCTGTGCACCACGCGCCACGCATCGCTGATGCGGTCCAGCTGAAGCAGTTCCTGGCGCAGCGCCACGGCGCGGTCGATGCGGCCGGTGATCCAGTCGGCGTCAATGGTCTCGGTGGGATCGCTGCTCAGCAGGCGCAGCGCGATGCGCGCATGGCCGTTCCAGAAGCCGCGGCCCACGAAGCGTCCCTTGGCGTCCTCCACATCGACCACGCTGCCAGGCGGTACGCGGGTTTCCGGCTTGTGGACCTGGGCGGACCATACCCAGGGATGGCCGGGCGTGCGGTCGGTCTTGAGGCGGATGACGGGGAGGGGGGCAGGGCTATTCATCCGCCCATGATAACCGGTGAGGGCCTGGAACCCGGCGATTTGCTTGTGGGAACGCACCCTGTGCGCGACTGGCGCACCCTCAGCGACGCTCCGTGGGAGTCGCGCACAGGGTGCGCTCCCACAAAAAAGCGAGGTGGTCGCTTAGCGCAGGCGCAGCGCCAGCCAGGACAGCAGCGCCAGCAGGTTCAGCCCCAGCCGCGATACCGACGGCCCGGCCACGGCCAGCACGAAGCCTTCGCTGCCGACATGCCAGTCCAGCCACAGCTGCACCGGGATATGCAGGCTGGCGTAGACGTTCACGAAGGCGCCGCAATGGAAGCCGTAGCTGAAAATCGGCGTGGCGATCAGGGGCAGCTGCAGCACCTGGGCCCAGCTCGAGAAGGTCACGCCGCGCTCGCTGTTCTCAAGCAAAAGCACGCCAGCCACCAGCACGAACGCATAGAACGCCAGGCCGATCACCGCCACGATGGAGTCGTGCGAGCCGAACGGCAACAGCCGTCGCAGCATGCTCACCATGCCGAAAAAGCCACCCGCCACTTCAAGGATGCCGATCAGTCGGAACAGAAAATTGCGCACGTGCGAAGCCCTGGGTCGAAAGTGGCGAGCTTAGCGGATCGTGCTGGGGCTGTCGGTGGTGTGGATTGGCAATTTGTCGGGTGGTGTTCATCCCGCCGCTTGCCGCACGCATCGCCGACACCTCGCCGCGCACACATCGCGAACCCTTGTAGGAGCGCACTTGTGCGCGACCGTCCCCTCGCACAGGCATCGCTCCGCCCGGGTCGCGCACAAGTGCGCTCCTACAACAGCTCCTCGGACAACTCGTGCAGGTCGGCGATGTGCTGCTCCCACCATCGCGCTTCGGCGGCGAACGGGAAGGCGGCGGGGAAGGCCGGATCGTGCCAGCGCGCCGCAATCCAGCCGGCGTAGTGCAGCTGGCGCATGGCGCGCAGCGCCGGCACCAGGGCGAGCTCGCTGAAGTCGAAGTCGCGCATCTGCTGATAGCCATCGAGCAGCGCGCTCATAGACTTCTCGTCGTTGGCGAGCATCCACAGGTCCTGCACGGCAGGGCCCATGCGCGCGTCATCGAGATCGACGAAGTGCGGGCCGCCATCGGTCCACAGCACATTGCCGGGATGGCAGTCGCCGTGCAGCCGCAGCGAGCGCACCGGGCCGACGGCGTCATAGCGACTGGCCACGGCGTGATCCACGCGTTCGGCGGCGGCGCGATAGGCAGCGTGCAGCGACGGCGGCAACAGCGACGAGGCCAGCACGGCCTGCATCGGGTGCGCGATCAGCGTGGCGCGGTCCAGACGGCCGCGGTGTTCGAACGCTGCACGCGCGCCCACGCCATGAATGCGCGCAATCAGCCGACCCAGCCATTCCAGCTGTTCGGTCGATTCCAGCGAGGGCGCGCGGCCGCCTCGACGCGGCGTGAGTGCGTAGCGGAAGCCATCGTGATGCAGCAGCGTGCGTCCACCGAACACCAGCGGCGCCACGACCGGAATTTCGGCGTCGACCAACTCCCTGGCGAACGCGTGTTCCTCAAGGATCGCCGCGTCGCTCCAGCGATGCGGTCGATAAAACTTGGCGATGACCGGCGAGGCGTCCTCGATACCCACCTGCCACACGCGATTTTCATAGCTGTTGAGCGCCAGCAGGCGGCCGTCCGGCCACAGGCCGCACGCGGTGACGGCATCGAGTACGCGATCGGGATCGAGCGTGGCGTAGGGAGCGTCGATGCTCAACGCGGTGCCACGACGCGTGCCGGAATCACCGCCATGGTGATGCGCGAGATGCACACCAGTTCGCCGGCTTCCGTCTCGATGCGGATTTCCCACACCTGCGTGGTGCGGCCGATATGCACCATGCGCGCGGTGCCGGTGACGGTGCCGCTGCGCACGCCGCGGATATGGTTGGCGTTGATGTCCAGGCCCACCGCTACTTCCGAGGGATCGAGCGCGAGCATGGCGGCCGAGCTGCCCAGCGTCTCGGCCAGCACCACGGATGCCCCGCCATGCAGCAGGCCATACGGCTGGTGCGTGCGATGGTCCACCGGCATGGTGCCGCGCAGCCAGTCGTCGCCGATTTCGGTGATGCGGATGCCCAGCGTTTCCATCATGGTGTTGGTGCTCCAGCCATTGATGCGCTCGAGCGAGGTGTCCTGTTTCCAGATGGCCATGGCTGTTTTCTCCGCGTGAAGCTTGTGATTGGACCCTAAGGCCCTCATTGTCGACTGACGCTTACGCCGCGACAATGTGCCCGTGCCTATCGTTACGATCCAATCCACCGGCCGCCATTTCCCCGTCGCGCCCGGCGAAACCGTGCTGGAAGCCGCGCAGCGGGCCGGCATCGCCTTGCCGTATTCGTGCCGCGCCGGCGTGTGCGGCAGCTGCAAGGCCACGCTGCTGGCGGGGTATTGCGAGTATCCGCGCAATCCGCCGGTGGCACTGGCCGGCACCTCGCCGGCACAGCATGCGATTTTGCTTTGCCAGGCGGTGCCGCGCGGCGATCTGCTGATCGAAGCGCGCGAAGTCACCTCGGTGGAGGACATCGCCAAGCGGCAAGTCGACGTGGTGGTGTCGCGCAAATGGATGCTGGCGCCCGATGTGATCGGCCTGCATCTGCAACCGGTAGTGGCGGAAGCGCGGCTCAACTGGCTGCCCGGCCAATATCTGGACGTGCTGCTTGAGGATGGGCGTCGTCGCCCGTTCTCCATCGCCAACCATCCGCAAGCCGACGGCACCATCGAACTGCACGTGCGCCACGTGGCCGGCGGCGGTTTCACTTCGTGGGTGTACGACACGCTCAAGTTGGGCGACGCCATGCGCATCGAAGGCCCGCTGGGCACCTTTGTGCCGCGCGAGGATTCGGAGCGTCCGATGATCCTGATGGCTGGAGGCACGGGCTTTGCGCCGCTGAAGGCCATCGTCGAGCACTTCATGGCGCTGGGCACGCGTCGTCCGATGCGGGTGTATTGGGGTGCCAGGCAGGCGGCCGATATCTACATGCGCGAACAGGCCGAACGCTGGGCGGCGCTTGCGCACGACTTGTCGTTCCAGGCCGTGATTTCGGATGCGGAACAGGCACGGGCCAGCGGCATGCGCATGGGTTTCGTGCACGAGGCCGTGCTGCAGGATCACCCGGATCTTGCCGCTTACGACGTCTACATGAGCGGCCCGCCCGCGATGATCGATGCGGGCCGCAAGCTCTTCATCGCTGCAGGGCTGCCGGAAGACCGGCTGTACTACGACTCGTTCGACTACGCGCCCGATGTGCTGGCGCAGATCCTGGGCAGTCGCGCCGGCATTGTCGGGCTATAGCGGGCGAGAGCGTTGCGCGCTCGCCCGCCAAACAGCGATCAACCCGGATTCTTGCCCTTGGCCACCGGCAACTGCGCCTGCTGCCAGCCGATCACGCCGCCGTTGAGGGTGTAGACCTTGCTGAAACCGGCCTTGACCAGGCGCTGCGCGGCTTTGTCGCTGGCGCCGCGGCCGTCCTTGTCGATCAGCACCACCGGCACGTCCTTGGCCTTGGCGATGTCTTTGTGCTCGGGGTCGAACTGGCTCATGGCGACATGGCGCGAGCCGGGCACATGGGCCTTCTCGTAATCGGCATAGGCGGAAAGATCGATCAGCAGCGGACCTTCGCGGTTGATCAGCAGGGTGAGGCCGGCGGGCGTCAGCTCCTTGTACTTGCGCAGCAACATCATCAGCTGCGTGCCGACCAGCCCGAGCAGCAGGACCAGGAACAGCGCGGCGAGCGCGAGGTGGTTGCCGAGAAACTCGGGCAGCTTATGCAGGATATCGCTCATTATCTGGGGCTTCCGCTGGCGCGGCGGGGCCGCGCGGGGTGAACTGAGCGGGGGATTATAGGGGGTGGAGGGGGTGGTTGGTTTTCTGCTTCGGTTTCCGGGTGACTTCGGGTTCTGGACCGTCATGCGGAGGCACGCCGGCATTTGATCGTCATTGCGGCGTAGGCCGGAGGCGCTTTTCAACAGCGGAGCTGGTTATCCAGAGCCTCGGTGTTTAGCTGTCGCGATACGGTGACCTGGCTCGCCTGCCGCGGGCTTCCGACCTCCTGCCGGAGGCCGGGTCACTTTCTCTTGCTTGCCCAAGAGAAAGTAACCAAAGAGAAGGGCCCGCCGGATGACGCGCCTTCCGGGCTGCGCCCTCCAGGTGCGCGGGCGGGTTGCGGGGTTTTTCGACAGGACATCCGTGTCCTGTCGAAAAACTGGCCGCATCCATGCGGCCACCCTTCGGGCTTTCCTCCACCCGCCCGCCGCGTCATACGGGGACCCCGGGGGCAAGAGCCTGATCAAGAGCCCAACGCCCGGCGTTGCGGGGCCGGCCGGTCTTTTGTAGGAGCGCACTTGTGCGCGACCAACCGGAGCGATGCACCGCGACGCTGCGGTCGCGCACAAGTGCGCTCCTACAAGGGGGACGCAGGTTCGTGGGTTGAGGATCAACCTTGCCGGTCGGCTCTTTGTGGGAGCGCACCCTGTGCGCGACAAACCTACGGAGCGGTACACCGCATCGTGGCTGTCGCGCACAGGGTGCGCT